>CAYNQK010000166.1:0-2739 GCA_964399285.1 uncultured Spirochaetales bacterium | reverse complement strand
TCCTCCCGGACCGGGGTATACTCGCGCCCGCGGCCGGGAAGGAACGTCGCACCGGGTTCCCGGCGGTCGACCAGGAGAGAAGATGTCGGAACAGGATCGCATAGCCGCAACCCCCGTCGAGGCCGGTCCCGCCACCAGGGCCAGCCTCGCCCGGGAGCTCCGGACCCTCGGCGTCAGGCCCGGCGACGCCCTCTTAGTCCATTCGAGCCTATCCGCCCTCGGCTGGGTCTGCGGCGGTCCCGTCGCCGTCATCCAGGCCCTCGAGGACGTCCTCGGGGAGGCGGGGACCCTCCTCATGCCCGCGCACTCCGCGGACCTGAGCGACCCCGCCCGCTGGCAGGCCCCGCCCGTACCCGCCTCCTGGGTGGAGACCATCCGCGCGGAGATGCCCGCCTTCGACCCCGATCTCACCCCCACGCGGGAAATGGGCGCCATCCCCGAGGCATTCAGGAAGCAGCGCGGCGCCGCGAGGAGCGGCCACCCTACGCTCTCCTTCGCCGCGCGCGGCCGCCATCGGGACTACCTCCTCCAGGACGACAAGCTCGACTTCGCCATGGACGACATAAGCCCCCTCGGCAGGCTCTACGAGCTCTCGGGCTCCGTCCTCCTCCTCGGCGTGGGCCACGGCAAGAACACCTCGCTCCACCTCGCCGAGTACCGCGCCTCCTGGCCCGGGAAGCGCGTCATCGAGGAGGGCTGCCCCGCCGTCCAGAACGGCGTCCGCGCGTGGAGTAGCCGCCGCGAGCTGGACCTGGACGAGGACGACTTCCCCCAGATCGGCGCCGCCTTCGAGGCCTCGGGCGGCGTCCGCGTCGGGAAGGTCGCCATGGCCGAGGCCCGTCTCATGGACCAGCGCGCCCTCGTGGACTTCGCCGTCGGGTGGATTGAGAAGCATCGGAGCTGAGCCGCTTACGGGCTGTCGCTGAGCGCGGGGGAATCAGCGCTTCCGCAGGAGCCGCTCCAGGTCGCTCCTCCTGAAGGGCTTCTGGAGGCTGTCCGTGAAACCGGACTCTTCAGGCTTCGCGATCACCGGATCCTCGGAGAATCCGCTCGCGGCGAAGACCGGCAGCGCGGGGAAGCGCTTCCGGATCTCCCCGATCGTCTCCTTACCGCCCCTTCCTCCCGGAACGGTCAGGTCGAGGATGACGGCGGCGAGCGTCTCGCCGCGCCCCGAGGCCTCGTTGAGGATCCTGAGCGCTTCGTCCCCGTCCTTCGCCCCGATGAAACCGAAGCCCAGGCCGACGAGCATCTCGCCGATCACTTCCCGCATGAAGGCCTCGTCGTCCATGACCAGGACCGTGCCCGCGCCGCGCGCCGGTTCGGCGGCGAGCGAGTCCGGTTCGGCGGCGACGATCCCGCTCGAGGCGGGAAGGTAGACCTTGAACACGCTTCCCTTCCCCGGCGCCGACTCCGCCTCGATGATGCCTCCGTGCCTCTGGACGATCGAATAGCTCGTCGCGAGCCCGAGGCCGTGGCCGCTCGCCTTGGTGGTGAAGAAGGGATCGAATATGCGGCCGAGGTGCTCGGGCGGAATGCCCTCCCCGGTATCCTCGAACGAGATCACGACGTAATCGCCGGCCGGGAGGGACGTGGGCCCGTCGTCCGGGAGGCACAGGTTCTCCGCGGCGATGACGATGACGCCGCCCTCGCTCATGGCCTGCTTGGCGTTCAGGACGAGGTTGTCGATCACCTGCCCGATCTGGTTCTCGTCGAAGTCGCAGGGCCGGAGATCCTCCGCCAGGCGGAAATCGCACTTGATGTTGGAGCCGGAGAGCGCGAAAGTCGCGTTCTCCGCGATGACCGGCGCGAGGCGGCCCGTCTTCCGCTTGGGTTCTCCGCCCTTGAAGAAGGTGAGGAGCTGCTGGGTGAGGCCCTTGGCCCGGTCGTAGATGTAGAGCGCCTTGTCCAGGTAGGACATGATCTCCGGATAAGCGGCCGCCCTCGACCTCGCGAGGTCGAGGTAGCCGAAGATGCCTCCGAGGAGGTTATTGAAGTCGTGCGCTATGCCGCCCGCCAGGACGGACAGGGAGTCGAGCTTGTCGACGCGCTGCAGGGCCTCGTCCGCGCGCTTGCGCTCCGTGATGTCCTGGGACAGCCCGAGCACGCCGATCACGGCGCCGCTCGAGTCCTTCACCGGGGACAGCCGCGCGTCGATCCAGCATTCGCGGTCCGGGAAGCTCTCCTTGAGCTCGGTCGAGAAAGTACGGCCGGTCTCCAATACTCCCCGGATCGCCTTGAGATGCCGTTCGGCGACGGCGGGAGGGTAGATTTCGTCAAGGCGCTTCCCGACCACCGTTCCGACGCGAGGCGGGAACATCCGGGCGGCCGCGGTGTTGACGTACCTCACGATCCCGTCCGGGCTGATGAGATAGATCATCTCCGGCGAGGTCTCGGCCAGGATCCGGTAGAGATCCTCCCTGCCCATGCGTTCGATGGCCGTCCGGATCGCTCCGTCTCCGTTTTCCGCCGATCGTTCGTCTCGTTCCACGTCGTCTCCGCGCCGGGGATTCAAGCCCGGCGGATAAAGTCTAGGGCCGCGGCCCCGCGAAAGCAAGGACCGTCCAGCCGCGCTCGTTCTTGACTTTTTAGGCCTCCTTAGGGAGAATGAACGCCGCGATCGCGCCCCCGGCGCGCACCGCTCTACGACGAACGCGGCAGCGTTCGTCCAAGATGAATCCTGATGGGCTCGCGCGCGAGCCTATCAGGATTCATCAGGGCCTATAGCTCAGTTGGTTAGAG
>CAYNQK010000165.1:0-3280 GCA_964399285.1 uncultured Spirochaetales bacterium | reverse complement strand
TCGGGCGTCGCGCTGAGTTGCGGCCTGACATCCCTGGCGGCGGTGCTGGCCTTCCCGACCGCCTGGCCCGTCGCGGCGGCGCTGAGGCCCGAGCGGAGCGCGCGTTCGCCGGGAGCGGCGACGCGCCCGCCCGATCCCGCCCGCCGATTTCGGGTAAATTGACTTTCGCGGCCGCGCGGACGACAATGGTCGCGTGCGAGACGACTACGACGTCGCGATCATCGGAGCGGGGGTCACGGGCGCGGGCATCGCCCAGCGCCTCTCGGCCTACGACCTCTCCATCGTCCTCCTCGAGGCCGAGGAGGACATCTCCTTCGGCGTCTCGAAGGCCAACTCCGGCATCGTCCACGGCGGCTTCCACCATCCCCCGGGGAGCCTCAAGGCGCGGCTCGAGATAGCGGGCTCCCTCATGTTCGACCGCCTGAGCCGCGAGCTCGACTTCCCCTTCAGGAGATGCGGCGCCATCGTCGCGGCCTTCAGCGAGGAGGAGATGCGCTCCGTCCAGGCCCTCTACGAGCGGGGGAACGCGAACGGCGCCATCGGCCTCGAGATCCTCTCGCGCGACCGCGTCCTCGAGATGGAGGGGCTCCTCCGGAGCGACGTCTTAGGCGGCCTCCACGCGCCGGCCTGCGGCATCGTGGAATCCTACCGCTTCGTCTTCGCGCTCGTCGAATCCGCCATGGCCAACGGCCTCGAGCTCCGCACGGGATTCCGCCTCGCGGAGGCCGAACGGACGGGAGACGCGTGGACGCTCCGCTCCGCCCGCGGCGACTCGCTCCGCGCGCGCTGGGCGGTCAACGCCGCGGGGCTCCGCGCCGACGAGGTCTCGCGCTCCTTCGGCGCCGAGCGCTTCACGATCCGCGCGCGCAAGGGGCAGTACTTCATCCTCGACCGCATGACGACGTCGCGTCCGCGCAAGGTCCTTTTCCCCGTGCCCAGCGCGGTGTCCAAGGGCATGCTCGTGATCCCGACCGTCGAGGACACGGTCCTCCTGGGACCGAGCGCCTCCTGGGCGGATTCGAAGGAGGACCTGGACACCGACCAGTCGACTCTCGATCGCGTGATGGAGTCGGCGCGCTCGCTCGTGCCCTCGATCCAGGCGGGCGACGCGATCGCGAACTTCGCGGGAGCGCGGCCCGTCCTCGCCTCCTGGGACGACGATCCCGCCCTCGCGCCCGCCGAGGACGACTTCTACGTCGCGCCGTCGGCGAAGGTCCCGCGCCTCATCCAGGCGGCGGGCATCCAGTCGCCCGGGCTCACCGCCTCGCCCGCTATCGGCGAATACGTGAAGGACCTCCTTAGGTCCGCCGGGCTGGAACTCCGCGAGAAAGCCCGCTACGCGTCAGCGCTCGAGCGCCGGGGACGGCTCCGCGGATCCTCGCCCGAGGAGATGGAAGCCCTCGCGGCGGAAGACCCGCGCTTCGCGAACGTCGTCTGCAGGTGCGAGCGCGTCTCTGAGGCCGAGATCGTGGAGGCGGTGCGCGCGGGGCACGGCACCCTCGACGGCGTGAAGTACTTCACGCGCGCGCAGATGGGAAGGTGCCAGGGCGGCTTCTGCGAGTACAAGATCGTGAAGATCATCATGCGCGAGACGGGGAAGCGCTGGGACGAGGTCACGAAGCGCGGCGGCGCGAGCCGCGTCCTCGGGGGCGAGCTGTGAGGAGCCTCTCCTTCGGCGTGGCCGTCGTGGGCGGCGGGGCCGCCGGGATGGCCGCGGCAGCGAGCGTCCGCGCCTCGGGCGCGACCTGCGCAGTCATCGAGCGCGAGGAGGGCCTCGGCGGCGTCCTCCCCCAGTGCGTCCACAACGGCTTCGGCCTCATCGACTACGACGAGGAGCTCACGGGTCCCGAGTACGCGTCGCGCCTCGCGCGTTCCTGCGCGGACGCGGGCGTCGAGGAGCTCTGCTCCACGACCGTCCTCTCCCTCTCGCCGTCGGACGGCGGGCTCTCGCTCCTCTGCGCCTCGCCCCTCCGCGGCGTCTTCAGGATCGAGGCGGGCTCGGTCGTCCTCGCCATGGGCTGCAGGGAGCGCAACCGCGGAAACGTGCGCATCCCGGGCTCCCGCCCCGCGGGCGTCTTCACCGCCGGCCTCGCCCAGCGCCTCCTCAACGTCGACGGCTACCTCCCAGGCAGGGAAGCCGTCATCATCGGCTCGGGCGACATCGGCCTCATCATGGCGCGGCGCCTCGCCTGGTCCGGTTGCGCGGTGAAGGCCGTGGTGGAGATCCAGGAACGGCCCTCGGGCCTCCCGCGCAACGTCGCGCAGTGCCTGGAGGACTGGGGCATCCCCCTCCTCCTCGCGCGCGCCACCGTGCGGATCATCGGGCGGGACCGGGTCGAGGGCGTCGAGACCGCGCCCTTGAGGAACGGCGCGCCGGACCTCTCGGCGACGTCGATCATCCCCTGCGACACGGCCCTCCTCTCGGTCGGCCTCGTGCCTGAGAACGAGCTCTCGCGCGAAGCGGGCGTCGCACTCAATCCCATGACGGGCGGACCCTGGACCGACGCCCGCCTCATGACGGGCCTCCCCGGCGTCTTCGCCTGCGGCAACGTCCATCACGTTCACGACCTCGCAGACTACGCCGCGGAGGAGGCGCGCCGCGCGGGCGCCTGGGCGGCGCGCTGGGCCGCGGGCGAGCGCGGCGCCGCGGGCATCCCCCTCAAGGCCGGGCCCAACCTCCGCTACGTGGCGCCCTCGGCGATCGAGCCCGGGCGCGTCAACAGGATCTACGCGAGATCCCTCGTCTGGGCCGAGGACGCCACGCTCGAGCTCGTATCGGGCGAGGAGGTCCTCATGAAACGGCGTCTCCGCTTCGTGCGCCCGCCCGAGATGATATCGCTCGATATCGACGGATCGAAGACGGGCGCCGGCGCGAATGGATTCGAGCTGCGCCTCCGGGCGGGAGGCTCGACGTGAGCGGGGAGCGGAGCATGATCTGCGTCGTCTGCCCGATAGGCTGCCGCCTCTCGGTGAAGCCGGTCGAGGGCTCCCCGCCCGAGGTGACCGGAAACCGCTGCGCGCGCGGCCTCGCCTACGCTGAGAGCGAGCTCGTCGATCCGCGCCGCGTCCTCACCGCCGTCGTGAGGATCGCGCGGAAGCCTAACGGCGCCGAACGCCCCTCTCCCGCGATGCTCCCCTGCAAATCCGCCTCCCCCGTCCCCAAGGCCCTCATCCCCGCGATCCTCGAGGAACTCCGCGCCCTCCGCGTCGCCCCTCCGATCAGGACCGGCGACATCGTCCTCGCGAATCCGGGCCTCGTCGGGAGTCCGACGGAGCCGAC
>CAYNQK010000164.1:0-3290 GCA_964399285.1 uncultured Spirochaetales bacterium | reverse complement strand
GATCGGGGCGGGGAGGACGGTCACGGGGCGGTCCGTCGACGCGCGCGTGCGCTCGCTCGCGGCCGAGATGGGCGTCGCGGAGGGGCTCAGGCACCGTACTGGGCACGGGATAGACACGGCCTGCCACGGGTCGGGCGTCAACCTCGACTCCGTGGAATTCCCCGACGACCGCGCAATCCTGCCCGGGTCGTGCTTTTCCGTCGAGCCCGGACTATACTTCGAGCGACGCGGATTCAGGACCGAGGTCGACGCCTACCGAGCGGGCGACTCGATCCGCGTATCCGGGGGCGAGAGCCAGGGCGCGCTCCTTTACTGCGGGGGATCATGAAGCACGACCTCAATCCGCTCATCGAATTCCTTGACCGGTACGGGAGCTTCGTCGTCGCTGGCCACAAGGAGCCCGACGGCGACTGCGTGGGAAGCCAACTCGCGCTCGCGCGCTGGCTCGAGCGCAGGGGCAAGAAAACCTTCCTCGTCTCGTCGGGTCCGTTCAAGCGCCCCGAGGTCAAGGCCTACGAGCGGCTCTTCGCGGCCGCCCCGCCGGAGGGCGCGAAGGAAACGGGCTGGGCATGCGTCCTCCTGGATTGCTCGGACCTCTCGAGGGCGGGAGACTGCGCGGAGGCCTTAGGCGCTCTCCCCCTCGCCGTGATCGACCACCACGCCGCCGGAGACCACGCGGGCGACGCCCTCTTCGTGGATCCCGGCGCCCCGGCGGCCGCCCTCCTCGCGCTCGAGCTCATGGAGGCGATGGGCGATGGCCCTGACGCGGAGGAGGCGGAGCTCCTCCTCTTCGGGCTCTGCACGGATACGGGATTCTTCCGCCACCTCGACTCAGGTTCGTCGAGGACCCTCGAAGCGGCCGCGCGGCTCGCGGACGCGGGCGCCTCGCCCAAGCGCGTCTTCCACGCGATGCACGGGGGGAAGTCCCTGGAATCGCGGCTCCTCCTCGGGGAAATCCTGATGCGGCTCGAGCCCTCCTTCGGGGGGCGGCTCATGTACTCGTACGAGACCCTAGAGGACACGAAACGATTCGGGCTGGAGGGAAGGGATTCGGACGCGCTCTACCAGCTCATCCAGGGCATCGAGGGCTGCGAGGCGATCGTGATCGTCAGGCAGGAGAGCGAGGAGGCCTGCACCGTGGGATTCCGCTCCCGCGAGAAGGTGAACGTCGCCGCCATCGCGGCGGCTCTCGGCGGAGGGGGGCACTTCCACGCCGCCGGGCTCTACGTCAAGGGAAAGATCGACGACGTGAAGCCGAGGATCATGGAGGAATTCCGCAAAGCCTTCGAGGCCCTCGACTCGCTCGGCCAGGCGGGCTGATCCCTCCCATCGATACCTTCGTTCCGCTCCCGTAACCTAAATAACCGCGGCTCCGCGATTAATCGCGGCTATTCCTCATGGAATCAGCGAAATGCCCGCGCATTTCGGGATCCCGTCATGCCATCCCCGTTGGCACGCTTCATGCAATGCCCCTGGCATCGGCGTGGAGGTGCCGAAACATGGAAAACGATTTAGAAAAGTCCATCAGAGACGCCGCGATGAGGAAGGAAGGCGGCTCGGAACTCTACGGCAGGATCGTGGAGAACATGGTCGCCGAGCGCGCGCGCTACGGATTCAAGGACCGGGTGGAGCTCCTCGACCTCATCGGGGGATTCTACCACCGGATCGAGAGGCTCGTGGGCCGGTACCGGCCACGGGAGCGCGGATTCGGCCCCTATCTCGCGACGAGCCTCAGGTACTTCAAGCGGGCGCGCGACATCGAGGATCGGGACAAGTCGTTCCGCGAATCCGAATGCATGATCCGAGCCCTGCCGACCGAGCGCGGAACCGATGCGAACGCCGAAGCGAACGAGGCGGCGGGCGGCCGCGATCCCGGCGGCGGCGCTGATCCGGTATCGGAAGCGCCGCCCGAGGGACGCGAATTCCTCGCCTCGATATCGCCCGACGCAACGCGCTCGGCCTCGGTGGAATCCACGGGGAAGCGCGTCCTCTTCCTGGCGCTCAAGTGCGCCTTCTCGCTCACGGAGGAGCAGATCGAGCGACTCGGGGCGATCACGGGCACGGGGAGCGCGCACCTCCGGTCCAGGATCGAGGCCCTGAGGGAGCTCGCGTCCGAGCGCCTCGAGCGGAGGGAAGTCCAGCTCCGCGTGCGGGACAAGGTCTTCTCGGGCCTCTGCTACTACGAGGGGAGGGCCAAGGCGGAGAACGATCCCGAGCGGAGGCGCGAATGGGAGGTCCTCGCGGAGCGGTACCGGATGCGGCTCTCTCGCGCGAGGGAGCGCGTCCGCGCGGTACAGGCCGATCCCACCAACGAGGAGATCGCCCTGGTCCTCGGATTGCCGAAGGGCACCGTGGACTCGGGGCTCCATTACCTCAAGAAGCGGAGCGCGGCCTTGCGCTCGGGCGGCGAGGCGTTCTATGCTCGCGCCCATGGAAATCCTCCTCGCTTCCTCGAACGCCCATAAGCTCGCGGAGATCCGAGCGCTTTTCCCCTGCGTGGACGTGCGCTCGCCCGCGGAAGCGGGCGTCTCCGCCGAGGTCGAGGAGGACTGCGAGACCTTCCTCGAGAACGCGATGAAGAAGGCCCGGACCCTCGCTTCGCGCTCGGGCCTGCCGATCCTGGCGGACGACTCGGGGATATGCGTCGACGCGCTCGGGGGCCGGCCCGGCATCCGCTCGGCGCGCTACGGCTCAGAGGACGGGCGGCCGCTTTCCTCCGAGGAGCGGAACGCGCTCCTCCTCGGGGAGATGGACGCGGTCGAGGATCGTTCCTGCCGCTTCGTCTGCGCCCTCGTCCTTCTTTTTCCGGACGGACGCCTGATCGCGGTGCAGGAGGCCATGGAGGGCTCGCTCCTCCGCGCCCCGCGGGGACGGGGCGGCTTCGGGTACGACCCCGTGGTCTTCTTCCCGCCGCTCGGGAAATCCGTCGCTGAACTGAGCGAGGACGAAAAGAACGCTCATTCCCACCGCGGACGAGCCGTCGCGCGGCTCCGAGCCGCCTTGGCGGCCCTCGACGGCTGATAGTGCCGAGACGGCAGGCGGCCCGCCACAGACAGGCTGACGGGCCGGGCGGCAAACAGGGATTCGGCCGAGAGGGCAGGGGAGCGGGAAGCGAGCGCACCGAGAAGAGCGTCCGCGGGATAAAAAAAAAGGCCCCGGCGATGCCGGGGCTTTCGCTTCCGCGGGGGGAGAGCGCCCGAGGGCGCCTACTCCTTGATCCCGTACTTCTTGCGGAAGCGGTCGATGCGTCCCGCGGGGTCACCGCGCTTCTGTTTGCCGGTGAAGAAGGG
>CAYNQK010000163.1:0-3381 GCA_964399285.1 uncultured Spirochaetales bacterium | reverse complement strand
GCTACCTCATCATCCTAGACATCAGGAAAATGTTCAATGCCAAGGAACTCCAGAAAATCGGCGAGCTCCGGAAATAGAGCGGAACCATGAAAACCCCCGTCATCTCATCCTACATCAGGCGCCGGGACATGGACTCGGTGCTCAATTGCCTCGTGACCGACGACCTGGGGCCGGGCTCGGCGTACTCCCGCTTCATGGCGCAGGCGAAGGAATTCCTCGCCTGCGAGTACGTCGCCGGCCTCCGCTCGCCCGTTGAGGCGCTCAGGGTCGCCCTGCGCTGCCTCGGACTGGACGCGGGGTCGCCGGTCGCCTGCTCCGCGCTCGCGCCCTCGTATTACGGCTACGCCGTCAGGGCCGAGGGGTTCGAGCCCCGCTGGGCGGACGTCGTCCAAGGCTCGGGAGCCATCGATCCCGAGGAAGCCAAGAGGCTCGTCGCCTCCGGCGCCAAGGCGATCGTCGCGTCGGGCTCCTTCGGGATCATGCCGAATTTCGACGCCCTCGCTGAAGCGGGGACGCCCATTATCGAGGATGTGAGCCATACGCTGGGCGCGTACTCGGGCTCGAGGAAAGCGGGCGACTCGGGGACCATATGCGTCGTCTCGCTCGAGGCGGGCGGGCCCATCACCTCGGGCGAGGGCGCGCTCGTGTTCGCGCGCGGAAAGCGGGAGGCGGCCGCGCTCAGGTCGGCCGTCGAGGGCATGCCCAGGGAGACCCTGATGTCGGACATGAACGCCTCGCTCGGCTTCGCGCAGCTCAAGGAATTCCCCCGTTTCCAGGAGCGGAGGAAGGAGCTCTTCGGGCTCTTCCAGCGCGCCCTCCTGCAATCGCGGCACGCCCTCCTCGCGCAGGAAGGGGAGGGCGAGCCCTCGTACTATTCCTTCCCCGTCGTCCTCCGGAGCGGGGCGCGGGACGCGCGCGCGTACGCTCGGAAGAAGGACATCGACACCGAGGACGCCGCGTCCGGCTGCACGATCGCCCTCCTCGACGAGCGGGAGTGGCCCGTGCCGCAGGCCAGGGCCCTCGCGCTCCGCTGCGTCCTCTTCCCCCTGCACCCGAGGATCGGCGCCGGCGCGGCGCAGAAGATCATCAAGGTACTGTCGACCCTGCCCTGATCGGGCGAAACGGACGGTTATGGCTTCGAAGCCGAGGGTGTGCCTGATCGTCAATCTCCTCAAGGAAGGCTCACGCGCCCTTGGCGACGCGGTGAGGGCGGAGCTCGAGTCGCGCGGCTACTCCGTCGATCCGTGCGTCTACGACGGGTCTATCCAGGCCGTGCCGGACCGGGACTACGCCTTCGCGGTCTCCTTGGGCGGCGACGGCAGCGTCCTCTTCGCGGCCCGCTCGCTCGCGCCCAAGGGCGTCGCCATCCTCCCCGTGAACCTGGGCAGGCTCGGGTTCCTCGCCGAGATCGGCAAGGACGAATGGCGGGAATGCCTCGGCCTCTTCCTCGACGGCGGGCTCAAGCCCATGCGGCGCCTCATGCTCGAAGCGGAGCTCCGCGGCGAGTCGGGATCCGGAGATCGCTTCTCCGCGCTCAACGAGGGCGCGATCACGGGGAGCGGCGCGGCCAAGCTCATCTCCTTCGGCGCCCGGGTCGTCTCGACGGGACCGGAGTGCTGCGCACAGGACCTCGGGCGCTACCGGGCCGACGGGCTCCTCATCTCCACGCCCACGGGCTCCACGGCGTACTCCCTGGCCGCCGGAGGCCCCATCCTCCCGCCGAACATCGAAGCCTTCGTCTTCAACCCCATCTGCCCCTTCACCCTCTCGCACCGGCCCCTCGTCCTCCCCTCGGAGAGCTCGGTGGAGGTGCGCATGGACGACGAGCAGCGCGGCGAGATGATCCTCACCATGGACGGACAGGTGAGCCGGCCCCTTCGCGGCGGCGACCTCGTCGTCTTCAGGGCGGCGGCGTACCCCGCCCTCATCGTCCCCTCCGGCCGCATGTCCTTCTACGACGTCCTCCGCACCAAGCTCTCCTGGTCGGGAGGGCGCGATGCTTGAAGAGCTCACGATCCGCGACTTCGCGATCATCGACCGCATGACGGTGAAATTCGGACCCGGGCTCAACCTCCTCACGGGGGAGACGGGCGCGGGCAAGTCCATCATGATCGGCGCCCTCGGCTTCATCCTCGGGGACAAGGCGGACGCAGCTTCGATCCGCTCCGGAGCCGAGGAGACCATGGTCTCGGGCGTGTTCGACATCCGCGCCTGCGCGGAGGCCGCCGCCTGGCTCGAGGCGCGCGGCATCGAGTCCGAGGACGGCGCCGTGGTGGTCCGGAGGTCGCTGAAGGCTGGCGGGCGCGGCACGGCCTATATCCAGAGCGTGCCCGTCACCAGGACCGATCTCAGGGACTTCACCTCCCTTCTCGTCGACGTGCACGGCCAGCACGAGCACCAGTCCCTCCTCCTGCCGGAGCGGCATCGGCCCTATCTCGACCGATTCGCCGGAATCGAGGGCGAGGTGGCCGAGTACTCGTCCGTTTTCGCGGCCCTCGTGGAGAAGAAGCGCGCCCTGGAGCGCCTCCTCACGAGCGAGGCCGAGCGCGAGTCGCGGAAGGAGCTCCTCTCCTACGCCATCAAGGAACTCTCGGAGGCGAAGCTCAGGGAGGGCGAGGAGGAAGAGCTCGAGGCCGAGGAGAAGCGGCTCTCGCAGTTCGAGAAGCTCAGCGAATTCCTCGTCGCCGCTCGCGACGGCCTCTGCGGTTCGGGGGAGGGCGCGCTCTCGCGCCTACGCGCCGCGCGGCAGGCCATGGACTCCGCCTCCGGGATCGACGACGCCATCTCGGCGCTGGGCCGCCGCCTGGACGACGCCTACTACGAACTCGAAGACGCCTCGGAGTCCCTCAAGTCCTATATCGAATCGGTGAGGTTCTCGCCGGAGCGGCTCGACGAGGTCTCGTCCCGGCTCGCGACGATACACCGGCTCAAGAAGAAGCACGGCGGCAGCGTACAGGAAGCCCTGAGGAAGCTCGCGGAATCGAGCGCCGAGCTCGAGCGCCTCGAGAACCTCGAGCAGGACCGCGAGGGGATCCAGGGCGAGATGACCGCCCTCGAGCGGGACGTCCTCAAGCGAGCGACGGTCCTCCACGAGAAACGCTCCAAGGCCGCCCTGTCCTTGGGGGACAAGGTCGCTTCGATCATCCGCTCGCTCGGGATGCCCAAGGCCGGGTTCTCGGTGTCTCTCGGGAAGAAGGACTCGGGCTCGGGGAGGCCGGTCGTCGGCCAGTACGGGATGGACGACGTCGAGTTCCTCATCGCCCCCAACCCCGGGGAGCCCGAACGGCCCCTCGCCCGCATCGCCTCGGGGGGAGAGATTTCCCGCGTGATGCTCGCGCTCAAGACCTGCCTCGCGGAGTCCGATTCGGTCTCGACCATGGT
>CAYNQK010000162.1:0-3455 GCA_964399285.1 uncultured Spirochaetales bacterium | reverse complement strand
AGCCCCACTGGGTGGCGGTCCCGTTCTCGCCCCCGCAGAAGCCCCAGGGATCGTAGTAGTGGAGCGACACCATGAGGCGGTCGTCCTTGGGGAGCCTGAAGCGCCCCTCGGTCCCGAAGCCGTCCGCGGTCTGGTCGATGTTGGTGTTCCATCCCGCCACGAGGAGCCATCTCCGCGCGTTGTTGCCGCCCGTCCCGCGGACGGCCTTCACGAAGGCCTCGTTGTAGGCGTTGATGTTCTCGTAGAATTTGTCCTTCACGCCGTCGTACTTGCCGTCGAACTCCTCGTTCATCGACTCCAGGATCACCGACTCGTCGTAGTCCTTGAGGAGCTCCGCCACCTGCCTCCACACCGCGGAGTACTTCTCCAGGATGGGCGCCTGGTCCTCGGCGGCGCAGAGGAGCCAGGAGTTCTTGACGGTGATGTAGCCGTCGCCGTGCATGTTGACCATGCAATAGAGCTTCTCGGCGACGCACATGTCCACGACTTCCTTGATCCGCGCGAGCCATTCGGGCTTCACCCTGTAGCCGTTCGCGTCGTCGATGAAATCGAGGTATGAGACGGGGATGCGGACGAATTTGAACCCCGCTTCCTTCACCGCGTGGATGAGTTCCCGGGTGATCTTCGTGGCCATGAAGCCAGTCTCGCTCGGATAGGTCTTGGAAATCCCCGTGGCCGCGTCGGTCACGATCCTGATCCCCTCGAGCTGGTTCCCGAGGTTCCATCCCGGCGAGAGGAGCGAGGCGATCCTGTCAGCGGGAATATCGGTGAATACGGCCGTATCGTTTTCACGCGCGGGAGCCTTCCCGGCATCCTTCGATGAAACGCAGGCAACCAGAGCGATGAGGAGTATCGATAAACTAATGACGCCACGAATCGCCCGCTTTCCTCTCTGATTCAATCTCCTCATCGTTTCCCCCCTTATCTCGTTCACCGTAAATTACTTACAGAATAAACTCAGGTGAAAGGCTGGCTCCTGTCCCCCGACATGGCTCCTGATGCAGACCGTATGGTAAATCGATTTACTAAAATACGCAACTCTTTTTTTCTGGTAAGTCCAATCAATATTGAACGAAGCACGGTGATCCCTTTTCTTTTCCATAAATGAAGGAGGGGAAAAGGGCTCTCGCCCTTCTCCCCTGAACGGAGCCCCTTTATTCAGGGGACAGGATTTCATTCCCCTCATCCCAGATGCGATACGGCGGGCCGGAAGATCGCTGGGACCAGGGGCTAGCTCTCACTAAGCTTCGCGAAGCGCTCGCGCGCTCAGGTATCTCCCCATTCCCGCTCCGCGATCCCGTTGAGCGCCGCGGCCAGCTCGCGCGGACGCCCGAGCATGGCGAGGTGGTCGCCGGGGCAGTCCAGGATCTCCTCGCAGCCGTAGTTCGCCGCCAGACGTTCCATCCGCTCGCTCGACATCGTCCGGTCGTCCATGAGACGCAGGTAGGTTCCCGGTACGCGCCTCAGCCCCGCCCTCCGCGCGCGTTCCGAGAGGACGGAGGGCGGCTCGGGATTCATATCATGCCCCAGCACGAGCTGGATGGTTTCCTCGTCGCAATCGTTGCAGAATTTCCCGCGCACGGTTTTTTCCATCCTCCGCGCGGGATAGGGCTTGGAGTTCAGCCTGATGGCGAGGGAGTTGGCGAGCCTCATCCACGCGGGAAGCCCCTGCTGGATGTTCGCCCCTTCGGCGGGCACGGCGGCGGAGACGAAGACGATGCGCCGCGCGGCCGGACAGGCTTCCGGCACGAGGGGCGCCAGGATCCCGCTCCCCGAATGCGCCACGATGATGGCCTCGTCGAAGCAGGCCCTCCTCGCCTCGTCCGCTACGTGACCGGCGCAATCGCCCAGGGAGGCGCGCCGGACGTCGCCTTCGACGCGCCGGTCGACGGCCAAGGCGGGATATCGGAGGAGCGGGATGAGGCGCTCCCAGATCCACGCGCCCAATCCCCCTCCCGCGAGCAGGACGAAGCCTTTCCCCGGATTCCCCGTCATACGCCCTCCTTCCTCGGAAGCTTCCCGAGGGATTTCCTCATGAGCCCTGAGAGCGCCGCGCATTCCCGGGCGCTCAGCGTCCTCCTGATCCTCCGCGCCATCAGGGCGTACATGGACCGGCGGTACGCGGCGATCCGCTCGGCGTTCTCCGTGAGAAAGAGCGGCGACGACCGGCCGTCCGCCTCCGACTTTCCTTTCCTCACGAGCCCCTTCCGCGCGAGCGCGGCCACGACGCCCGCCACCGTCGGCTTCGTGACGGCCATCGTCTCCGCGAGTTCGCCCGGCGTCACGCCCGGATTTCTCGTTATGAGCTCAAAGTACCGGAGCTGCACGACCCCGAGCGAGGCTATCCCCTCGTCCGCGAAGGCCCTGAGGTAGAGGCTCGAGCCGATGTCCTGGAGGACCTTCGACCACTCCTCGAGCGTCTCCGCCAATCCGTCCTTTCCCGCCGCCCCCGCTCCGTCCTTCGCCACGGCCGCTCCTTTTAGTTAGGTATTACCTAACTATATTCCATGCGGGACGGGAAAGCAATGGGCGCGAATCGGCTCAAGACAGAGCGATGCGCCATGAAGTGGTCGGGATAATCCTGCATGCGCTCATGGTCCGGGCCCGCCACGGCCGCGGGGACGCGGGAAGCCGGCGCGCTTCTCAGGCTTCCGGCGCGCTCATCATGCCTTCGGCGCGCTCTTCATGCCTTCGGCGTGCTCTTCATGCCTTCGGCGTGCTCTTCATGCCTTCGGCATGCCGTCCTGGCTCGAGCCGCTTTCCGGGTCGATTCCCTTGCCGCTCTCGCGGCCGATGCCGCTACCGCTCTCCCGGTCGATGATTCGGAAGATCGGCAGCGCGATGCCTGATATCGTATAGACGAGGATCATCGGACCGGCGATGACGCCGAATATCGCCATGACGGGGTTTCTGGAGAAGAGGAATATCTCCAGCGCCACCACGAGGGCGAGGACGAGGGTCCTGAGGGGATACCGAACGCTGATCCTAAAGGAGTTCTGGAGGATGCGGCCGATTCCGCTCCGGTACCGCGCCGCCTGGGGATACGCGTACGCGAAGGTCGCGAAGGCGAAGGCGCTGGAGACGATGCATGCGATGAGGAGCCAAAGAGGCGGATCGGGGCTCTTGAGCGCGAACTGCCATTCTATGTACAGGCCGTAGAGGATGACGGAGGTGAGGAGCCAGAGAGCGGTCCCTTGCAGGAGATTCTCCCTGAATCCCTTCAGGAATCGCTTCAAGACGCCGCCGCCCTCCTCGTCGACCATCCCGAGGGTCACGGAGAACGCGGCGACCGTCGACGCTCCGATCGTGACGAGGGGGAGGCTGAAGGCGATCCAGAGCAGGTTGAGGAAAACGACGTCGACGAGGCGATCCATGAAGCGCATGAACCGGCTGTCATGGGTGAACAGGGACATCGGCCTCCTCCGGGCATGCGTGAGTTCACGTGCGTGAATTCC
>CAYNQK010000161.1:0-3706 GCA_964399285.1 uncultured Spirochaetales bacterium | reverse complement strand
GTAATAACTGTTTCTATGCTAACCACCCACCCTTGCTCGCCCAGTACATGAGCCCCCATCCCACGAAGAAGAAAGCGAGGGATCCCAGGCAGAAGTCCATCAGGTTTTTCATGAGGATGTTCGCCGTGTTCTTCGCGCGCGTGAGGCCGACCTCCACCAGGGCGAAGCCCGCCTGCATGACGAAGACGAGGGCGGCTCCCACGACCATCCAGATCATGGTGGTCGCGCCCTTGGTTGCGAAGGCCGCGTCTGATTCCTCTTTAGTGTAGCTATCCTGCGCGGCCAGGAAAGCGCCTCCCATCGCTAAGAGGAGGGCGAGGACGATGAGCAGCTTCTTCATTATAGATCCTCCTTATCACAGTGCTCGCTTTCTCTATGCAGGGACCGTGCCATGACGGGCGCGAACCGAGAGTGCGGCCTCGATATGGCGGAATAATGGAAAATCAAGCGAAAATGGCGGATTTTCCGATAAGCGGACGCGGAACATCCCGTCCTGCGCCTTAGGGACGCGAGCTTCAGCTGCCTTTTCATTCATCGAATCGACGGACGATGAGGAATAAAGCGGCACATGCCGGAAAATCGCACGGGGATTCGCGCCCATGGCGTGGAAAAACGCGTCAATCGAAAGGGCGCGCCTCTTCCGGCCACGGCTTGCCCGAGCGATCTTCCTCAGATACGATGGCGCCGATGGCACCAAGGCTTTCCAGTATCCTGAGCGACGCGAGAACGCTGAAGCTGATCCCCGGCTCATCCTCCGGCGCCGACCCCGAGATCACGGGCCTCGCGTACGATTCGCGCGCCGTGAAACCCGGCTACCTCTTCTTCGCCCTCCCGGGCATCCACGCCGACGGGAGGCGCTTCATCGGGGACGCGGTCGACCGGGGCGCGTCCGCGGTGATCCTCGAAAGCGGCGAGGACGGGCTCCCCGCCCAGGCATCGCGCGCCGTCCTCGTTTTCGTCGAGGACGCTCGCCTCGCCATGGCGCCCGTCGCCCGTGCATTCAACGGCGATCCCGCCAAGGACCTCATCGTCATCGGCGTCACGGGAACCGAAGGCAAGAGCACGACCGTCTCGCTCGTATCGCAGCTCCTCGAGCTCGCAGGATCGAGGACGGGCTTCATCTCCACAGTGGAGCACAAGCTCGGGGCCGAGGCGGGGGCCAATCCCGAGCACCAGACGACCCCTGAGGCGCCCGCCATCCACGCGGCCCTCGCTGCCATGCGCGCTAACGGCGCCGAGGCCGCCGTGCTGGAAGCGTCCTCCCACGGGCTCTCGCCGCGCCTCGGAAGGCTCTCCGGCGTGGCCTTCGACGTCGGCGTCTTCATGAACGTCACGCACGAGCACCTGGAATTCCACGGAGACTTCGAAACCTACCGGGACGACAAGGCGAACCTCTTCCGCGCCCTCGACCGCGATCCGGGCGCGGACTGGAGCGTGCGCAAACGCGCGCTCGAGCCCTTCGGGGTCGTGAACGCCGACGATCCCTCGGCGTCGTATTTCACGTCCGCGACGAGGAGGCGAATCGTCTCCTTCGGATGGTCCGAGGCCGCCGACCTAAGGGCCGCGGCCCTCGCGGAGGACGGCCGCGGCTCCTCCTTCACCCTCTCCTGGAAGGGAAAGCCGGCACGGGCGCGCATCGACCTCCCCGGGTCGTTCAACGTCATGAACGCGATGGCTGCGGCGCTCGCGGCCTCAGGCGTCCTGGGCCGCGATCCCCTCGAGCTCGCCCCCCTCCTCCCCTCGCTCCGCCCGGTCCGCGGCAGGATGCCGCCGATCGATCGGGGCCCGCCCTTCGCCGTGGTCGTCGACTACGCGCACACGCCCTCATCGTTCAAGGCCGTGATCCCGCCGCTCCGGGAGAGGTGCCGCGGGAAGCTCATCCTCGTGTTCGGTTCGGGCGGAGAACGGGACGTGGAGAAGCGGCCGATGCAGGGAAGGATCGCATCCGACTACGCCGACCTCGTCGTGCTCGCGGACGAGGATCCGCGCGGAGAGGATCCGACGGAGCTCCTCCTGATGATCGCGGCGGGATGCCCCGAGCGGAAAATCGGCGACGACCTCCTCGTCATCCCGGAAAGGCCGAAGGCGATCCGCGCGGCATTCGCCGCGGCCCGCGAGGGAGACATCGTGGCGCTCCTCGGGAAGGGCCACGAGAACTCGATCATCGGCTCGAGCGGAACGGTCCCGTACGACGAGATAGCCGAGGCGGAGCGGGCCCTCGCGGAAATGGGATACGGAGGCTGAACCGATGGAACAGACGGACGGTCCGGCGACGAGTCCGGGATGCCGCTCCTGCGAGGCGAACGCGGGCATCAAACGCATATCGCCCGCGGCCACGATCTACCCAGGCGAGCGCTGGCTCCTCGAGCACGCGTACCCGACGAGCCGGGAGGGCTGGCTCGTGGCGGTCCTGCGCAGGCACTGCGAGAACCTTCACGAACTCGATCGAGCGGAATGGAGCGAGCTCGCGGACATCCAGTTCGCCGCGATCGCCGCCATGCGCGAGATCCTCGACCTCGACAGGGAATACGTGGCCTGCTTCGCGGAGATGGAGGGCTTCAAGCACATCCACTTCCACCTGATCCCGAAACCCCGCGGCTGCGATTCAGAATCCGTCGGCGTGAAGGCCTTCCGCCACCTCAAGGTCGAGCCGAATGAGGCGATCGGAGCCGACCGTGTAATCGCTTTCTGCGATCGAGCGAAGCGCATCGTGGAGAACCTGCTGATCGGATCAAGCGCGAAGCGAACGCCGTGAAGTAATAAGCGTTCTCGAATGCGGAATGTACGATCGTCCCTAATATTGATAATGATAATCATTATCAATAAACCCTCATGGAAGATAATCCCTCCCGACGCCCTCCCTCCCCTCCCCTCTTTTTGGAAGGCGGGGCGCGGGGTGGAAACCTTTTTCCCAAAAAGGTTTTTACCCCGCATCCTATCTTCCTTGACTGATCGAACGAGAATAGACGCCCGCCTCATTCCTTCATGATAGAATGAAAGGCACCCGGGAAGCGCGGGTGGTTTGAAGAACAACAGTCGAGCCGAAGGCATAACGGAGCGAAGCGTAGTGTTAG
This sequence comes from uncultured Spirochaetales bacterium, assembly GCA_964399285.1. GTDB lineage: Bacteria > Spirochaetota > Spirochaetia > Treponematales > JBGSOB01 > CAYNQK01. Next base: position 632 of record CAYNQK010000161.1, on the reverse strand, counting down.
GAATCGCGGTCTTCCGCGCCCGACTGAGACTGTTGTTCTTCAAATCAGGCCCTGCGAACCCGACAAATCCGCTTTCATTCCATCATGAAGGAATGCGGCGCCCCCCCCTATTCGAGCCCGTAGAGCTCTATTTTCGCCCTGAGGGTGTTCCGGTTGATGCCGAGGAAGTCGGCGGTGCGGACCTTGTTGCGGCCGTTCATGAGCATGGCCTGCTGGATGAGCTCGCGCTCGGCGGCGCCGATGACGTCGTCCCATGCCTTGCCCGCGGAGGGGCGGCCCTTGAGGTAGGTTTCCACCCAGCGGGGGGCGGAGAGCCCCGTCGTCTCGACCTCGGCTCCGCGGCCGAGGGACGCGGGGAGGTGGGCCGCTTCGATGGGCCCGGAGCGGCAGAGGAGGACGGCGCGCTCGATGACGTTCTCGAGCTCGCGAACGGTGCCGGGCCAGGCATAGGTCTGCAGGAGCCGCATGGCCTGGGGGCTCAATCCCTCGACGGCCCTTCCGTGCGCCTTCGCGTACTTCTCGAGGAAGTGGGTCGCGAGGAAGGGGATGTCGTCGGGGCGCTCACGGAGGGGCGGGAGGCGGATCTCCACCACGTTGAGCCGGTAGTAGAGGTCCTCGCGGAATTTGCCCTC
>CAYNQK010000160.1:0-3848 GCA_964399285.1 uncultured Spirochaetales bacterium | reverse complement strand
GGGCGACGGGGGCCCGGGGCTTGAGGGCTCCCGCCTTCGAGGGCGCGGGGGTCGGCGCGGGGCTCGAGAGGGCCTGGAAGAGCGCGCCGAGATCGCCGAGCCCCGAATCCGTTTCCTGGGCGGCGAGGCGAGGTACGGCAGCGAGAATAGCGGCTATAGCGAATGCGAGGGCGCGACCGCGTCGATTCATGTTTTCGGATTATACGAGCGAACGCGGGCGTCGGCAACCGCGAGGCGGATAAGGGGCGGACGGGAGGCGGACGCGCGGACCGCGTCCGGAACGCCGCTCAGCCGGCTGCGGCGAGCGCCTTGTCCACCTCGCGCGAGAGGACGTCCATCTCGATCGGCTTCACGAGGTAGGCCGAGGGCCCGAGGCGCATGGCGCGCTCGCGGATCTCGGCGTCCACGTAGCCCGTGATGAAGATGACGGGGATTTTCTTCAGCATCCTGAGCCGCGAGGCGACGTCGATGCCGTCCGTGAAGCTCTTTAAGTGGATGTCCATGATGACGAGGTCGGGCGGGTCCTTGAGCGCCGCCTGGAGGACGGCGTCCCCCGACTCCATGACGTCCGTCACGGTGTGCCCGAGGTCCTCGAGGCATTCGCGGATCTCGAGCGCGGCGAGCGCCTCGTCCTCGACCAGGAGGACGCGCGCTTTCCGGGGCGATGGGTTCATGGCGGGATGATACCACGGATCGCGCCTGAGGGCAAAGGGCGGTCCGGGCGGCGGACGGGTACTTGCGGACGGGGCCGCGCGGATGGATAATTCCGGTATGGGCGATCGGATCGGGGTCAGGGACTTCTCGAGACTGGACCACGCGGTTTCGGCCGCCCACCGCTTCTTCTTCGTCAAATTACGGATACCGACCGTCATCGCCGCCGCGGCCGCCTACGCCGCGCTCGTCCTCTGCCTGGGGCGCGCCCTCGCCGTTTCGGCCAACTACTTCGTCATCATCCCCGTCATCGTCTCAGCCGTCGCCTTCGGCTTCTGGGGCGGCCTCGCGGCCGGCGTCCTCGGCCTCCCCGCGAACCTCCTCCTCTTCCACCTCCTCGGGCATCCGGAATTCTCCCCGGCGTCCAAGCCCATCGCGGAGTTCTCCGGCGTGGTCCTCGGCGCGGCCCTCGGCTACCTGAGCGACCTCTACGGCAAGCTCCAGGCCGAGATCGAGCGCCGCATGAGGACGGAGGAGACCCTCGTCCTCGCCCTCGAGGACAAGGACGTCCTCCTCCAGGAGGTCAACCACCGGGTGAGGAACAACCTCAACGTGATCAAGAGCCTCATCGGCCTTCAGGCCGCGCGGAACAAGGACCCCGCCTTCCAGGCCGCCGCGCGCCAGCTCCAGCAGCGCGTCTTCGCCATCGCCCTCGTGCAGGAGCAGCTCTACGGCAAGACCGGGATATCGCGCCTCCGGCCCTCCGAGTACGTGCCCCAGCTCGTCGCCAACCTCCTCAAGGCCTTCGGCTCGAAGGCCACGGTGGCCATGTCCGTCGACGACGGGGACGAGTCGCTCAGCATGGACCAGGCGACGCCGCTCGGGCTCATCATCTCCGAGGTCATCACCAACTCGATGAAGCACGCCGCGAGGGAGGGGGGCGAGTCGCTGATCAGGGTCGAATTCGCCCGCGAGGACGGCCAGTGGATACTGAGGCTCGCCGACGACGGTCCGGGCTTCGATCCCGCCGCGTGCGGCCGCGCCGGCCTGGGGCTCAAGCTCGTGGAGACGCTCTGCCGCCAGCTCGGGGGGTCTTACTCCCTGAACGCGGAGGCGGGCACGGCGTTCGCTTTCGCCTTCCCGGCGCTCCATGCGGCCGGAGCGGCCCCCTCCGCCGAGGGGGACCGTCCGCGACGGCCCTTCCTGGGAAAAGCCGTTCCCGGGGTGTAGAGTATGAATCGCGAATCCCCATCCGGAGGTGTCCCGTGAAAAAGTCCGCCCGCATCCTCGTCTCGATCGCCGCCTGCCTCTCCGCGGCCCTCGCGTTCGCGTCCTGCGGATCGATGCCGTCCGCCGTCAAGGTTTCGGCGGCGGGCGCCGCTCCCGCCGCGGCGGAGGCCGCGAAGCGCGATGCGGCGGACGAGGAGTCTCCCGGGGAAGTCCCCGCGCCCGTTCTCGTTCCCGCTCCCGCGGATTCGGCGTCGGGCGGCCTCCGCGGCGATTCCGACGCGAAGGACGGGTTCTTCACGGAGGCCGAGCTCGACGGCAAGGGCGCTTTAGGGGAGGAAGGCTCGCTGAAAATGGCGAAGGAAGCGCCCGGCAAGCCCTCCTCCGCTTCTCCGCGCCGGACGAGCGCGAAGGCGGAGTCGGGGCTCAAGGCCGGCTACTCCGACGACAACGAGCAGTTCAACTACTACCTCAAGTTCCTCGACGACTACGGGCGCGGCATCGACCAGTACCCGCTCCGCGTGGGCGAGCGCATCGTGATAACGGTGACGGACGGGGAGGGGAAGCCCGTGAACGGCGCGGCCGTGACGGCGTCCGCGAACGGGAAGCGGTTGACTTCCGGCAGGACCTACGCCTCCGGAACCTTCTCGCTCTATCCCCTCGAGTACGCGGACGCCGGCGCCTACGACGTCGTCGTGTCCCAGGGATCGGAGAAAGCCTCGGCGAGAGTGGAGCGCGGCGGGCCGCGGACGGTGAGGATCGCCCTCAAGGGGAAGCGCGTCCTCCCGCAGAAGACGCCGCTCGACATCCTCTTCGTCATCGACACCACGGGTTCCATGTCCGAGGAGATCCAGCGCCTCAAGGACACCATCGAGATCATCAGCGCCAACGTGGCCTCGGTGTCTCCGGCTCCCCTCGTCCGCTTCGGCATGGTGCTCTACCGGGACAAGGGCGACGCCTACGTGACGAAGGTCGCGCCCCTCACGGAGAGCCTCGAGGAGTTCCAGGAGGCCCTCGACTGGGTCGAGGCCGACGGCGGCGGCGACGGCCCCGAGGATCTCCAGTCCGCCCTCTCCGACGCGGTGAAGAAGATCCAGTGGAACCGCGACGGCATCCGTCTCGCCTTCGTCATCACCGACGCCGAGGCGCACCTCGACTACGGCCAGTCCTACACCTACGCCGAGGCGGCGCGCGACGCGAAGGCCATGGGCGTCAAGATCCACACGATCGGCACGGGGAGCCTGCCCCTGGGCGGCGAGTACGTGCTGAGGCAGGTCGCGCAGTACACCCAGGGCCGCTACATTTTCCTCACCTACGGCGAGAAGGGGGAGAGCGAGGGCGGGCGCGAGGCCTCGGTCAGCCACCATACCGGTTCCAATTACCAGACCGACAAGCTCGAGGCCATCGTGATCCGCTTCGCGCGCGAGGAGCTCGCCTTCCAGAGCGACGTGCCCGTGCAGGCGGCGGACGACTGGTTCGAAGCCAAGAAGATCTCCGGCGAGGAGCGCGACGATACCCTCGGCAAGCTCTTCGGCCAGGCCCTCCGCAACCTCGCGGACTATTCCTCTATCCGCGTCGGCGCGGGCACCAAGGCCGCCATCGCCCCCATCGGCTTCCTCGAGGCGGACAAGGCGGCGCTCGCGGGCCAGGCCGAGTACTTCTCCGAGTCGCTCCTCCTCTCGGCTTCCGCGGGGAAGGCGTTCACCCTCGTCGAGCGGAAGGACCTCCAGAAGATCCTCGCCGAGCAGGAGCTCCAGTACTCCGCGCTCGCCGACGAGAAGACCGCGGCCAAGCTCGGCTCCCTCATCGGGGCGGAGATCATGGTGACGGGCCAGCTCTACGCCAAGGGAGACGCCTTCGAGGTCTTCCTGAAGCTGGTGCGCGTGGAGACGGGCGAGGTCCTCGCCGTCACGAAAGCCAAGATCGCCAAGGAGCTCGGGCTCTGAGCGGACGGGGCGGCCGGCGCCGCC
>CAYNQK010000159.1:0-4039 GCA_964399285.1 uncultured Spirochaetales bacterium | reverse complement strand
TGACGTGGGACATCTTGAGGTCCCGGAAGACCAGCGGTGGCTCCTGCGTGTGAAGGACGGCCAGGGCGTCGGCCAGTTGCGCGCCTATGGCTCTCAGGCGCGCCTCGCCAAGAGGACCTTCGTCGTGGAGCTGACGGAGCGTCGTCCCGTCTATCCAGGACGTTACGACGTAGCATGTCTCCCGCTCTACCCAGTAGTCGATCACCGGGGTGATGTTCGGGTGACGCAAGGCGGAGAGCCTGGCGGCCTCGCGCTGGAACTCAGCCACGGCCTGGCGCTTGTCGGCGGCCGTCACCAGGCCGACGGTGTCAAGCTGCTTGAGCGCTACTGCAGAGCCGGTGCGCTCGTCGCGGGCGAGGATGGCGGCCTGGATGGGGGAGGGGCCGCGCCAGCGGGGCAGGAGCGAGGGGTGGACGTTGAGCCCGCCCGAGTGGAAGAGCGCGAGGAACTTGGGGCCGAAGATCTTGCGGTACGCGAAGGAGAGGAGGATGTCGGGACGGAGGGTCTCCACGGCGGCGCGCGCCTCGGCGTCCAGGCGCTCGCACTTGAGGACGGCGACGCCGGGGAGGATTGAAGCGGCTTCGCGCGCGATCGCGTTGCCCTCCTCGCGCATGCCCCTGCCCTGGGCCGCGTCGGGCGCGGTGAGGACGCCGCTGATCCCGTGCCCGGAAGCCGCCACCGCGCGCATGAGCGGGAGGGCGATGTCCGAGCTCGCGGCGATGAGGACGCGCAGGGCCGGACCCTCAGCTCCGGAGCCGCTTCTCCCACTGGGAGAGGAGGCGCACGCGCTTGGCGTCGGAGACCCTGTCGATGAAGAGGCGGCCGTCGAGGTGGTCGAGCTCGTGCTGGATGACGCGGGCGAGGAAGCCGTCCGCGTCGAGGGTGAAGGGGCGGCCCTTCTCGTTATAAGCCTGGACGGTGATCTCCGCGGGGCGCTTCACGTCCGCGTAGAGCCCGGGGATGGAGAGGCAGCCCTCCTCGATCATGGCCGTGTCCTCGGAGGTTCGGGTGATGACGGGGTTGATGAAGACGCGGGCCTTGTCGTGGTCGGCCTCGGTGATGAAGAAGCGCTCGGACCTGCCTACCTGCGGGGCGGCGAGCCCGACGCCCTTTCCGGCCTCCATGGACGCGAACATCTCCGCGATGAATGCCTTGAGCGCGTCGTCTATGTCGGTTACGGGGGAGGCTTCCTTGCGCAGGACCTCGGCCCCGAGGATCTCTATCGTCATGGATTAAAAATACGCGGCGGAGCGACGCCGGGTCAAGGCAGCGGGGGTATGGACGCCCGCTGCCCGGGCCTGACGCCCGCGCGGGAGAACCAGCCCTGGGGGACCTCGAGGGCGTAGCGCACGGAGCGGCTCGAGGGGACGGGGGCGAGGGATCGCGGGACCATGTCCAGGATGTCCACGACGGTGCCGTCCGAGGTCAGGTAGGCGATGCTGAGCGGTATCAGGGTGTTCTTCATCCAGAACGTGAGGCGCTCGTCGGTCTTGTACGCGAAGAGCATGCCCTCGCCGTCCGCGAGCTTGGTGCGGAACATGAGGCCCTTGGTCATCTCGTCGTCCGTGCGGGCCACCTCCGCGAGGACTTCCGCCCCCGCGTCCGGGAAGGATATTCTCACGGTCGGGAGGCGGCGCTGGGGGCGGTCATCGGCGTTCTGGCAGGAAGAAGCGGCGGCCGCGAGCATGAGGGCTCCAGCGAGGATCGCGAGGCGGGCCGGGAGTCCGGCGCGGTTGTGGACCATGTGGGGAGTATGGAGCATCCTCGGGCAAAGAAAAAGCCCCGGCGATGGCCGGGGCTCTCGCTATGGCCGCGCCCGGGGGCGCGGTTACCGCTTAATAGGACTTGCTGCTGGATTCCTTGCCCCTGGATTCCTTGCCGCCTTTGCCGCGGCTCTTCTTGAGGAGCTTCCGCTGGAGGGCCTTGTTCTTCCGGTTCTTGATGGTGGAGGGTTTCTCGAAGTACTCGCGCTTCTTCCACTCGCGGATGATGCCCTCTTTCTCGACCATGCGCTTGAAGCGCTTGATGGCCTTCTCGAGGTTCTCGGACTCCTCTATGACTATGTGAGCGATGGAAATCACCCCCCTTCTTCTCGTGCAGAGGGCGACAATTCTACTCGAATCGGGTTTTTTGTCAAGTATGTGCGGTTGACCGCCGGGGGGGATGGTGCTTCACTGAATGGCATCATGTGGCTGCCTATCCGCGCTTTATGCCGGCGGGGGCGTCCGAGGAGGCGGGATATGCGGATTAAAACCAAGGCGGGGCGCCTCGCCTTTCTGACCGGCGGCGCGGTCCTGGCGGCCGTCCTTATCGCCTTCGCCGTCATTGCCCTTCAGGCGATCCCCTTCCTCAGGTACCCCGACGCCCGCGCGGCATCGCCCTTCAGGGTCCCCGCGACGGTCCAGGACGTCCGTCGGGAGCCGAACCCGCTGAGCGGCGTGAATTTCGGACTGGGACTCATGGGAGACCGCGAAGGCGACTGGGGCGTGGTCTTCCAGGAGAGCGACTTCGACGCCGCGAGGGATGCGGGCTTCAAGCGCATCAGGATCCAGGTCCAGTTCCTTCCGCACCTCAGGGAGGAGGGGGGATCCTATTCCATCGATCCAGCCTTCCTCTCGCGGCTGGACTGGGCCATCGGCGAGGTCCTCGAGCGGGACATGATCGCGATCGTGGACCCGTACCGGATCATCCCGGACGAACAGCTCTCCTTCCGGTCGCGGAGCGAGCGGGAGGGCGTGGAGGCGCGGTTCCTCGCGATCTGGGAATGGCTCGCGGAACGCTACCGCGATTATCCCGAGGCCCTCCACTTCGAGCTCGCGAACGAGCCCCACCGGCCCTTAGGCGGGAAGGCCTGGAGCGCCCTCGCGCGGAGGGCCATCGCGATCATACGGTCCGAGGGAGGCGGCGACGCTGCGCGGACGATCGTGGTCGGCGTCCCGATACGGATCTCACCGGTGTTCCATACCTGGGACCAGGTCTACGGCGTCGAGGACCTCGACCTCCCCTCCGCCGACGAGGATCCCGCTCTCATGATCACTTTCCATTACTACAACCCTTATCCCTTCTCGCACCAAGGCCAGACCTACACGCCCGGCCTCGCCCGCTCGTCCTGGATGTGGATGGGCAACACCTGGACCGATACCGAGGCGCAGATCGCCTTCGTGCGGCGTGACTTCGACGCGGTGGCGCGCTGGGCTGAGGAGCATCGTCGAGCGGTCCTCCTCGGGGAATTCGGCGCGAGCGTCCTCGCGGATCTCGAGTCCCAGGTCCGCTGGACCGCTCGCGTCCGGGAAGAGGCGGAAGCGCGGGGCATGGCCTGGACCTTCTGGGACTTCTTCAGGACCGACGGCCTCGGATCCCTCTATGATCAGAAGACGGGAGCGTGGCGCGCGGAGATCCTCGACGCGCTCGCGCCCCCCGGCGCAGATGACCTTGCGCGCGAGGCGGCGCTGGTGCGCGGGCTCGCGGCCTCGCTATCGGACCCTGAATGGAAGGAGCGCAGGAAGGCCGCGGAAGCGCTCTCCAGCCGCGGTCCCCTCGCCGCCGAGGCCGTTCCCGCCTTGAGCCGAGCCCTCGCCGACGAGGAATGGCAGGTACGCTTCGCCGCCGTTCGTTCGCTCGGCGCGATCGGATCGGCATCGACGGAGGCGATTCCGGCGCTGACCGGAGCGCTCGCCGACGCGGAGTGGCAGGTGCGGAACGCCGCGGCCATGACGCTCTCGGCCTTCGGCCCCTCTTCGCGGGAAGCGGTGCCGGCCTTGACCGCCGCGCTCCGCGACCCCGAGTGGCAGCTCAGGGAATCGTCGGCCATCGCCCTCGGCGCCATCGGCCCGGACGCCCGCCCCGCGATCGCCGGGCTCATCGCCCTCCTCGGGGACGCCGAATGGAAGCCGAGGAGGGCGGCCGCGAACGCGATCGCCTCCATATCCCCGGGAGACCGCGAAGCCCGCGCCGCGCTTAAGCCCCTCCTCCGCGACCCCGAGCCCTTAGTCCGCGAAGCCGCCAAGGACGCCTTGAGGCGGAAGCAGCCTCGGCGTTC
>CAYNQK010000158.1:0-4060 GCA_964399285.1 uncultured Spirochaetales bacterium | reverse complement strand
ACTCTTCGCCTGACCGAAGGCGTGTTTTTTCCCGCCAGGCCCCCGCTGCATCTGCATTAAACCGCTCGATATCCCAATCATGAATCGGAATCCGCGAACGCGGCCCTTGACATCCTCGTTCGCGCGTCGATACTGTAGAGGCATGAACGCCGTAGCCGGGATCGCCGTAGGAAAGCTCCTCTCCCTTAGCCTCCTCCTTCGGGAGGATTCTGGAGAGGACCGGAGGCCGGGCCAGGCGTCGACAGCCGCGTAAGCGGCCCAGCGCAGGGATATCGAGCCCGCTGCCGGTCACGGCGGCGGGCTTTTTTTACGTCCGCCGGCCGCGGCGGAGCGGGGCCGATCGATGAAAAGGAGGAGCGTATGCCCAAGTACCAGGCAGCGCCGAGACCGAGGATGGACAAGCGGGAATGGCCGGACCGCATCGTGACGACGGCCCCGATATGGTGCTCCGTCGACCTTCGCGACGGGAACCAGGCCCTCGTGAATCCCATGAGCGTCGAAAAGAAGCTCATGATGTTCGACCTCCTCGTCAAGACGGGCTTCAGGGAAATAGAGGTCGGCTTCCCCTCCGCGTCCCAGACCGAGTATTCGTTCACGCGCAGGCTCATCGACGAGGGGCGGATTCCCGACGGCGCGGCCATACAGGTCCTCTGCCAGGCGCGGCGCCACCTCATCGAACGGACCATGGAGAGCCTGAAGGGCGCGAAGCGCGCGATCTTCCACCTCTACAACTCAACCTCGCCCCTCCAGCGCAAGGTCACCTTCGGGATGAGCAAGGACGAGATCGTCCGCATCGCCGTGCACGGCGTCCGCGACATCAAGGAATTCCTTCCCATGATCGAGGGGACGGACCTGACCCTCGAGTATTCGCCCGAGAGCTTCTCGGACACCGAGGTCGATTTCGCCGTGGAGATATGCGAGGCCGTGATGGAGGCCTGGGGTCCGACGCGGGAGCGCCCGATCATCCTGAACCTCCCTTCCACCGTGGAGAGCGCCCCTCCCAACGTCTACGCGGACCAGGTGGAATCCTTCCGCAAGCGCCTCTCCGCGCCCGACCGCGCGATCGTCTCCGTGCATACCCATAACGACCGCGGCAACGCCATCGCCGAGGCGGAGATGGCCCTGGCCGCCGGCGCCCAGCGCGTCGAGGGCACGCTCTTCGGGAACGGCGAGCGCACGGGCAACCTGGACGTCGTGGCGTTCGCCCTCAACCTCATGCACGACGGCGTCGACCCGGGCTTAAGCGTATCGAACGTGCCCGCGCTGGCCGAGGCGTATTCGGAGCTCACGGGCATGGAGGTCCCGCCGCGGCATCCCTACGCTGGCGAGCTCGTGTTCACCGCCTTCTCGGGGAGCCACCAGGACGCCATCAAGAAGGGCCTCGACCGCAGGGCCGAGGCGATCGCCGCGGGCGCCGATCCCGCGACCCTCCCCTGGGAGGTCCCTTACCTCCCCGTCGATCCCGCGGACCTGGGCCGCGGCTACGAGCCCTTCATCCGCGTGAACAGCCAGAGCGGGAAGGGCGGCGTGGCCTTCGTCCTCAAGGAGAGCTACGGGCTCGACGTCCCCAAGGCCATGCACCCCGAGCTCGGGACCCTCGTGAACCGGAGGGCGGACGAGAAGGGCGCGGAGCTCGGGAGCGAGGAGATCTACGGGATCTTCGAAGCGGAGTACCTGAAGAGCTTCGCGCCGGCGGCCTTCGAGTCAATCCGCGAGGTGGAGGTCTCCCCCGACGGATACATGAGCGTCTGGGAGACGCGCCTCAACTTCCGCGCGGAGGAGATCGTCCTGCGCGGGAAGGGCAACGGCCCCATCGACGCCTTCATGCGCTCCTCGGGCGAGCTCGGCTATCCCGAGTTCCACATCAACGCCTTCCACGAGCACTCTCTCGAGCACGGCGCCGATTCGCGCGCGGTGGCCTACGTCGAGGTGGAGCGATCGGACGGAGCGCGCTTCTGGGGCTGCGGCATAGACGCCTCCATCGCTACGGCCGGCGTCAAGGCCGTGGTCTCCGCCGCCAACCGCGCATCGCTCGACTGGGAGAAGAGCCTCGAGCGCGCCGGCACCGCCAAGGGAAGAGGATAAGAAAACCGGGGGGAAGGGCGCACGCCGGTAACGGCGCATGCCGGTAACGGCGCATGCCCTTCTCCCCGGACCCCTCATCCTTGAAGCGCCATGTCGGGAATCGGGGCGGCCCGCGGGCCGACCGCGGAACGCGGTCCGGGATGAACCGCGGCGCCGGAGCCTAGCGTCGACGCGGATCAATCCGCGGCCGCGTCTCGATCCGCGAGGGCGTCCCGCCACGCGGGGAGCTTGTCCTCCATGCGCTTGAAATTCCGCGAGGGCACGGGGCTCGTGGAGGGGAGGGGGAAGATCCCGATGCCCCGATCCGCGAGGAGGCGTCCCAGCCTCCCGCCTTCCGCGATGACCGCGCGCCTGAAGGCCCGCGCGGCGAAAGAGCCGTTGAGGAGGACGCGCGAGAGCCGCGGCAGCCGTTCGACGAGGGCCGCGATATCGTTCGGCCGCGCGTCGCGGATGTCCTGATCCAGGCTGCCCTCGCGGCCGCAGGAGGCGAGGACGTCCCAGAGCCCGATCCCGCGCTCCTCGAGCCAGGCCCTCCGCGAGCGCTCGCCGCTCCCCGGCTCCCCGCCCAGGATGGCGGCCACGAGGGGCCAGAAGTGGTTGCGCCCGTGGCCGTAGTACATGGACGCGGCGAGGGACGCCGCAGAGGGGAAGGAGCCGAGCACGAGGACGCGCGTCCCCGGTCCCGCCCAGGGCCCGAGCCCGACGAGGCGCTTCATCGCTTTTCCTTTCCTTCCACGCGGCCTCCCGTGTATCCTGCGGCGCTTCATCGAGTATACTGGTACGCATGGCGGACGATCGAGGGTCCCGGGCCGGAACGGCCTGATGGCGCAGCGCAACGAGGTCGCGGACGGAGTAGTGCTCCGCGCGCGCGACTCGGGATCGGGGAACCGCGTCGTCACGCTCATGACGGGCGATCACGGCGTCGTGGAGGCCCTCATGTACGGCGGGGGCAAGTCCAAGCTCCGCTCCCTCGCTGCCCCCTATCACGAGGGGCGCGTATGGATCTACCGCGATCCCGCGAAGGATTCCGCCAAGCTCACCGACTTCGACGTCTCCGACGCGCACGAGGGCGCTCGGTCGGCGCTCGCCCGCTCGCTCCACGCGGCGCTCTGGGCGGAGATCCTGATCCGCGTCCGAGGCGGCGGCGCCGATTTCCACGGCCCTTATTCGCTCCTCAGGACCTGCCTCCGCGCGCTCGACGCGATGAGCGAGGAGGAGTCCGCCTACGCGTCCATCGTCTTCGTGTGGGAGCTCGCCGCGCTCATGGGCCAGCGCCCGGATACCGCTTCCTGCGCCGCCTGCCCTGGCGCGCTCTCCTGGGATGGGGTAGAATGCTTCTCGCCGCGCGAGGGCGGCTTCCTGTGCCGCGAGTGCGCGGCGGAACGCTCGGATCCCGCCGCGCAAGCGGTGCCGGCGGGGACGGGCAGGTACCTCGCGCGGGCCGCGGCCGTCGGGCCGGCGGAGGCGCTGAGGCTCCGCATGGACCCGGTCTCGCTCGCCTCCGCGCGGCGGATCGCGTGGGCGCTCGCGCGCGGGCTCGCCGAGGGCGAGCTCAACGTCCTGAGGATGGGGGAAGGTATCCTGTGAGATGCTTCATCGCGCTCTCTCTGCCCGACTCCGTCCTCCGCGCCGTCGCCGCGCTCGAGGACGTGATGCGCGGGCGCCTCAAGGGGCCGCGCTGGGCGGGAACGGGAAGCCACCACGTCACCCTCGCCTTCCTCGGGGACATCAACGGATCCGGTATCGAATGCGCCGCGCACGCGGTCCGCGCCATGTCGGCCATGCGCCCCCTCTCCGTGCGCTTCGGGCCCCCGGGCGGGTTCCCGCCGCACGGCCCCTACAAGGTCATCATGCTTCCCCTGGGCGACGCCGCCGAACAGGCGCCGGAGCCCGCGCTCGCCGGAGCCGAGGGCTCGCTCGGCAGCGCCGCGGGCCCGCGCGAGGAGCGCGGCCCGGGACGGCTCCACGGAGCCAG
>CAYNQK010000157.1:0-4091 GCA_964399285.1 uncultured Spirochaetales bacterium | reverse complement strand
GGCCGGGGGAAATAGACATAATAGCCGCCGGGGAGGGGGTGCTGGCCTTCATCGAGGTGAAGAGCCGGGAAAAGCCCTCCTTCGGGGACCTGGAATACTCCGTCGACCGGAGGAAGCGGTTTCGGATGCTCGAAACCTCTAAAATCTTCCTCGGCCGAAATCGACAATATAACGAGGAGCGCCTGCGGTTCGACGTCATCTACGTCGAGGGCGCCGCCGCGGTCATACGGCATCTCGAATCGGCGATTACGGAGTGAGCGATGGTCCATGCGGCCGAGAAGAAGTTCGATCCCCTCAGGATCGCCGAACTCAGGGCGAAGCTGCAGGACGAGGAGTACCTCGCCTCGGCCATCCTGAGGATCGCCCAGGTCCTGAGCGGGGAACTACTCGACATGAACGGAGATGTCCATGAGCGATCAAGGCGGCGGAAATAGGGGCGGAAAGCCCCGCGGCGGGCGCGGAAGGCCCTGGTTCAGGCCCCGCGGGGACGGCCAGCGCGGCGACGGCGAGCGCCGGGGCGGCGAGCGCGCCAACGGCGGCGAGCGCGCCAAAGGCGAAGAGCGCGCCAAAGGCGAAGAGCGCGCCAAAGGCGAAGAGCCCGGGGTGGAGACCACGGTCAGGACCCCGCCTCCCCCCTGCCCCCTCTGCGGGAAGCCCGTCACCGACATCCTGAGCGCCCTCACCGACCGTGCGAGCTCCCAGCCAGCGCACTTCGACTGCGTGCTCGCCTCGGTCTCCGAGGCCGAGAAGCCCCAGGGCCAGGAGCGCGTCGTGTACCTGGGCTCCGGCGTTTTCGCCGTCGTGGAGACCGACCAGCGCAACCCCCAGAAATTCCAAGTGAAGCGCAAGATCCAGTACGAGCCCCGCGAGGTCCGCCCCGACTGGCGGAAGGGCCTCGACCGCGTGGTGATCCGGAAGCCCTGAGCCGTTGCTTGCGCGAAAGAAAAAGCCGGACCGCGGGGTCCGGCTTTTTTTCTGCTCGCGACGCGAGTAACGCGGAACGGCCCGTTCAGCCCAGCACGATCGCCTTGAGCTCCTCCTTGGCCCGGTCCAGGGCGTCCTGGTACTGGCCCTTCACCTGGCCCAGGGCCTTGGAGAGGAGGGCGAGGTACTCGGGATCGCGGCGGGGATCGATGCGGACGTCCTGCCCGGTCCTCCGCGCGAGCTCGTCCTCCTTCTGCCTGAGCTTGGGGGCGTACTGGCGCATGAGCCCCTCCTCCACGCGCGCGACGTCCTCGAGGTAGCGGTTTAGGAAGGCCGCCATGTCCTTGACGATGGAGACGACGCGCTTGTCCGAGCCGAGCCCGCGGGCGAGGGCGGCGAGCCCGCGGCCGACGGCCTCGAGCGCGGTCGCGGACGCCTTGTCGCGGGGAAGCTGGACCCGCGAGAGGAAGGCTTCCGCGGCGCCCTCGCGCGCGGGCTCGTCGAGCGGCTTCTTCCATTTCGAGATTTCACCCTGGAAATCCACTCCGTCCGGCTGATCAAGGAACCGCGAGGCGAGGACCCTCCCGGCCTTCCGCGCGTCCTCGCGCTCGGCTCCGGTCCTGTCCGCCTTCAGCCCCTGGGTCTTCTCCAGGGCCAGTTCCACCGCCGTCTTTATCGTCGCCATGGATTCACCTCTCGGGCTTTCCCGCCCCGCCGCCGGGCGCTCCGCCCGCGACCGCGTGCCTCGCGAACACCGCGAGCTTGTCCGCCGTGGAGATCACCGCGAGGGCGGCGACCGCTATTTCCAAGCAAAGGAAGATCGTCCCGTAGGGAGCGGGGACGAAGGGCTTGAGGATGGAGAGGGCGTAGAGGCCCATCGTCGAGGCGATGACCGCCTTGCCCAGGATCGTGGGACGGGGCGGCACGGGGCGCTTCAGGAAGAAGAAGAGCGTCATGCCCAGGCCCTGGAAGAGGAGCCGCGCCGCGATGAACCAGAAGAACCACGCGTCCACGAGCTTGTAGGAGAGGAGGACGATGGAGAGCGCCCCGATGAGGCAGTAGTCCGATATCGAGTCGAGCAGCCTGCCGATCCTGGTGCACTGCTTGAGCGTCCTGCTCACGAAGCCGTCGAGGAGGTCGGTCAGGAAGACCGCCGCGGTGAGGACGAGGGCCTGGAGGAGGATCGGCTTGCTCTTATCCGAGAGGATGAGGAAGAGGATGGTCGGGAGGGTGGATATCCGCACCAGGGTGAGCCCGTTCGCGATGTTGACGCGCCTCAAGCGCCTGCCGTCGGATTCGATGACGAACTCGTCCTTGCCCCGCACGAGGAAGGCCGTCGCGAAGGCGTGGACCGCGAGGCTCACGGGGTAGAACCAGGCCAGGAGGGGGAGCGGGAGGCCGTCCGCGAGGGCGAGGGCGGTGAAGAGGACGCACTGGCCCAGGTAGAAGAGGGCCATCGCGAGGACGATGTTCCTTGAAAGAGGGTCGCGTCCGGTCTCCACGCGAGCATGGTAATAACTTGACATGCACCGTGTCAAATCCCATACTGCCCGCATGACCCGGTCCAACGCCATCACGGTCTCGCGCCTCGGACTCGCCGCGGCCTTCGCCGTGCTCTTCCTCCTGCCCCTCCGCTCCCAGGCGGCGCAGGCGGTCATCGTCCCCGCGCTCTGGGTCGTCGCCATCCTCGGAGAGCTCTCCGACTTCTTCGACGGCTGGACGGCGCGCCGCTTCGGCGAGGTGAGCGACTTCGGCAAGGTTTTCGATCCCTTCGCGGACGTCCTCTTCCACCTCACCGCCTTCGCGTGCATGGCCAGGGAGGGCCTCCTCCCCATCGCCTTCCTCCTCGTCGTCATCGCCCGCGAGCAGACGATCTCCCTCGTGCGGCTCCTCGCCGCCAAGCGGGGCCTCATCATGGGCGCCCGCCCCGGCGGGAAGGCCAAGACGGTCTCCTACGTGATCGTGGGCGGCTTCGTCCTCGCGCGCTCGAGCCTCGCGCGCCTCGGCCTCCTCCCCTGGGCGGACGAGCCCCTCTCCATCGCCGTCATCGTCCTCTGCGTCGGCGCGGCCGCCCTCTCCCTCGCGTCCCTCGCGGACTACGTGAACCAATACCGCAAGCTCGGGTCCTAGCGCCTGTGCGCCCCCTCTCGGAGCTCGCCCCGCGCGCCGCCGCGGGGATCCAGTGGATCCTCATGGACATCGACGACACCCTCACCGAGGGCGGCAGGCTCATGCGCGAGTCCTTCGACGCGCTCTGGGACCTCAAGGAAGCCGGGCTCGCCGTGATCCCCGTCACCGGGCGGCCCGCGGGCTGGTGCGACCTCATCGCCCGGCAGTGGCCGGTGGACGCCGTGGTGGGCGAGAACGGCGCCTTCGCCTTCTTCATGGACGGCGGGCGCATGAGGCAGGAGCGCCATCCCGGCGCGGTCCTCCCGGAGCCCGGAGGCCCCCTGGACCGCGCGCGCGCGCGCTGCCTCGCCGAGGTGCCCGGGTGCAGGGTGGCGGCGGACCAGTTCTGCCGGCTCTACGACCTCGCCATCGACTTCGCGGAGGAGCCCCCCGTCCTGGGCCTGGGCGCCGCGCGCAGGATCCGGGACATCGCCCTGGAGGAGGGGCTCAGGGCCAAGATCAGCTCGATCCACGTGAACATGTGGCTCGGGGACTACGACAAGCTCGGCATGGCGGAGCGAATCCTCTCAAGCCGGTTCGGATGGGATCCGAAAAAGGATATCGGGCGCGTCGCCTTCGTCGGGGATTCCCCGAACGACGAGCCCATGTTCGCCCGCTTCCCGCTGTCCTGCGCGGTGGCCAACTACCGGGATTTCGCCTCTCTCGGAGAGGGGAAGGGCCCGGCCTTCATCGCGGAACGGGATCGGGGGAGGGGATTCGGGGAATTCGCCGAATTAATCCTGGAATCGCGCGGCGGGTATTGACTAAAACGAACCGCCCGCGCTATACCTGCGAGGCGTTTCGGAACGGCGCGTAGGCGCGGCCGGAACGCGGTTCATCCCCTCGGACCCTTGTTATCGACAGGGAACACGAGCCTTAAAGCCGCCGGCGAAATGCCGGGTCAGTGCTGTTTTCCGCGTTGCTTGACATTGCGGAAAGGGATGTGCTAGAACCATCGCCTGCCCGGAAGGGCGGGAGGGCGAAGGGCGGAAGCCCCG
>CAYNQK010000156.1:0-4142 GCA_964399285.1 uncultured Spirochaetales bacterium | reverse complement strand
CGCCTTCATCGCATAGGCGGGGCGCTAAGCTCTATCTCCTGCGGGGCGGGTCGGCGCGATAAGCTGTTAGCGTTTTCTCGGGATAAAAAAGCGCCTACGGGAAGAGTGGAGAATACTCCAATTCCCTAGGCGCTTTTTTCTTTGCCACCCGCTCGCCTTCTTCGCGCAGGCGAGGCGCTCAGCTCTATCTCCTGCGGGGCGGGTCGGTACGATAAGCTGTTAGCGGTTAATCAGAAGATGCGGCTTCTCCGCGGGGGAAAGAGCTCCCGCCCTTTCCCCCGGTCCGGCGCGTCAGCGATCCCACCGCGCTAACTATCTCGCCGCCGTCCCTCCCCCTATCCCGGAAGCGATACGGCGGGCGCATTGATCGAGCAACCCGTAAAAAAAGATGAAATGGCCCTGCGACTCCGCGACTGAAGGAATGCTTTCAGTGAAAGCGCGGGTGGGTATGAATGATGCAGCGAAGGGAATTAAAGTACTCTTTACTCTTCCCGGAGCTGCATCATTCATATCCAGGCCCCGCGTTCACCAAAGAGATCATCCTTCAGTCGCGGAGTCAGCGGCCGCCTTTTCCTTCATTTAGGCGCCGCGCCTCCGCGAGCAGGGCGAGGAGCCTCTCGCGGTCGCCCGCACGCACCGCGTCCCCGATCGCGTCGAGGGATGCGCGGAAACGGTCGAGGGCCGGGAGGAAGTCGCCCGAGTTCGCGATGAGGAGCTCGGTCCAGAGCGGGGGATTGATGCGCGCCACGCGCGTCGCGTCGCGGAAGCTCCCTCCGGAAAAACCCTTCGCCTCGAGCACGAGTGGATCGAGCACGATCGCCGCCGCGATCGCGTGGGGCAGGTGGCTCGTGTAGGCGATCATCCTGTCGTGCGTCGCCTCGTCGGTTTCGCGCACCGCTTCGCAGCCGAGGGCCCGCGCCACGCCGGCGACGAACTCGACGTCTTCCCGCGCGGTATCGGCTGAGGGGGTGAGGAGGTAGCTCGCGGCGCGGAAGATGTCGGGATCGGAGGCTCGGTAGCCCTGGTCCTCCTTGCCCGCCATGGGATGCCCGCCCACGAAGCGGAGGTCCTTCCTCAGGACCGCGCCCACGCTCGCGTTAATGCCCCTGCGCACGCCCGCGGTGTCGGTGACGAGGGCCCCGCGCTTGAACGCGGCCGCGTTCCGCTCGATGAAGGAAACGAGCCCGTCGGCGTCGAGGCAGACGATCACGAGATCGGAGGCGGCGAGCGGCTCCGCGGGATCCTCGAAGCCGCGCGAGATCGCGCCGTCGAATTCCGCCATGAGGAGGGCGTCGGAATCCACGTCCACGCCGTAGAGCTCGCGGACGCCCGCCCGCCTCAGCGCCTTAGCCACCGATCCGCCGATGAGGCCGAGACCGACCACGCAAACGTTCAATGATTCGAACAGCACGGCTAGCTCCCTCCGCCCGCGGACCGGAGCGTCCCGAGCCATTCCCGCCCCGCCGCCTCGATCTCCTCCGCATTCCCCCTGATCCTCGCCGCGGCGCGGTAGACGGGGAGGCGGCGCTCGTAGGCAGCCGCGAGGTCTTCGGCGGATTTGATGAGGGGGCGCGAACCCGGATCGGAGGCGCGGTAGCGGCTGACGAGCTCGTCGCGCCCGACGTCCAGCCAGGCGACGGCGTCGTTCCTGAGCGCGCGGAGGTTCTCCTCCCGCGTGAGGACGCCGCCGCCGCAGGCGATGAGGTGGGGTCCGCCGGCCACGGCGGCCTCGAGCGCCCTCGTCTCGCGCGCGCGGAACCCGGCCTCGCCCTCGCGCCCGAAGATCTCCGGGATGGACGCGCCGGCCTCGGCCTCGATCGCGGCGTCGAGGTCCACGACGCGGACCCCCGCGGCCTCGGCCTCCGCGCGGAGACGCGCGGTCACCGTGGACTTCCCGGAGAAGGGCATGCCCACGACGGCGAAGCCCGAAGCGGCGCGCAGCCTCAAGATCCTGCAGAGGGCGTCCTCGAGATCGAGCCCGACGGTCTTTCCCATCCAGAGTTCGAAGGCCCGCGCCCCCTGGATCGCGAGCATGTCGAGGCCGTCCGCGCAGGGTATTCCCGCGGAGGCGGCGGCGCGGAGGAGGGGCGTGTAGAAGGGATTGAAGACCACGTCGGCGACCGCGGTCATCCGCCGCGCGGTTTCCGCCGGCACCGGCGTCCCCTCGTCCGGGGACATCCCCACGGGCGTGGCGTTCACGAGGACGAGGCCGCCAAGGCCCTCCGCCTCTCCGTAGCCGATGAGGGGAATGCCGGTCTCCCGCCCGCCCGCGTCGACGAGGGGCATCGCTCCCCCTCCCTTTCGCGAGGCGACGCGGATCGAGCGGGCGCCGCCGTCCGCGAGGGCGAGGGCGCAGCCCTTTGCCGCGCCTCCCGATCCCAGCACCAGGAAATCCGCGCCCTCCACGCCGATCCCCGCCCGCGCGAGCATCGCTCGGAAGCCGGCGTAATCCGTGTTGAAGCCCTCCCAGCCGGTACCCGTCCGGCGGACCGTGTTCACCGCGCCGACGCGCGCGGCGAGGGGATCCACGCGCGAGAGGCCCGCGAACAGCGATTCCTTGTACGGGACGGTGACGTTGAACCCGTCGAGGCCCATGCCGAAGATCGACATCGGGTCATCGGTCTCGACGAGGGAGTATTCGAGCTCGACCCCGAGGGCCTCGCCGAGGAAGCGGTGGATGATGGGCGACTTGCTGTGGCCGAGCTTCCTGCCGAGGAGGGCGAGCCTCAACGCATCCATGCGGTTCCGTCCGCCTGGACCATGAGGTCGAGTACGCAGAGGAGCGCCGCGGCTTCCAGCACGGGCACGGCTCGCGGCACCACGCAGGGATCGTGCCTGCCCTTCACCACGAGCTCCTCCTCCTTCATCGTGGAGAGCCTTACGGAGCGCTGGGGTACGCTGATGGACGGCGTGGGTCGGAGGGTCGCCCTGAACACGATCGGATTGCCGTTCGCTATGCCGCCGTTGATCCCGCCCGAGCGGTTCGTCGCGGGCGCGGGCTTTCCGCCGCTGAGCGCGATGGGGTCGTTCGCCTCGGAGCCGCGCATGCGCGCGAAGGCGGTTCCCGCGCCGAACTCGAGCGCCTTGACCGCGGGCACGGCGAAGACCCAGCGCGCGAGCGCCCCCTCGACCCCGTCGAAGGGCGGCTCGCCGATCCCGGCCGGGACGCCCGCGACCATGATCTCCACGGCGCCGCCCACGGAATCGAGGCCGTTCCGCGCGCGTTCGATGACGGCCTCCATCGCCCCGCGGACGCCCGTGTTGAGGAGGGGGATGTATTCCGATCGGAAGGATTCGAAGACCGACGCGTCCGGCGCCTCGCCGGAGGAGAGTTCGAAGGCCCGGTCCTCCACGTCGCCGATGCGGAGCACGTGCCCGCCCGCGCGGATGCCCCGCCGCGCGAGGATCTGGCGCGCCACGGCGCCCGCGGCCACGAGGGGCGCGGTGAGGCGTCCTGAGAAGCGGCCGCCTCCGCGGAGGTCCACGCTCGCGCCGCCCTTCAGGAGCGCGGGCAGGTCGGCGTGCGAGGGGCGGGGAACGTCGGGATCGTAGTCGGAGCTGTGCGCGTCGGCGTTGCGGATGAGGAAAGCGATGGGCCCGCCCGAGGTCTTCCCGTCCTTGACGCCGGAGAGGATCTCCGCCTCGTCCGATTCGGAGCGCTTCGTGGAGAGCCGCGATGCGCCGGGCCTTCTCCGCTCGAGGTCCGCCCTGATTCCGTCGGGATCGATTTCCACGCCGGCGGGGATGCCGTCGAGGACGGCGCCGATGCCGGGGCCGTGGGATTCGCCGAAGACGGCGTAGCGAACGGCCGAGCCTGAACTACTGGACATCGACCCTCCCTCCGAGGGAACGGAAATCATCCCAGAACGCGGGATAGGTCTTCTTCACGGCCTCCGCGCCCTCGATGATCACGTCGCCCGTCGACCTGAGCGATGCGATGGCGAGGGCCATGGCGACCCGGTGATCGTTCCATCCGCTCGCGCGGCCGCCCGAGTACGCGTCCACGGGTTCGATCCGGAGCCCGTCCGGGAGCTCCTCCACCCTGCCGCCGATCGCGTTGAGCTCGCGGGCCATCGCCGCCACTCGGTCGCATTCCTTGAGCCTGACCCCCCCCCCCCCCCCGCAGAGGGCCCCCTGCCCCC
>CAYNQK010000155.1:0-4384 GCA_964399285.1 uncultured Spirochaetales bacterium | reverse complement strand
CCAAGCTCGTCGCGCGGAAGTACGGGATCGATCTCAGCATCGACGACGGCCTCCTCATCCAGAACGAGACGATCCTCGCCGGCAAGTCCGCCAAGAAGGAAGCGGTCTTCATGCGGGCCGTGAAGGTGGCCCTCTTCGACGAGAAGCCCCACCGGGACGAGGTGGCCAAGGTGCTGAGGCGGGAGAAGTTCCGCCGCATCCTCATCCTGGGCACCTCCGTGAAGATGGTGGAGAAGATCGCCGACCGCCTCCAGCTCCCCCATCCGGACAAGATCATCAAGATCGAGGACATCGCCTCACAGGCGGAGATCGAGAAGGCCATCTTCTCCCGCAAGGTCGAGGGCAAGCACGTCATCCCCGTGCCGGCAATCGAGGTCCGCCGCTCCTACCCCCGCATCTTCTACGATTCGGTCCGGGTCTTCCTCAAGCGGACCCTCGGGATCATCCCCGCCCGCTCGAACATTTACGAGAAGGCGGTCGTCAGGCCCGAGTACTCAAAGCGGGGCAGGGTGTCGATCACGGAGGACGCCCTCGCGCAGATGATCATCCACTGCGTGGACGAATGGAATGACGCCATCCGGGTCCAGCGCGTCACGATCCGCTCGGACGCGCAGGGATACCGGCTCACCCTGGTGCTGGAAATCCCCTTCGGCACTCAAATTTCCGGAAATATCCATAAACTTCAGGAGTATTTGGTCGATAATATAGAAAGATATACTGGCATTCTGATCGAAGAGGTGAATATCATCGTCGATCGGCTCACGACGTGAAGGGGGAGTCATGAAAAAGGCGTTAATCCTTATCGTTCTTATATTTACAGTCTTCGCGCTCTCAGCGCAGGATGCTCCGGCCGCCTCGCCCGCGGCGGATCCGACCGTAACTCCCGCGCCCGACGCGGCTGAGGCCGACGCTGCCGCAGCGGAGACGGATACCGCTGAGGCCGATGCCGCCGCCGCGACCGCCGCCGTTGACGCCGCCGCGACGACGATCGGCACCGCCCAGTCCGAGCGCTACACGGTCATCTCCGAGCTCGGCCAGGAGGACGCCCAGCGGCTCGCCGCCACCCTGAACGCGTACTTCAACCTGTACAATTCTTATTTCCATTTCGACGCGTCCATCCTTCCCTCGCGCCTCCAGGCCCGCGCCTTCGCCACCAAGGAGGCCTTCGACGCTTACCTCACGCAGATCATCGGGACCACGAAGGACGACTTCGTCTATCTCCACTACTCTTCCATAGAGCGCTCCGAGCTTCTCATCTACTCCAAGGCGGATTCGACCGACTTCGAGCTCTCCCTGGCCCACCAGGCCTTCGTGCAGTACCTCAAGGCCTTCGCTCCCGGCGCCCCGCTCTGGCTCCGCGAGGGCTTCGCCGTGTACTTCGAGGAATCCCGCCCCGCCGCCGAGGGCGCCGAGGCCGACTACAAGGAGAACCTTTCCTGGCTCGAGACCGTGAAGGCCTACCGCGAGGAGAAGTCCCTGATCCCCGTCTCCGACTTCATGGCCCTGAGCCCGGACGCCGCCAAGGAGCGCCTCCAGGTCTTCTATCCCCAGTCCTGGGCCTTCGTGGCCTACCTCCTCGAGTCCGAGGACAAATCCGCCAACCGCTTCCTCTGGGACGTGGTCTCCAAGCTCTCGCGCGACCTGACCGCCGACGAGGCCCAGGCCAAGGTCTTCGAGCTCGCGAGCAGGTGGCCCGGGATCGACGGGCTCCAGAAGGGCTTCGACTCCTACCTCGAGGGCAAGCGCACGTTCCCGGAGATGGTGGCCTACGGCATCGACCTCTTCAACCAGAAGAAGTACGACGAGGCCGAAAAAAGCTTCCTCTCCGCCATCGAGACGAACGACACGAGCCACGTCCCGCACTACTACCTCGGGCTCATCGCATATTACAACAAGAACTACTCCTTCGCCGAAGCGCAGTACCAGCAGAGCCTCGCGCTCGGCTGCGAGCCGGGGATCGCCAACTACGCCCTCGGCGTGAACGCCTTCGTGATGGGCCGCGGCGTCGAGGCGAGGACCTACCTGACCCTCGCCAAGGAGGCCGCCCCCGCCGAGTACGGCGCCAAGGCCGACGAGATCCTCGCCCGCATAAAGTGATGGATCGGATCCGAGCGCCCCGGCCCGCCGCCGGGGCGTTTTCTTATCCAAATCGCCGGAGCCGCGCGTGAGCGTCCTCGCCTCACGGCTCGCCGTCGCAGGCGTCGCCAGCTTCCTCGCCATCGTCCTCTGGTCCCGCACGCGCGACCCCGCCTGGATGCTCATCGTCGTCGGGACGATCGCGAGCTACGCCGACATCGTCTTCTCCCTCCTCTCGACGACGGGCGTGATCGACGCCGCTTCGCTCTCCCCGGGGGGCGTGCCGGTGGCCGAGATCGCCTTCGCGAACCTTCCCCTCGTCTT
Organism: uncultured Spirochaetales bacterium; assembly: GCA_964399285.1. GTDB lineage: Bacteria > Spirochaetota > Spirochaetia > Treponematales > JBGSOB01 > CAYNQK01. The sequence continues at coordinate 1,984 of CAYNQK010000155.1, read as the reverse complement.
CTACTCCATCGCCTTCCTCGTGATGATCGTCCGCAAGCGCTCGCGCTGATCCCGCTGGAGCTCAGGCATCGCGGCGGGATGCCCGGCCCGCGTCGGGACGCCCGTCGCCATGCCTGAGCGCCCAGCTGAAGCGCCGTCCGCTTTTCGCCCGATCCCCGCGGGAGGTTCGCATGGCTATCCTCGCCTTCGCCCGCGAGGGCTTCGACGGGCAAGCGGTCACGGTGGAGGTCGATATCCGCAGGGGCATCCCCGGAGTGGAGCTCGTGGGTCTCCCGGATGGCGCGGTGCGCGAGGCCAAGGAACGCATCCGCGCCGCCATCCGCAATTCGGGCTACCTCTTTCCTCAAGACCGGGTCCTCGTCAATCTCGCGCCCGCGGCGCTCAGGAAGGAGGGCTCCTCCTTCGACCTCCCCATCGCGGTCGCCATCCTCGCGGCTTCAGGCCAGGCGGCGGCCTTCGAGGAGGGGGATATCCTCGTCCTGGGAGAGCTCGAGCTCTCGGGCCGCGTAAGGCCGGTGCCGGGCGTGATTTCGGCGATCGCCTGCGCCGGCCCCGCGGGCGCTCGGGCGGCCTACGTTCCCGCGGACAACGAGGCCGAGGCGCGGGCCATCGGGCTCCTGCCCGTCCGCGGGGTGCGCAGCCTCTCCGAATGCGTCGAGGCCATGCGGCATCCTCCCGCGTCACCCGAGGAGGCCGCCGCCGTCCATGCGGAGCGCCCGCGCCCGGCGGGGCCGCGGCCCGAGCTCCTCAGGGAATTCTTCTCGATCTCGTGGCCGCGGAGGATCGCGGACGCCCTCGTCCTCGCGGCGGCGGGAGGGCACCATCTCCTCCTCGCCGGCCCGCCGGGCACGGGAAAGACCATGGCCGGCCGGAGGTTCCCCCTTCTCCTTCCCGACCTCGACGACGGCGACGCCATCGAAGCGACGCGCATCCACTCCATCGCGGGGCTCCTCCGCCCCGGCGCCGCACTCATCCGCCGGCCGCCGCTCCGCTCTCCGCACCACACGGCCTCGGAGGAGGGCATGATCGGCGGAGGGCGGCGGATGGGGCCGGGCGAGGCCTCCCTGGCGCATAAAGGCGTCCTTTTCCTGGACGAGGCGCTCGAGTTCCGAAGGCCCATTCTCCAGGCGCTCCGCGAACCGGCGGAGGAGGGCGTCGTGCGGATCTCCCGCGCGTCCCGCCAGCTCCAGTTCCCGGCGGAATTCCAGCTCATCCTCGCGGCCAATCCCTGTCCATGCGGGAATCTCGGCAAGGCCCCGGGGCTTTGCTCCTGCGCCCTCGCGGACGTCGAGCGCTACTGGATCGACTTGGGCGGCCCCCTCCTGGACAGGATCGACATCCGCGTCGCCGCAGGCGTCCCTGAGGGCCGGGACAGGGGCGTCGCGGCCTGGACCGCGGAGGAATGCGAACGGGCCCTTTCGCGGGCGCGTTCCGCGGCCGAGGAGCGGAGGGTAGCCGTCGGCGCGGTGAAAAACGCGCGGATTCCCCCGGAGAAAATGGGATGCGCCTGCGTCTGCGCTCCCGCCGCCTTCGAGCTCCTGGAAGAGGAATCCGCGCGCGCGGGGCTCTCTTCGCGTGGCCGTCACGCGGCGCTCAGGCTCGCGCGGACGGCGGCGGATCTGCGGGGAGAGGACCTGATCGGGGTGGATCGGATGCGCGAGGCCCTCGCCTTCCGGACGGTCGGAGAAGGGGATCCCGCGTCCTGGTTCGAGGCCGCGGCGTATTGACATTATTAGCCTTCGTGCTTATATTTAGCGTTACCGGCCAATGATGGACGGGACGCACGCCGGGTGACGGAATCCCGAGCGGCGGTACTGCGGTTCGCTGCGTAGCACTTCGTTTCGATGCATTCGAACAGATGAGTGTGCTCCAGTTGCTGGAAACGCATGGCTCGCTCTTCGCTTCGGCATTGACATTGCCGAGCGGAGCGTGCTAGAACCATCGCCTGCCCGGAAGGGCGGGAGGGCGAAGGGCGGAAGCCCCG
>CAYNQK010000154.1:0-4440 GCA_964399285.1 uncultured Spirochaetales bacterium | reverse complement strand
GACGAGAGCCGCCCCGCCAATGCGCGTCTTCCTATCCATGCCCCCATTCTCCCCGACCACCGCCCCCACGTCAACCATTCCCCCCGTCCTCCGACCGCGACGCCCATGGGACTAGTCCGCCGGGGGAATGATGGCAAGCCGCGATAGCGGCGATTTCAACCCAATTCCCATATCCACCACACGGTGTAACCGTGTGAGTGAGGATGGCCTGGAAGGGGAGAGAAAGAGGGGATATGCCCGTATGGATGGAGCGCGACCTGGATGAGCGGCGCGGGTGACGAGAGAACGAACGCGGAGCGAATCGTTCGCGCTGAGAATCGGCGCGAACGCGTTGAGCGGAGCGTACGTTCTCTCGTCAGGCCCCGCTCGATACAGTATGGACGCGCTCGAGCCGTTCCCGTCCATATCCCCCCTTTCTCTTCCCTTTCAGCTCTTGCCTTACGCTTCTCCGGAGCGACATACTAGACCCATGAACGTCGAGTTCCACTATTACGTCGTCCACCTGCTCGCGCTCAAGGCGGGGCTGGGGGCGGACGAGGCGGAAACGATCGCGGCATCCTCCTTCTACGTGGACCGCGCCATCCTCGGCTACCGGGCCGTCGCCCCTACCCGGAGCTACGACACGGTCATCACGCAGAACTACATATTCTGGGACGCGGCCACCGCGCGCAACGCGTACCTCCCTTTCCACTTCATCCCTTCGGGACACGAGGGCCCCGCCCCGGGCCGAGCGGACGGAGGAGCCAATCCCTTCGTCGTGCTCCCGGACTCGGAGCCCGCCAAGGAGATCCTCGTCGCGGCCTTGAGGACGCGGAACCCCTACCGCGTCGGCATAGCGCTCCACACCTACGCGGACACCTGGGCGCACCAGAATTTCTCCGGCCTCAACGAGGACTGGAACATGCTCGACCCCAAGCTCCCCTTCCCGACGACGGGCCACGCGCAGGCCCTCTCCAATCCGGACAAGGTCGAGGGCGTCTGGGAGGACCCGCGCCTCGAGGGCGGCCTCAGGAAGGTGAGGAACCGGAAGCGCTTCCTCCAGGCGGCGCGGAAGATCTACAAATATTTGCGCACCTACAATAAAATGCCCTTCGACGACGTCGAGGAGGTCATGGGCGACCTCGAGAAGGCCTGGGGGCCCGAGGGCGCCGAGCGGTCGCCGCCCGAGCGCGTCCTGGACTACCGGATCCGCGGGATCCCCGAGTACGACGCGAAGGCCTGGCTCAGGGAGGCTGGGGTCTCCCAGAGCGACGAGCTCGCGGACAGCATAGCGGGATATGATAAGCTCAAGTGGCTCGGACGCGAGCTCCGGGGGAGCCTCGGGCTTCCCAAGCGGAAGGAGAAGCCCGTGGACGACTCATTCTTCTCGTCCGACCTGTATAAATGGTGCGTCGCCGCCGTGGAGCACCGCGCCTTCGCGCAAAGCCTGTTGAAGGAAAGGGGACTCCTCCCGTGAACGAGCGCACTGAAAAACGCGTTTCGACGGCCGACTCGAGCGTCCTCCGGCCGGGGCGGGCGCTCGTCGCGATCGTCGCCGGCCTCGCCGCGCTCGCCTCGTGCAGGACCCTCCGCCCCAGCCTCGAGGAGGAGACGGCCGATTCCTCCGCCTACGGCGCGCTGCCGCCGGTCGCCGACTTCCACGCCGTGGCGCGCCCCTCGCTCGCGCCCGAGCTCGTCGGGGAATACCTCGCGGGGATGCCCCAACGCGACGCCGCCCTCGCGCGCGATTTCCTCAAGCGGACCCGCACCGCCTACGCCGCCTTCAACGCCCCCTCGGGCGGCTGGAAAGGCCCGTACTACGTCCTCCTCTCCGGACGGTATCCGCGCTCCGCGATCTCTAGCGCGCTCGACTCGAGCGCCGACGCGGTCAAGAAGGGATCCTGGTGGAGCCTCTCCGGGGGGATGTCCGTCGCCGTCCCCTCGGACCGCTTCATCCTCCTCACCAACGCCGACATGGCCACCTTCCTCAAGCGCTACGCGTCCCGGGCGGCGCGCGCCGAAGACGGATCGGGAGAGGTCCACCCCCTGGACGGCATGCTCGCGCGGGAACGCGCCGCGGGCGGAAACGCAGCGCTCAGGGTCAGGTGCGGCGCGCCATCGGCCCTCGCACGCTCCCCGGCCCTCGGCGCCTTCCTGGAGATCCCCCTCGAGGGCCTCGAGGCGGAAATCGACGAGGAGGGCGGCGACGCCCTCATGTCCGTCAGCTTCGTCTTCCAATCGGACGACGCGGCGCGCATCTTCCTTCCCGCGACGCGGACCCTGGGGCTCGCCCTCCTCAAGGTCGCCGGGGCGGGCGCGGGAAGCGCCAAGGCCGTCCGCGAGGGCAGGACGAACGTCCTCGAGGGCATCCGCCTCCCCACGCGGACCGCGGCCGCCTTCCTCGGCCGATTCGCTGGCAGGGCTCCCTGATCGGATAAGCGGCCTCCCCCCTTGCCTCAGGCGATCGCCCCGGGTATATTATCCTTCGATCATGAGCAGCAATGGACGGGGCGCTTCAGGCGCCCGCGGACACATGAACGTTCTCGCCGTCGCGGTAGTACTCGTACTCGTAGGCTCTATGAAGGCCATGGGCGCGGCGTCGTGACGGGAAGATAGGGTGAATCGAACCCCCCGGGCGCTGGCCCGGGGGGTTTTTTTTGCCCTCGAACCAAAGGAGGAGCCATGAAAGCGAACGGAGCCCGGATCATCACGACCCTCATCGAGCGCGAAGGGGTGAGCGTCGTCTACGGAATACCGGGGGGCGCCAACCTCCCCCTCTACGACGCCTTAGGCTCGAGCGCGCTCAGGCATATCCTGCCCCGTCACGAGCAGGGTGGCGGCTTCATGGCCCAGGGCGCCGCGCGCGCGACCGGGAAGACCGCGGTCTGCATGGCCACCTCGGGACCGGGAGCCACCAACCTCATCACCGCCGTGGCCGACGCCAAGCTGGATTCCGTCCCCATCGTGGCCTTCACGGGCCAGGTCGGCGTCCCCCTCCTGGGCACGGACGCCTTCCAGGAGATCGACACCTACGGCATGACGCAGTCCATCACCAAGCACAACATCCTCGCGCGCTCGGCGGCCGAGCTCCTCGAGATCGTCCCCGAGGCCTTCAGGATCGCGCGCTCCGGCAGGCCCGGCCCCGTCCTCATCGACCTGCCCAAGGACGTGCAGACCCAGGAAGTCGAGTTCGATTCGTGGCCCGAGCCCTCGAAGGCCGACGCGCCCCTCGAGCCCGACCCTCAGTCCATCCGCGACCTCGCGCGCATGATAGATGAGGCCGAGCGCCCCTTCGTGTACTTCGGCGGCGGCGTGGCCATGGCCGGCGCCTGGGACGCGCTCAGGGCCTTCATCAGGAAGACGGGCCTCCCTTCGGCCTCCACCCTCACCGCCCTCGGCTGCCTCCCCGCCGGGGAGAAGGGCTACCTCGGCATGATCGGCATGCACGGAAGCCTCGCGGCCAACCGCGTCGCCGACGCCGCCGACCTCGTCATCGCCGTGGGCGCGCGCTTCGACGACCGCGTCACCGGCAGGCCCGACACATTCCTGAAGCGCGCCGCCATCGCGCACATCGACGCCGACGCCGCGGAGATCAACAAGATCCGCCGCGTGAACCTCTCCGTCCTCGCGGACGCGGGCAAGGCCCTCGAGGCGCTCGCGCCCCTCGTCTCCGCGAAGCGCCGTCCTGAATGGGAGGCCTTCGTCGAGCGCGAGGCGGCCGAGCGCGGCCTCTCCTTCCCGAGCGATCCCTCCCATCCCCTCTCCATCATCAGGGAAGCCGCGCGCATCGCCGGCCCCGACGCCATCGCCGCCACCGACGTCGGCCAGCACCAGATGTGGGCCGCGCAGGGCTATCCCGTCGCGCGTCCCCGCTCCTTCCTGTCCTCCGCCGGCCTCGGGACCATGGGCTTCGGCCTGCCCGCCGCCATCGGCGCGGCGCAGGCCGTCCCCGATCGCAAGGTCGTCCTCTTCACGGGCGACGGCTCCATCCTCATGAACATCCAGGAACTCGCCACCCTCTCCGAGCTCGGCCTCGACGTGGCCGTCGTCCTCCTGGACAACGGCCACCTCGGCCTCGTCCGCCAGCAGCAGGAGCTCTTCTACGGCCAGCGCTACGTCGCCTCCAAGTTCGACTCGCGTCCGGACTTCGCCGCCATCGCGCGGGGATTCGGCCTCCAAGCCGCAAGGGTGCCCCTGGGCGAGGATCCGCGGTCCGCGCTCGAGGGGGCGATCAAGGCCAAAGGCCCCCGCCTCGTCCAGATCGAGGTCGATCCTGAGGAGCTCGTCCTTCCCATGGTCCCTCCCGGGAAGGGCAATTTGGACGCGATCACGGAGAAATCCTTCACGCTCGGGCGCTGAGCCGGCTCCGGAAGCTGGCTCTGTCCCCAATGAGCCGCTCCTTGATCGATTCTAGCGACTCACAGGGAGGAAACCTTTTTCGGAAAAAGGTTTCCTCCCCGC
>CAYNQK010000153.1:0-4595 GCA_964399285.1 uncultured Spirochaetales bacterium | reverse complement strand
GTGATGACCGCCTCGGTGACGGCCTCGCCCAGGTAGTCCTCGGCGGTCTTCTTCATCTTCTGGAGGATGAATGCCGAGACCTCCTGGGGAGAATAGAGCTTCCCGGAGATGTCCACGCGGACGTCGTTGCCCGCGGGGACGACCTTGTAGGGCACGAGCTTCATCTCGCCGCCCACTTCCTCGAACCGCCGTCCCATGAAGCGCTTGATGGAGTAGACGGTGTTCTCGGGGTTGGTGATCATCTGGTTCTTGGCCGGCTGGCCGACGACGCGATCGCCCTTCGCCGTGAAGCCGACTATGGAGGGCGTCGTGCGCGTGCCCTCGGAGTTGGCGATGACGATCGGCTCCCCGCCTTCCATCACCGCGACGCAGCTGTTCGTGGTTCCCAGGTCGATTCCGATGATCCTGCCCATTTGTATCTCCTCTCGTGCCTATGCGCTCGTCACGCGGAGGGCGGCTCCGCCGCTCCCCCGTCCTGCGGGGCCGCTCCGGCCCCCGCCTCGCCGGCTCCGTCCGCGGCCGGCATCGCGACCTTCACTTTAGCGGGCCTGATCACCCGCTCGTGGAGGCAATAGCCTTTCATGAAATCCTCTATCACCAGCGGCGCCTCTATGTCCGCGCGCTTCTCGGCCATGAGCGCCTCGTGGCGCGTAGGGTCGAAGGGCTCGCCCGCGGAATCGAATCGCTTGAGCCCGTACCGGGACTCGAGCTTGCCGAGGAAGGCCTTCTGGATCATCTGCACGCCGTCGTGGAGGCCCTTCCACTCCTTGCCCGCCTCGGAGGACTGGATGGCGCGGTCGAAGTCGTCGAGAAGGGAGACGAGGTCCAGGAGGATCTCCGTGTTCGCGTAGAGGCGGACGTCTTCCATCTCCCGGGCCATGCGCTTCCGGTAATTCTCCAGGTCCGCGACCTTGCGGAGGAAGCGGTCGTTGAGATCGGCGTTTTCCGCCTTGGCGGAGGCCAGCTCCGCCATCGCCGCGGCGAGATCGGAATCGGCGGCGGGCCGTTCGTTTCCGGCCGGGACGGAACCCTCGGCCGGAGCGGCCTGGCCATCAGAGGCGCGGCGGACGTCGTCGGCCTCGGCACCGGGCTCGGCCGCGGCCTGGCGCTCGGCGCCGGCCGAGGAGTCGACGGGGCGATCGGCGTGGACGTTCTTCGATGGATCGGCCTCGGACGGGGCCCTGCCTTGCTTTCCGTGCATGCGCGATAAATCCTTAATAGGGAAGTCTCGACGGTAAAATAATAAGTTTTCTTTTATCGAGTCAACCTGGACGGCACGGAAACCGCTTTTCCCGGCCGTTTCCGGCTCATGCCGCGCTCGAAAAGGCCATCCTGACAAGCCAGGCGACGGCATCGGCCTCGTTATCGCGGTCGGCCACGTGACGCGCGGCGGCTTTTACGGAAGGAACCGCGTTCCCGACGGCGCAGCCCCAGCCGGCCCAGGACACCATCCCCAGGTCGTTCGGCGCGTCGCCGATGGCCATGACGTCCTCGCGGGCGATGCCCAGCCTCCCCGCGAGCCACTCCAGGGCCCGCCCCTTGTCCGATCCGATGTCCATGATCTCGAGGAAATACGGCTTCGACACGAGGACGGAGAGGCGCCCCTCGAAACGCCGCGCGAGCTCGGCGGCCGCGGCCGCGACGGCCGATTCCGCCCCGGGGCAGACGAATTTCAGTTGCCCCCGGGAAAAGAACGGCTCCGGGTCCCCGATCGGCGCGACGGGCTGGCCGGTCAGCTTCGAATCGAGCGTCGTCCAATCGTTCACTTTCGAGACGTGGATGACGCCGTCCTCGTAGAACTGCCACGCGAGCCCGAGCCCCTCGACGAGCGCTGCGGCCTCGCGGCAATCCTCGGGCTTCATGAGGACGCGCCTCAGCGCGGAGCCGTCGCGGCAGCGCACGACCTCCGCGCCGTTCGAGCAGATGAGGACGTCGTCCTCGCCGCAGGCGCCGAGCTCGCGCGCGTAGCGCGCCATCGAATGGATATTGCGTCCGGAGGCGAGCACGACGCGCGCGCCGGAGCGCGCCGCGTCCATGAGGGCTTCGCGGTTGGCGCTCGACACGGTAAGGTCTGCGCGGAGCAGGGTATCGTCGAGGTCGACCGCTATGAGCCGGGGCGCATGTCGTTCCATTGGTAGGAGATCCTACCAGAACGGGGTCAACCTTGACAAAGGGGCCTCGGTGAACCGAATATTTACAGGGGGATTTTTTGCAAGGTCAGAGCGCGGCGTTCGTCCAGAGACAGGAACAGCGGCAGAGACTCAGCCCGCAGATGCTCCAATCCATCAAGCTGATGACCCTCCCGGTGCAGGACCTCGCCGCGCGGATCTTCGAGGAGCTCGAGACGAACCCGGCGCTCAAGGTCGTGAAGGACAAGCGCCTCGTATCGCTCGACGAACCCGCGCGCGCCGCCGAGGCCGCAGGCCAGGCCTACGGTCAGGGCTCTTCCTACGGCTCCTCCGCCGGTTCCGGCGTCTCCGGGCGCCGCGGATCGGGCGCTTCGTCGGGCGACGCGAAGCGCATGTTCATCGAGGGCACGGTCTCCCGGCCCGAGACCCTCCAGGACCACCTCATCTGGCAGCTCAGGCTCCAGCCCCTCTCCGAACGCGAGCGCGGCATCGGCGAGACCCTCGTCCGGAACCTCAGCCCCGACGGCTTCCACGAGGAGCCCCTCGAAACGCTCTTCCCCGCGTCGGACATGGAGGACGCGCGCCGCATCGCCGCCATGATCAGCACCTTCGAGCCCGCGGGATGCTGCGTCGCGGACTACCGCGAGAGCCTCCTCGCCCAGGCGGCCCAGCGGGAGGATCGCCCGGAGGAAGCCGAGGCCGTGATCCGCGAGCACCTCCCCCTCCTCGAGCGGGGCAAGCACGCGGAGATCGCGCGCAAGCTCAGGATCACCGAGGAGCGGCTCGCCGCGGTCGTGACCTTCATGCGGTCCCTGCACCCCTTCCCCGGCCGCCAGTACTCGAGCGAGGAGACGCAGTACGTCGTCCCCGACCTCATGGTGAAGCCCCGGGACGGCGACTTCGTCATCATCCTCAACGACGAGGAGATACCGGTCCTCGGCCTGGACGCCGAATTCGCGGGCATCGCCGGAGACGGCAAGCGCCCGGCGAAGGCCCCCGCGGAGGACGGAAAGCGGGAACCCGCCCGGGCGATCGCCGCCAAGCGGCAGGCCGCGGACTACGCGCGGAAGAGCGTCAGGGACGCCCGCTTCTTCATCAACAGCATCCACCAGAGGAACAGGACCCTCCTCAAGGTCGCGCGCTCGATCGTCGAGCTCCAGCGCCCCTTCTTCATCAAGGGCCCTAAGTACATCGAGCCGCTCACCCTCAAGGTCATCGCGGACGAGGTGGGCGTGCACGAGACCACCGTGTCCAGAATCGCCTCGCGGAAGTACGTCCAGACGGAATGGGGCATCTTCGAGCTGAGGCACTTCTTCACGAACGCCGTCTCGGGGACCGAGGGATCGCGATTCTCCAAGCAGGGCGTGAAGGAAATGATACGGGAGATCATCGAGGCGGAGACGAAGGCGCTCTCCGACCAGGCGATAGCGGGCATCCTCGCGGAGAAGGGGGTGAAGATCGCGCGGAGGACGGTCGCGAAGTACCGCAACGAACTCAAGATGAGCACGTCGTTCGACAGGTGAACCGCCCGCGGGCCGTACGGCCCGGACGGACGGAGCGGCCGGCCCGGCGGGCGGACCGCGATACGGCATCCAGGAGGTACCGATGAAGACGGAAATCAAGTCCGTGCATTTCTCCATGAGGGACGAGACGAGGGAGTATCTGGACAGGAAGCTCGAGCGCCTCGCCTACGCCAAGGACCTCATCGTCGATCTCCTTTTCACGTTCACGAAGGAGAAGGACTTCAAGGCCGAGTGCACGGTGAATTTCCGCTGGGGCGCCCAGGCCCACGTCGTTGACGAGGACTTCGACCTCGTCGCCGCGCTGGACAAGCTCATCGACAAGCTCGAGCACAAGATCAGCAAGCAAAAAGAGAAGAGCCAGGAGAAGAAATAGGCCCTTGGCCGCGGACCGCGCGGTCCGCGGCCAAGCATAGGACGAGCGGCCCGGGGCCGCGAAGGAGCGAACCATGGGATTCAGCGCGATAGCGATCCTGGCGATGATCGGGTTCTTCGCGGCCTTCGTGGTCTTCGCGATCTACATGCAGAAGAAGACGGTCGCCGCCATGAAGGCGCTGGCGACCGAGCTCGGATACGAGTTCGTGAGCGGCGCGAGAGCGCGCACGGACGGTTCCGCGTTCCTCGCGGATCTCGCGGAGACCTTCTCGGGCTGGCGCATCGAGGGGAGCGAGGGCGGCTCCCGCGTGAGGATCTACACGGTTTCCCGGGGATCGGGAAAGAGCAGGACGACCTACACGATCGTCGAGATGGCCCTCCCCTCGCGGACCCGGGGACGGTTCTCCGTGGCGCGCGAGGGGGTCTTCTCCAGGATCGGCAAGGCGGTCTTCAAGCCCCAGGACATACAGCTCGGCGCCGAGGCATTCGATAAGGCGGTGATGGGGCAGGGCGACGCCGAGGAAGCGCGCTTCCCGCTGCGCGAGGCGATGGCCGTGACGTTTGAGCGGCG
>CAYNQK010000152.1:0-4637 GCA_964399285.1 uncultured Spirochaetales bacterium | reverse complement strand
CGTCATGTTCGGCAATCCCGAGACCACGACGGGCGGCAACGCCCTCAAGTTCTACTCCTCCGTGCGCCTCGAGGTCAGGAAGATCGAGACCATCGAGCGCGGCGATGACGAGGCCGTCGGCAACAAGGTCCGCGTCAAGGTCGTGAAGAACAAGGTCGCGCCGCCCTTCCGCAAGTGCGAGCTCGAGATCATGTTCGGGAAGGGCGTCTCCGCCTCCGCGGGCCTCATCGACGCCGCCGTCAAGTACGACATCGTGAAGAAATCCGGCGCCTGGTTCTCCTACGGCGAGGAGAAGATCGGGCAGGGCAGGGAGAACGCCAAGGCCTTCATCGAGACCAACGCGGACCTCGCCGCCGAGATCGAGCGCAAGGTGCGCGAGCGCGTCTTCCCGGAGGTAGCCGCCCGCGAGGCCGCCCAGGGAAAGGCCGCGGCGCCCGCGAAGCCCAAGGCCCCGCCCGAGGGCGTGAAGGCGGGAGCGGGAAAGGCCGAGGCGGCCAAGGCCGCGACGGAAGCCGCCGAGCCCGCGAGGGCTCCGCGCTCCCCGAAGGACAAGGCCGGGGACTCGGGCCTCTTCTAGGGTGCCCGTCGCCTACCTGGGGCTCGGATCCAACCGGGGGCGGAGCCGCGAGATCCTCGACTCCGCCGTCGGGAGGCTCTCCGCCGTCCTGGGGGGGCTCCGCTCGTCCTCCGTATACGAGAGCCTTCCCCTCTACGTGACGGACCAGCCGCCCTTCCTCAACATGGCGGTCGCCGGGGAATGCGACCTGTCCCCCATCGAGCTCCTCGATGCCGCGCAGGCCATCGAGGCCGAGTTCGGGCGCGACAGGGCCGTCGAGCGGAGGAAGGGCGAGCGGACCCTCGACATCGACCTCCTCCTCTTCGGCGACGCCGTCATCGACGAACCGCGCCTCGCGATCCCGCACCCGGGCCTCCTCGAACGCAAATTCGCTCTCCTTCCCCTCCTCGAGCTCGAGCCCGGCCTCGCCCTCCCGGACGGGCGGCGCCTCGCGGACGCCTTCGACGCCCTCGGAACGCAGGGTATTTACTATTCCAGCCTGACCCGGTATAGTTTTCCGCACCCCGATGAGCGACGTCGCCGATATCGAGCGCGAGGCTGACCCCGCGCGGTTCTTCCATCTAGAGGATTTCGAGGGGCCGCTGGACCTCCTCCTCTTCCTCATCAAGAAGAACGAAGTCAACATCTACGACATCCCCATCGCCTCCATCACCGAGCAATTCCTCGAGTACCTCTCCTGGGCCGAGTCCGTGAGCCTCGACTACCTCACGGAGTTCTACTCCATGGCCGCGACCCTCCTCCTCATCAAGTCGCGGATGCTCCTTCCCATCGAAGCCACGGACGACGAGGACTACGACGACCCGCGGGCCGTCCTCGTGGACACCCTCATCGAGTACCAGCGCTACAAAAAGCTCTCCGAGCTCATGGAGGTGAAGGAACTCGAGTCCGAGTGGGTCATCGAGCGGAGGAAGCTCCAGCGGCCGTTGCCCTTCGAGGAAGACGAGTCCATGTGGGAGGAGCTGGACGTCTGGGACCTCCTCAAGGCCTTCACCGCCCTCATGTCGAGCATGTCCTCCGAGCGCGTCATCGACCTCTACGAGGAGGTCTCGATCAACGAGAAGGTGACCCTCCTCGACGAGCTCCTCGCGTCCCGGGACGAGATCCTCTTCACGGACCTCATCGTGAGGAAGGACTCCCTCCTGGACGTGGTGTGCGCATTCCTCGCCATCCTCGAGTCGGTGAAGATGCGGATGATCTCGATCCGCCAGCATCGTCTCTTCGGGGACATACGCATATCGCGGCGCAGGGAAACCGCAGAACCGGCGATGCCGGAGGAACCGGCTCCGACACCGGCCGGGAACGCGGCGAGCGCCGAAAACGCGGCGAGCGCCGAGAACGCGGCGAGCGCCGAGAACGCGACTGTACGAGCCGGGACGGAGGCCGAAGGGGATGGGATTCAGCATGGATAACGAAATCGCCCTCGTGGAGGCCATACTCTTCCTCGAATCCGATCCCGTGGACGAGGAGACCCTCGCCCGCGTTTCGGGCCTCGCCAAGGACATCGTGGACAAGGCCCTCGAGGCGCTCAAGGAACGGGCGGCGCGGGCGGACTCCGGGCTCGAGCTCGTGAAGCTCTCCGGCGGCTGGGTCTTCGTCCCCAAGAAGGACCTCTGGGAATACCTCCGCGTCCGGTACGGGAAAAAGAACGAGCAGAAGCTCTCCCGCGCGGCGCTCGAGACGCTTTCCATCATCGCCTATTCCCAGCCCGTGACGCGGGCCGAGATCGAATCAATCCGCGGCGTGGCGGCGGACAACATGATCCGGCTCCTCGCCGAGCGCGGGTTCATCCGCGAGGCGGGCAAGAAGGACGCGCCCGGCAAGCCGATCCAGTACGCGACCACCAAGGAATTCCTGAAATTCTTCCGGCTCGCCTCGATCGCGGACCTGCCGCGGCTCGACGAGCTGGACGAGGAGCGCTTTGAGCTCGAACCCAAGGAATGACGAAGGCGCGGGGCCCATGCGCCTCCACGCCTTCATCGCCCGGTCTGGGGCGGCCTCGAGGCGCGCCGCTGAGCGCATGATAGCCGAGGGGCGCGTCCGGGTGAACGGCGAGACCGTCACGGAAATGGGCCGCTCCTGGAACCCCGGCGACCGCGTGGAGCTGGACGGCCGGGCCCTCGAGCTGGAAACGCGGAAGGTGCACGTCCTCCTTTACAAGCCCGCCGGGTACCTCTGCTCCTCCTCCGATCCAGAGGGGCGGAAGCTCGCGCTCGACCTCCTGAGGGAGGAATTCCGCGAACGGCTCTACAACGTGGGGCGGCTGGACCAGTGGTCGTCGGGCCTCATCCTGTTCACGAACGACGGGGAGTTCGCGCGGGCGATGTCGCACCCCTCGTCCGGGATCGAGAAGGAGTACCTGGTCGAGGCCGTCGATCCCCTGCCGGAGGGCTTCCTCGAATCCTTCGAGAAGGGCATCCGGGCGGGCGGCGAGACCTACCGCGCCGTCTCCGCCCGGGCCCGAGGCGAGAGGGGAGCGGACATCGTCCTCGTGGAGGGCAAGAATCGCGAGATCAGGCGGGTCTTCGAGGCCGCCGGGATCAGGATCAAGGCGCTCGAGCGCGTCAGGATCGGGCACCTGGGCCTCGGGGGGCTCGCCCCGGGGGCTTATAGGATCCTCGACGGGGACGAGGTCGCCGGGCTCATGGGCCTGGCCGGGAGAAGGGGAGGGGCGGGGCATGATCGTAGCCATTGACGGACCGGCCGGCTGCGGCAAGAGCACGATCGCGAAGCTGATCTCGGAGCGGCTCGGATACACGTACGTCAATTCGGGGAACATCTACCGCGCCATAGCGCTCCGCGTCCTGGACGCGGGCGCGGATCCCGAGGACGAGGCGGCGGTCGTGCGGGAAGCGGCCAACGCGGAGATCTCGTACCGGGGAGGGAGGCTCTTCCTGGACGGGAAGGACGTCGAGGGCGAGGTCCGCGGGGAGCGGGTGGACCGCTGGGTGTCCCAGGTCTCGCGCTACGTACCCGTGAGGAGGCTGGTAAACGCACTCGTGAAGGAGCTCGCGTCGCGCGGGGACGCGGTGGTCGAGGGCAGGGACATGACCAGCGTCGTGTTCCCGGACGCCGAGGTCCGCTTCTTCCTGGACGCGTCGGTGGAGGCGCGGGCCGCGAGAAGGCATGACCAAGGGCTCACGGGGCTCGGCCTCGGGGAGATCAGGAAGAACCTGGAGATGCGCGACGAGATCGACAGGAACAAGGCCGAGGGAGCCCTGGTCCGGGCGGACGGCGTCGACTATATCGACACGTCCGGCTTGACCATCGATGAAGTTTATGCGAAAGTGGTTCGGAAGATCAACTTACAAGGGAAGCGTATGGATCAGAAGGAAGTGGCGCAGGGTGCGGCCCCGGTTTCCGCGGGCAACATCCAGACACGATTGCAGGAGCAATATCTAAAATCGCTCGAGCAGCTTGAAGAAGGCGATGTCGTCGACGGCATCGTCGTCCAAGTCACCAACGACACCGTCTTCGTCGACGTCGGGTACAAGTCCGAGGGAACCATCCCCCTGGACGAGTTCCCGGCCAAGCCCAGTATCGGCGACGCCGTGCCGGTCGTCCTCCTCAAGAAGGAGTCGCACGACGGCAAGGTCGTCGTGTCCAAGAAGCGGGCCGACGAGAAGATATACTGGCGGAACGTCTCGAACGCCTTCAAGAACCACGAGCCGGTCGAGGGGACCATCGAGAAGATCGTGAAGGGCGGCTACGAGGTCAACCTCGGGCACGGCTTCAGGGCCTTCCTGCCCATCTCGCAGGCCGACATCCAGAAGGTCGAGAAGCCCGAGAAGCTCCTCGGCGTCGCCTCGCGCTTCTACATCGACCGCCTCTACTCCGAGAAGAAGGTCAACATCGTCGTCACGCGGCGTAACCTCATGGAGCAGGAAGTCGAGAAGCACCGCGAGGACTTCTTCGCCCACACCAACATCGGCGACGAGGTGCACGGCGTGGTGAAGAGCTTCACGAGCTTCGGCGCCTTCATCGACCTGGGCGGCTTCGACGGGGTCCTCCAGATCAACGACATGAGCTGGTGCCACGTAGCCCGGCCCAAGGAGGTCGTGCG
>CAYNQK010000151.1:0-4965 GCA_964399285.1 uncultured Spirochaetales bacterium | reverse complement strand
CGGGGCGGCGTCTTCCCCCGCCCGCCCCTTCTCCCGGGCGTTCCTCCCTCCTTGAAGTCCGTGGGAGCGATGGCCCTGGCTATGAAGAGCGACTTCTCCGCGGGCAGGTCCACGAGGTCCCCGTCCTCGTCCGCGTACTGCCTTCCGTACTCGTCTATGAGGATCCTGAGCTTGGGCCGGAGGGGGGCGTCCGGATGGACGTCCACGACCCGGGCGATGGCCGAGTTGTTGAGGAGCACGAGGGAGCCGATGGGGTAGATCCCCATGCTCCGGATGAAGACCCTGAGGACGTCGGGGTCGAACCTGCGGGAGTTGTCCGAGAGGAGGGCCTTCACGGCGGTGTAGCCGATCATGGGGTCGCGGTAGGGCTTCTCCGAGACCATGGCCTCGAAGGCGTCGGCCACGGAGACGATGCGCGCGAGGAGGTCGATGTCCTCGCCCCGGGCCTTCCGCGGGTAGCCCTCCCCGTCCCAGCGCTCGTGGTGCTGGAGGGCGATCTGGGCCACGTCGTCGGGGTAGCCCATCTCCCGCGAGATGATCTTGTGCGAGAGGAGGGGGTGGGCGCGCATCTTCTGGACCTCGTCCGCGCTGAGGTCGCCCTGCTTGTGGACGATGGCGTCCGGGATGCGCGTCATGCCCACGTCGTGGAGGAGGGCCCCCGTGGCGAGGTGGAGGATGCGGTACGCCGGGAGCTTCATCTGGATCCCCACCGCCACGGAGAGGATGGCGGCGTTCACGGAGCTCTTCTCGAGGGCCGCGCCCTGGACGTCCCCGCCGAGGATGAAGCCGATCATCTCCCGGGGGTTGTCCTTGACGGCCTGGATGACGGACTGGGCGATGAGGTCGACGCCCTTCTTCTCGGGCTCCTTGCCGGCCTGGAAGGCCTGGAAGAAGCGCCCGAGCTGGGCGACCATGTCCGTGTAAAGCTTATAGGATTCGAGGTTCTCGAAGACCGCGTGGGGCTTGAGGATGGAGTCGGGGTGCGGGATATCGGGGGCCTCGGCCCCCTGGGACCGCGCCTTCGTCTCCGCGGCGTCGGGGAGGAGGTCGCCCTCGGTCTGGACCTGGGTGATGCCCCACTTCCTGAGCTGGTCGATGTCCTTCTGCTTCACGGGCACGCCCGCGGGCACGAGGAGGTTCTTCCCGTCCACGAAGACGTCCTGGGAGAACTTCATGCCCGCGGAAATTTTTTCGAGCTGGATTTTTTTCATTTTCCTCCCTCTGCGCCGATGACCGCGGCCAGGATGACCGCTACGGCCTCGTAGAAACGCTCCGGCACGTACTCCCCCACCCCGAGCGGAAAGAGCGCCTCGGCGGCCGCGTCCTCCACGACGGGGACGCCGGAATCGCGCGCGATCTCCTCCATGCGCTCGGCGGTCCGCCCCTCGCCCTTCGCCGCCACGAGGGGCGCCGGAAGGCCCTCGTAGTAGAGAAGGGCCACGGCGCGCTTCCTGAGGCGCTCGCGGCTCCCGGCGCTCACGCCCCGCCTCCCGCTCCGGCCTCGAGCGCGAAACCGGCCCGCGCGAGCCGCTCGCCGAGTCCGGCCGCTGAATGCCCCGGGGGCGGCGCGATCTCGGCCCTGGCCGAGGCCCCGTCGAGCGCGAAGCTCCATGAAGCGCCGTTCGCGGTGAATTCCGCGCCGAGGAACGCGGCTTCGCCCGTTCCTTCCCATAATAACCGGAAAAAGCCCGAGACTACAACGCTATTCGCCTCGAATTCGAAAGGAATGAGCGCCCACGCCGGCCGTTGCGCCCCCTCCGGGCCCTCGCGCAGCCCGTCGCTCGATGATTCCGCGGCGGCCCTCGGTTCAGTCGACGATCCCGCGGCTCGGAATAATCGCCTGACGAAATCCTCGATGCCGTCCGGGTCGATCGAACGCGGACCGGAGGCGCTTCCGCCCCTCGCGGCCTCGCTACCCGCGCGCGGATTGCTCCCGCCTCCTCCCCGCGCGTCAGCGCCCTCGCCCGCGTCGCCCCGCCCCGCTCCCGTCGCGTCCCCTTCGTCGCCGGTACCGCCGGAACCGCCGCCGGGCGCCCCTCCTCCGCCTGAACCGCCGCCCTCTCGATCGCCGACCCGCCCGCGCCCGTCGGCTCCGTCCCCGCATTCCCCGCCTTTGGGGCCAGGCTCCGGAACGACCCGGTCGCGGACGCCTTTACAGAGCGCGCGCTCGAGGGCGACGAGGGAGGCGGGATCAGGTTCGGCGCCCGCCTCGATGAGGAAGGCGCCCAGGACGCCCGCGCGCTTGAGGCGGGCCTCCGCCTCCGCGGAGGCGCGGCCATCGACGTGTTTTCGGAAGGAAGCGGCGGGATGCGCGGGACGACGGGATGAGTCGCTGCCGGGGACCGCCCTGAGCCCCGATATCAAGGCCGAGAACGCGGCGAGCGAGCCCTGCGAGAGGGGGAGGCCCCTGAGTCCGGGATCGATCCTGATGGAGGGAACGCCTGAAAGGGAGGAAGCGGGCGCGGCGGCGGAAGCCGAGGGGGCGCCGCGGGCCGGAAGCGGGGATGCGGCCCCCGCCGTCCCGCCGGGTCGACCGGTCGGATCAGGGGGGCCTACGTCCACGGTACGGGGCGGCTATTCGGAGGCGGCGGGCGCCTCGGCGCCGTCGGCCTTGTGCGAGCGGATGAGCTCCTTGACCTTGGAGGCCTTACCGACCTTGCCGCGGATGTAGTAGAGCTTGGCGCGGCGGACCTTGCCGGGGCGGAGGACCTCGACCTTCTGCACGCGCGGGGAATTGACGGGGAACACGCGCTCCACGCCCACGCCGTAGGAGTTCTTGCGCACGGTGAAGGTGCGGCCGATCCCGGCGTTCTTGAAGCAGATCACGAGGCCCTCGTAGGCCTGAACGCGCTCGGTCTTGCCCTCGATGATCTTGAAGTGCACGCGCACGGTATCGCCGGCCTTGAAAGCGGGCTTATCGGCCTTGATCTGGTCGGCGGTCATCAACCTCAGCATATCCATGTCCATCCCCCTGGGATCGCAATTCCCTGGCCAGGGCCCGAACTTCTTCGGGCAGCCCCGGGTCCTCGAGGAGCTCCGGGCGGACGCGCAGGGTCTTCTCCACGCGCATCCTGAGTCGCCAGCGCTCTATGTTCGCATGATGCCCCGAGAGCAAAACCTCGGGGACACGGAGATTATCATAAACTTCCGGGCGTGTATACTGGGGGTACTCGAGGAGCCCCCCCGTGAAGCTCTCCTCCTCCAGGGATTCCCCGGTTATGACACCCTCCACCAGCCGGTAGACTGAGTCCACCACGGCCAGGGCGGCCACCTCGCCCGAGGACAGGACGTAGTCCCCCACGGAAACCTCGTCGTCCACGTATTTATCGATGATCCGCTGGTCCACCCCCTCGTAGCGGCCGCAGACCAGGACGAGTTCCGCTTCCCGGGAGAATTCCCGGGCCATCCGCTGGGTGAAGGGCTTCCCCGAGGGCGAGAGGTAGATCACCCGCTTGGCCGGGGAGAGGGCGTCCACGGAATCCAGGGCCCGCCCCAGGGGCCCGGGGAGCATGAGCATGCCCGGGCCGCCCCCGTAGATCTCGTCGTCGCACTTGCGGTGCTTGTCCGTCGCGAAGTCCCGGACGTCGACGAGCGAATAGTCCATGAGTCCCCGCTCCACGGCCTTGGCCATGATGGAGGAGGAGAAGAAGCCCCTGAGGATCTCCGGGAAGAGGGTGAGCACCGTGAATTTCATTCGAGGATCCAGTCGCGGAGGAGCTCCACGCGCCGGCCCGCGAGGTCCACGTCGCCGATGAATTCCTTGGAGAAGGGCACGAGGACTATTCTGCCGTCCGATAGCTCGGACTCGAAGAAGTCGTAAAGCCCGCCCTCCACGACGGAGAGGATCCTGGCGACCGGTTTCCCGTCCAGGACGAGCTCGCAGCCCGCGACGTCCGTCGCGTAGAACTCGCCCTCGGCGAGCGGCGCGGCCTTCTCGCGCGGCACGATGATTTCCGAGCCCACGAGGGTACGCGCCTTCTCGGGCGTCTCGAAGCCCGCGAAGCGGACGAGTATGCCACGTCCCGTCTCGCGGACGGACTCGATGGACGCGACGCGGCGCTTCCCCCCTTGGAGGAGGATCACCCGGTCGAGGCCTCTGTAATGCGCGTATTCTCCGGAATGGCTGGACACGGCCAGGTAGCCCTCGATGCCGAAGACCGCCTTGACCGCGCCTATGCTGAGCTCGCCGTCCTCAATCAAGGATGTTGAGCGTGACCTGCTTGCCCGATTTCGCCGAGGAGGCGAGGAGTATGGTCCTGACCGCCTTGGCGATCCTGCCCTGCTTCCCGATGACCTTGCCCAGGTCGCCCGCGGCGACGCGGAGCTCGAGGATAGTGGTCTTCTCGCCTTCCACCTGGTTGACGGTCACCTGGGTCGGATCGTCCACGAGGCTCTTGGCGATGTATTCGACGAGGTCCTTTTCCATGATGCTCATCTCCCCGTCCGCGCTAGGCGGACGGACCGCCTCATTTTACGGTGATGTTCCGCTTGTTGAGGAGGCCCCTGACCGTGTCCGTGGGCTGGGCGCCCTTGGAGAGCCAGGCCTTGATCTTGTCGGCGTCGAGCGTGATCTGCTTCTCGCCCTTCTCGATAGGGTGGTAGAGGCCGACTTCGTCGATCGTCCTGCCGTCCCTCGGGGCGCGGTTGTCGATGACGACGATCCTGTAGAAGGGCTTCATCTTGGTGCCGAATTTCTTGAGCCTAATGCGAACCACTGGTTCCTCCTGAAGCGTTCAAGGACGATCGGGAAACCCTCCGTCCGATGCTACCTGTCATGAGTCGCGGGGCCGCGAAGGCGGCGGAAGGGCGACATCCGTTTATACCCGATCGCCCGAATTCGCGTCAAGGAAGGGCGGATGGCTTGGCTGCTGATTCTGGCTTTACCAAGAGACTGCCCAGGGATCGGGATTTTACGAGCCGTCGCACCGCTCGCTCAGATCCTATACGCGAGCTACCAACTCCGTC
>CAYNQK010000150.1:0-5055 GCA_964399285.1 uncultured Spirochaetales bacterium | reverse complement strand
CCTCACCGCGACCCAGGGCCGGGCGGGGAAGGAGCCAAGGCGCGACACCTGCAACACCGCCGGCCTCGCCGACTATCCGAGCCTCCTCATCGACGCGGATGCCCAGCACGCGCGGGCCATCCCCTGGCTCATGCGCCGCTACGGCTTCACGGGCTTCCACTACTGGCGCATCGTGACCGATCGCGGCGGACCGGGGGCCTGGGGCGGCCTCTACGAATTCCCCGCGAACGGGGACGGCGCCCTCCTGTACCCGGGCGTCCCCGGGCATCCGGGCGTGCCCGGATATCCCGGTACGCCCGGCGCGCCTCTCCTCGATCGCCACGTCCCGCTCGCGAGCCTGAGGCTCAAGGCCCTGCGCGAGGGGCTCGAGGACTACGAGTACCTCGCTCTTCTTGAACGGCTCGGCGGAGCGGAGGAGGCGCGGATCATCGCGGAATCGATCGTGAAGACGTCGACGCGCTGGTCCGACGATCCGGAAGCGATGATGGCCGCGAGGAAGCGGGCGGCGTCAGCGGTCGAGGCCTTCTTCCGCTAGAACGCGAAGAGGCAGGAGAGGCGGGCCCGTATCCCGAGGAAGTCCGAGACCGAGAGCGAGCTCAGGAGGAGCGCCCCCTCGAGGTCGAGGGAGAAGCGGGACTTGGAGATGACGGCGATGCCGAGGACGGGGAGGGCGGCGAATCCCGTCCCCCTCCCTTCCACGGTCATTCCGCAGGCTTCGAGCCCGAGATAGGGGATGAGGAAGTCCCGCTCGAGGACGGAGGGGCCCTCGAAGGCGAGGTTGAAGCCCGCCCCGTAGAGGAAGATCATGCCGTCGCGGCTCGAGGGGAAGTACTCGCGCGCGAGGAGGCTCGCGACGATGTACGCCTCGGTCCTGCCCCTGTCCCGGGGCGTCGCGTCCGCGCGGCCCGCGTCGAGCGCGTACAGAGCGTCGAAGCGCGCGGACCCGCCCCAATAGGCGTCGCCCCCCTGGAAGGTCCAGAGCGCGTCCGCGCCCGGCCCCGATACCCAGAGGTTGACGAATTCCATCGGCATCCGCCCTTCCTCGGCCGCCGCGAGCGCGGCCGCCATGGCGAGGGCGAGGGCGGCGAGCGCCGAAAAGGCGCGCCGTCCCGTGCGGGCATCCATGACGCCGACGCTAGCACGGGCCGGGGCGGCGGTCAAGGAACGCGGGGGCCCTCGCAATCCATCGCGGGAGTGCTATAATAGTCCGTAACGATAGTCGGGACGCCTTCGTCCCGCGGGGAGATGAAACATGTCCATGAAAACGCGCGCGGCGGCGCTCGCCGTCCTGATAGCGGCCCTGGCCCTGCCCCTCGCGGCGCAGGCCAAGGCGAATCCCAAGATGATGAGCGTCCAGATCAAGGACGCGAGGCTCCTCAGCAAGGCAAGCAACGTCGGGAGCAAGCTGATAAAGCTCCTCAAGTACGGGGACCAGGTGACCGTCCTCGAGACGAAGGGCGACTGGTTCCGCGTGAAGGCCCCCGACGGCAAGACCGAGGGCTGGATGAACAAGAGCGCGCTCTCCGCCAAGCGGATCGTCCTCGGCGGAGGCCAGGGGACGGCCAAGAGCGACGTGGACTCCTCCGAGGTCTCGCTCGCCGGCAAGGGATTCAACAAGCAGGTCGAGAACGAGTACAAGGCGAGCGGGAAAGTGGACTACGCATGGGTGGACAAGGCGGAGGGCATGGGGCTCCCCGTCGACGCCTGCGTCGCCTTCCTCAGGGAAGGCGGACTCGCCGTGGAGGAGTGAGCGATGAAGAAATACCCGATCATCGCCGTCGCGGCGATCGCCCTCCTCGCGTCCTCGTGCCAGTCCTTCGCCGGAGCCATCGGAGACGCGGTGGGCGGCACGGAGGGCAAGGTCCTCAAGGCCGCCATCGAGTCCGCGCCCGACGTCATGAAGGCGCTCGAGACCATCACGCCCGAGCAGGAGTACTACATCGGCCGGGCCGTGGGCGCCCAGGTCTTCGCCTCGTACAAGCCCTACGACAGGGCGGCGCTCAATTCCTACCTCAATAAGCTCGGGCAGGGCCTCGCCCTCTACTCCGAGCGCCCCGAGATCTTCGGGGGCTATCGCTTCGTCGCCCTGGACAGCGACGAGATCAACGCCTTCGCCACGCCCTCGGGCCTCGTCACGGTCTCCCGCGGCCTCCTCAGGCTCACGACGAGCGAGGACGAGCTTGCGGCGATCCTGGCCCACGAGATCTGCCACATCACCGAGCGGCACGGGCTCAAGTCCATCAAGTCGGCCCGTTTCGGGAAGGCCCTCGGCACGGTGGCATCGAAGGCGGGCGAGGCCCTCGCCGGCGACGAGCTCAAGGAGGTCACCGGCGCCTTCACGGACACCATCGGGGACATCACCAAGACCATGATCGTGAACGGCTACTCCAAGAGCGCGGAGTACGACGCCGACGCCAAGGCCGTCGCCCTCCTCGCCAGGGCCGGCTACGACCCGCGCGCCCTCGAGCGCGTCCTCGCGGCCATGGAGAAGAAGCTCGATCCCGCGGCCAAGGACTTCTCCAAGACGCATCCTAAGCCCGCGGACAGGATCAAGGCGGTGAAGGCCGCGCTCGACGCCGCGCCCGCGAAGGTCCCGGCGCCCACGAAGGCCCGGTCCGACCGGTACGCCGCCGCGCTCAAGAACGCCTGATGGCGGCCCCCGCGCGGAGGAGCCCCGTCCTCCGATTCCTCAAGTTCTGCCTCGTGGGCCTGGGCTGCTCCGCGCTCGCCGCGGGGCTCTGGCTGACCGGGGCCGTATCGAGCCTGGAGGGCTGGTCCTTCGACCTCCGCGCCAAGGCCCTCGCCCCGTCGCGGAAGCCGAGCCCGGAGATCGTCCTCGTCATGCTGGACCAGTACAGCCTGGACCAGGCGGAGGAGAACGGCTGGACCTGGCCCTGGCCCCGCGAGGCCTACGGCTACATCGCCCGGTACTGCGCCGCTGGCGGGGCCGAGGCCGTCGGCTTCGACGTCTACTATACGGAAGGATCGTCGTACGGCGTCGAGGACGACGAGCGCTTCGCTTCCGCCCTCGCGGAGTCCGGCCGCGCCGTCGGCGTCCTCAACCTCTCGCGGACGGACAAGGGCGTCGCCGCCCTTCCCGCGGCCTACGGATCCAAGCTCCCCGCCATCGCGGCCGACCCTGGCTTCGCGAAGGCGTACGCCGCGAATATCGCGCGCAAATCCGCCTACCTCAACCTCGAGGAGATCGACGCTTCCTACGCGGCGCTCGGGAACGTCGTCATCGATCCCGATCCCGACGGCATCTTCCGCCGCGTCTCCCCCGTCTTCGACCTGAACGGGACCCTCGCGCCCTCCTTCGGCCTCTCGCTCTACCTCCTCGGCCACGAGGGCGCCTCGGTCAAGGCCGCCAAGGGGCGCCTCGCCGTCGGGGACGCCTCGGTGCCGCTCGACGCGGAGGGCCAGGCGCTCCTCCGCTTCAAGGGCCCTTCCGGCGCGCACGAGAAGTACAACGCCTGGTCGGTCATCCAGAGCGCGGTGCGCATGGAGGAAGGGGAGGGCGCCGAGCTCGCCGTGCCCCCCGAGGCCTTCAAGGGCAAGTACGTGATCCTGGGCTTCACCGCCGCCGGGCTCTACGACCTCCGTCCCTCGCCCATGGGCAAGAACTACACCGGGATGGAGATCCACGCCACATTCCTGGACAACCTCCTCTCCGGCGACTTCCTCCGCGGGACGCCCTCGGCCGTCGCCCTCCTCGCGGTCTTCGCGATGGGCCTCGGCTCCTCCATCCTCCTCCGCGCGCTCAAGAAGGCCTGGGCCAAGGCCCTCGCCTTCGTCCTGCTCCTCGCCCTGCCCGTGGGGCTCCCCTTCGCGCTCTACTCGGGCGGGATCTCCTTCCCCCTCGTGCCCGGGACCATCGCCGTCTTCTTCTCGCTCGCGGGAACGGTCATCTACAACTACGCGACCGAGGGCAAGCAGAAGGCCTTCATCAAGGGCGCCTTCAAGCAGTACCTCTCGCCCATCGTCATCGAGCAGCTCATCGCCAATCCCGAGCGGCTCAACCTGGGCGGCGAGCGGCGAGAGCTCTCCATGTTCTTCTCCGACATCCAGGGCTTCACGAGCCTCTCCGAGGTCCTCACGCCCGAGGAGCTCACCGCCGTCCTCAACGACTACCTCTCCGCCATGACGGACATCATCCAGGACGAGCACGGCACCGTGGACAAGTACGAGGGCGACGCCATCATCGCCTTCTGGAACGCCCCCCTGGACCTTCCCGACCACGCCCTCCGCGCCGTCCGCGCCGGGCTCCGCTGCCAGGAGAAGCTCGCCGAGATGCGGCCCGCCCTGAAGGCGCGCACGGGCAAGGAGCTCTTCATGCGCGTGGGCCTCAACTCCGGCCCCGCCGTCGTGGGGAACATGGGCTCCAAGACCCGCTTCGACTACACCATGATGGGAGACGCCGTGAACCTCGCCGCCCGCCTCGAGGGCGTCAACAAGCAGTTCGGAACCTACACCATGATCTCCGCGAACACCCTGAAGCTCCTCCCTGAGGGCTCGGGCATCGCCTGCCGGGAGCTTTCGCGCATCGCGGTGGTGGGGAAGAAAGTTCCTGTCACTGTCTACGAGCCCATGCGCGAAGCCGAATTCGCCGCCCGGAAGCCCGTCCTCGACGCATTCGCCGATGCGCTCGCGCTCTACACCCACGCTCAGTGCGACGCGCCCCTCGCCGCCTGCAGGACCATCGCGGAAAAGGACCCGGCCGCGTCGCGCTACGCCGCCCAGTGCGAGCGGCTCATCGCGTCGCCGCCCTCCGAGTGGGCGGGCGTGTGGACGATGACGGAGAAGTGAGCGGATTCTCGGAACGTGACGGCCTTCGATATATTTCGTGGGGTCCTGCCGGGGGGAAGAAAACGGTTCCAGGTTTTCACCGTTGTCTTCCCCCCGGCACCCCCAGCGTTATCTATTAGGCCGGCGTCATTTCGGCGTTCGCTCTCGCAGGCGGACGCGTCTCCATCATCGTTCTCGCGGACGGCGGGCTACGGGGGCGGGGTGGATCGCCTTATGGTTTACTCGAAGAAATAAAAAGGGGGAAAGGGC
>CAYNQK010000149.1:0-5128 GCA_964399285.1 uncultured Spirochaetales bacterium | reverse complement strand
CGTAGCGCTCCTTGACCTCGGCGAACTCCTCGGGGGCCATGAAGTTGACCGATCCGAGGTCGCGGAGGGCCTGGCGCTTCTCGAGGAGCCTGTCCTTGATGGTCCCGAGGGGCTCGCGGATCTCGAACATCCGCTCCTCGAACTCCATGAGGTCGCGCGAGTGCTGCTCCTTGAAGTTCTCCTTGAGGTTGCGGATCTCCGTCTCCGTCTGGGCCTTGTCCAGGTGGAGCCGCTCGAGCTCGTCCTGGAGGCCGCCCAGCTTCTGCACGAGGCGCTTGAGGTCGTCCTGCCTGGTGGAGAGGTCGGAGTTGCGGCTCGCGATGTCCTTCTCGAGTTTCTCGAGCTCGGCGGTGAGGTCCTTGCCCTTGGCGTCGATGCCAGCGATCTCCGAGTCCATCGCCTCGAGCTCGTCGCGGGAATCCTTGAGGCGCTTGTCCTCGAGGGCCATCTCGCCCTCGATCTCCCTGATCTGGGCCTCCTGGCCGGAGATCTCACGGTCGAGGAGCCTGACCCCGTCTTCCTCCCCGGCAACCTGCGTGCGCGCGCGCACGAGGTTCAGGCGGAGGTCCTCCAGGGTGGCGCGGTACTCCTCGATCTTCTCCTGGAGGCCGCGGTTCTCCTCGTCGGCCTCGCGGATCCTCGCCCGCGCGGTCTCCATGTCGAACTTGAGGGCCTGGATGGCGGAATCGATGGCGCGCTTCCGGGTGATGATGCCCTCGGGGGAGAGGAAGTCGTCCAGGAAGGATGGGCTCGTGCGCTTATAGGCTATGAAGCTCTCCTTCACCTTGCCGGCGCGATCGAGGGCCTCGGCCACGGCGTCGCGGGCGCGCTCGAGGAGCGGGAGGGCGTCGCTTTCCGAGGGAGAGCGGAGGAAGTCCCCGAGGAGCCCGCTCTTCCCCTGGAGGAGGACGATGAGGCCCGCGAGGCTCTCCTCGAGGGCGGCCTCCGCGGCGCGGCGCTCGGCGCTCGAGTAGCCCGAGTCGCGGAGGCGGGAGTCGAGCTCGGCGACGATGTCGTCCGTGATGGCCTCGAGCTCGACGCGCTGGGCGGCCTCCCCGGCCTCGAGGGAGCGGATGCGCTCTTCCTGCGCCGCGGCCTCCTCGTCGTTGCGCTTGATCCGCTCGCCGGCCTCCTTGATGCGCTCCTCGAAGCCCTGGGCGTTCTTCTCCGTCTCCACGATGCGGACGCGGAGGTCTCGGAGCGACGCCTCCTTGGCGTCCCGGTCCTCGAGGAGGTCAGCGTGGCGCTCTTTGGCGGAGGAGAGCTTGAGGGCGCTCTGGTCGATCTTCTCCTTGGCCTCCTGGATCCGCTCCTGGATGGACTTCCGGTGGCGCTCCTTGGCGGCGCGCTCCACCGCGAGGCCGTACACGGTCTTCTGGGCCTCGGAGACGCGGGCCTCGAGGGAATTGACGAAGTCGAGGCTCTCCTCCAGGCCCTTGTTGAGGGCGTCGATCTCCGCGCGCACCGCGTCCCTGCCGGATTCCACCTTGGCGAGGTTGGCCTGCCTCCGGTCCAGCTCCTGCACGAAGTTGCGGAGCCTGAGGAGGCCGGCGTCCAGCTCAAGGGAGAAGCACTCGTCCTTGAGGCCGCGGTAGCGGAGGGTCTTCTCGCACTGGACCTTGAGGCTGTCGTAGGAGCGCTTCACCTCGGCGAGGAGGAGCTCCACCTGGCGCATGTTGTCCTCGGTGTGCTGGAGCTTGGACTCCGCCTCGCGCGACCTGATCTTGTGCCGCGTGATGCCCGCGGCCTCCTCGAAGAGGTAGCGGCGCTCCTCCGGGCGCGAGGAGAGGATCTGGTCGATCTTCCCCTGCTCCATCACGGAATACGCGGACTTCCCCACGCCCGTGTCCCAGAAGAGCTCCCTGATCTCCTTGAGCCGGACCGCGTTGTTGTTGATGAAGTACTCGGACTCGCCCGAGCGGTAGAGGCGCCGCTTGATGCAGACCTCGGACATGTCCAGGTTGAGGAGCCCGTTCTCGTTGGAGACCGTGAGGCTCACCTCGGCCATGCCGAGGGCCTTCCGCGCCTCCGTCCCGTTGAAGATCACGTCCTCCATCTTCTCCGCGCGGAGGCTCTTGGCCGACTGCTCGCCGAGGACCCACTTGATGGCGTCCACGACGTTGGACTTGCCGCAGCCGTTGGGCCCGAGGAGGGCGGTGATCCCGGGGGCGAACTCTATGAGGGTGCGGTCCGCGAAGGACTTGAAGCCGTGTATTTCGAGGGTTTTCAGGAACACGGGGGCTACTCTATCACGCTGGCCGGGGGCGCCGCAAGGACGGCGCCTCCGGCCGGAACGGGCGCGATCCGATCAGCGGACGTCGATGCCGCGCGGCGCGGTCCGGTTAGTCCTCGTGAGCTCGAGCTTGAATTCCTGGATGAAAGTTTCCTCGCTCTGCTTCCCGAGGAGGAATTTCTTCATGAGGTCCCGCCATACGGCATCGATCTCCTCGTCCCACGGGCTCAGGTTCTTGCCCTTGACGCCGCGCGCGCATTCCACGAAGGCGGCGTAGTGGTTCTGCCCGCCGAGGAAGGGTTCGGAATAGCCGCCCATGATCTCCTCGGCGACCTCCGCGCTGGAGACGAGGTCCCCGGTCTCCTTGGCCCAGGCCTTCAGGATTTCCTCGTTGGTGCAGCAGTATTTGATGAACTTAAGCGACTCGACCGCGTCCGCGCCCTCCCCTCCGGAGGCAGCGAGCCAGGTCCCGCCCCAGGAATACGGAACAGGCCCCCGGACGAGGCCCCAGTCCCCGCGCGTATCCGAGCCCAAGTTGTTCCTGGCGTTCCGCTTCAGAACGTATTCGAGGCCCCAGGTCGGCAGGAAGTATCCGAAGACGTCGAAGCTCCGGTTCTTGGTCCCGAAGACGGATCCTTGCATGCCCTGGAACCATTGCGCGGACCACATGGGGAACCTCGGATCGAGGGCCTCGTCGCGGAAGGCCTTGGTGAGCCGCACTAGCTCGATGGCCATGGGATCGACGAAGACCTTGTCGCCCTCGAGCCAACCAGCGTCGCGGGCGCTCATGAACGGTTCGAAAAGCTCCTCCGTCGAGCAGATCATGGCGACCTTCCCTTCCGAGGCGCGCTTAAGCTCGCGGGCCGCTTCCAGGAAGGCGGCGGGGTTCGCGAGACGTTCTTGGACGGCCGCGGGATCGTCGGTGCCGAAATACTTCTTCGCGAGCGACCGGCGATAGTAGAACCCCCCCGGAGCGGCGAGATAGGAGAGAGCGCGGAGAGTACCGCCGAGGTCCGTACCAGCCTCGAGGAGGTAGGGGAAGGAATCCGACGCGGAGGACGCGAGGGAGGACAGGTCGGCGAGCTTCCCCGATTCTACGTACTTGCCGAGATAGGCGGCCTCGAGGACGAAGACGTCGGGACCGCCTTTCTTGGACCGGAACGCGGCGTCGAGCTTCGACTGGTATTCCTTGTTGTCGATCAGGATGACTTCGAATTGGACCTTGGAATCGTCGATGGCGGCTAGTTTCTTGTACTCGTCGAGCAGTTCCGATATTTCCTTGGTGTAGGACCAGATGCTGACCCGCGCGGGTTTCCGCTTACCCGCTTGCGCGACGGCGCCCGGCGAGGCCAGGATCGCGGCGACCAAAGCCGCGACGGCGAGCATGCTCGATTTATTGATTGTCTTCCTCATGCGTTCCTCCGGGACCATGATAGCAAATTCCGCGCAAGCCAACAATGGACCGCCTAAATCTTGTCCTCATTCCACGGCGACCGAGGGCAGCTTCCGCTTCACAGCGGCCTTGAAATCTGCGATCGCGCGAGCGAGGGTCGATCCACCCGCCGCGTATTCCTCCATGGCTTGCTCGAATAGGCTATCGATCACGTCGTCATGCGGCGAGAGATCCGTCGCTCGTACCGTCGGCGATATCTTGAGGAATTCAGTGTAGGAATTCTGTCCGGCCAAGAAGGGATCGGAGAACTCGCCCTGTATAGCCTCCGCCACCCTGATATCCGCGACCATCTCACCCCGTTGCTTCAAAGCCCTCTTCGCGAGGAGCGCCTCGTCCGCGCATAGGTATTCCACGAGCCTCCGTGCCGCGACCTCGCCAGGTGCGCCTTTCCGCACGGCGAGCCACAAGCCGCCCCAATGGTACGGGATAGGCGCCGGAGCCATGGCCCAATCGCCTGAGGACGGGTCCCCCGACATCGACTTGAGCACGTATTCGAGGCCCCAGGGCGGAAAGAAATATCCGAGAACTTCGATGGAATCTCCGTTCCCGTTCCGGAGGGATCCGCTCATGCCAGCGAACCATCCGGGGGTCCATTTCCGCTGCCCGCCGTCCAGCCCGGCCTCGCGGAGCTCGCCGCAGGCCTTGAGGCATTCGACCATGAGCGGATCGATGACGAGCCGTCCGTCCTCGATCCACGCGGATTTCCTCCCGCACTTGAACACCTGGAATAGATCTCCCAATGCCGCCACGATGACGGCCTTCCCGCGGGATTCGCGTCCGAGTTTCCGAGCCGTCGCCATGAACGAGGGGATATCGGCGAGCATCCGGCCGATGATCGCGGGGTCGCCCGAACCCAGGTATTGCTCCGCGATCGACCTACGATAGAAAAAGGCGCCGGGATCCTGCCTGAACGGAAGCGCGACGATCCTGCCCGAGCGGTCGGTGGCGGCCTCGATGGCGAAGCGCGCGAATAGCGATCCGGGAGGGAGGCGCAATTCGGCCAAATAGCCCGATTCGACGAACTTCTTTAAGTACACGGAATCGAGCATGAATACATCCGGGGCGGCTTCGCCCGAAACGAGCGCGTCGCGGAGGCGCGATTCATACGCGTCGTTCGCCACGAGTTGGAAGTCGATCGCCGTATTCGGCGTCCGAGCGCTCGGCCCTGACCGGTACTCGCCGATGCCCTCTTTCACCTCGTTGCTGAAAGACCATACGACGAGCTTCGCGGGTTCGGGCGCGATCGTCTTCGCGTCGCCGCCGATCGTCTCGCGTTCGCCGCGGGCGAGCCCCTGGCAACCGGCCAGGGCGATGAAGGCCGCGGCGGCGATCAAGGGAATCACGGGTCCGTCGTTTCTCGCCCTCATGAGTACCTCCGTCGAACGCATTGTAGCACGAGCCTCCCATTCCATGGGCGACGCGCCCCGCCCCGGCCCCGGGCG
>CAYNQK010000148.1:0-5143 GCA_964399285.1 uncultured Spirochaetales bacterium | reverse complement strand
CGCCGCGGCGCAGAAGCCCGCGACGTAGTCGGCGACGAAGCGCTGGCTCGCGGAGGTGGTGAGGTCCCGCTGGTGCTCGGATATCTGGTCCATGAAGAAGCTGACCGCGCGGGGCGCGAAGGCCTTCCAGAGGCTCTTCACGTGCTCGGAATTCCAGGGATTGCGCTTCTGCGGCATGGTGGACGAGCCCACCTGGTCGGCGCCGAAGGACTCGCGGACCTCGTCGATCTCCGTGCGCTGGAGGTTCCGGAGGTCGTCCGCGAGGTTGGCGATGACGCCGAACGCGACGTTCATCTCGAGGAGGAGGCGGAGCGCGTGCTCGGGCTCCACGAGCTGCGTGGCGTGCTCCGAGGGCGCGAGGCCGAGGCGCGAGAGGTAGTCCTTCTCCACCGCCTCGGGGTCCGCGTAGCTCATGGAGAGGGCGTTGTACGAGCCGGTGGCGCCCGAGAGCTTGCCGCGGAGGTCGCCCGCGAGCTCCTCGATCCTGAGGGCGCTCTTCCCGAGCCTCGCGACGTACTCCGCCATGGCGAAGCCGAAGGTGATGGGCACGGCGTGCTGGCCGTGCGTGCGGCCCACCTGCGGGGTGTCAGCCTCCGCCCCCGCGATCTCGGCGAGCTTCTCGACCACGTCCGCGACGAGAGGGAGGACGACCGACCGCGTCACAGCGGCGAGCTTCATCGAATGGGCGGTATCCAGGATGTCCACGGAGGTGGCGCCTAAGTGCACGTAGGGGGAGAGCTCGGCGCCCGCCTTCTTTTTCATCACGTTCACGAGCGCGCGGATATTGTGCTTGGTCTTTTCCTCCTCGGCGTAGACCTCCGCGGGATCCACCGCCGCCTCAATGGCGTCGACGGCCGCTTCGCGTTTCGCGTCGAGGAGGCCGCGGGCGGAGAGATGGGCCTTCACGAGGGCCGCCTCGGCCTTGGCGCAGAACCCGATGGAAGCGGATTCGGAGACGTATTTCGCGAGTTCGTCGAAGAGGGCGCGTTCGGAAAGGTAGTATCGATGGTCCAGGGGCGAGATGTTGAGGAAAATGTCGCGGGTTTCCATAGCGCACCTTATCAGAGTCGCCCGGGATGCGCAAGGCCTCCTCGGCGGATCGCGACGGCAGGGGCGCCCGCCGGGCCGCCGCCTAAGCGCTCGGGCGGCGGGATTCGTTGACAACGAGCCCGGCGGAGTCTAGAGTATCCGACAACGCGCGTTCCGGCCCGCCGGGGCCAAGGAGGAGATCCCATGAGGAAGATCGCTCTCGTCGTGATCGTCGCGGCCGCCCTGCTCGCGGCCTGCTCGCCCGTCTCCAAGAAGATCATCGTCGCCACCGACGCCACCTGGCCCCCCATGGAGTTCGTGACCGCCGACCAGGATATCGTCGGCTTCGACGTCGACCTCATCAAGGCTGTCGCCAAGAAGGCGGGCTTCGAGCTCGAGATCAAGAACCAGGCCTGGGACGGCATCTTCGGCGGCCTCGCCGCAAAGAAATACGACGCGGTCATCTCCTCCGTGACCATCACCGAGGAGCGCAAGGAGACCATGGACTTCTCCGATCCCTACATCAACGCGGGCCAGGTCCTCTTCGTGAAGAACGAGACCGCTGGGGTGGAGACCCTCGCGGACATGAAGGGCAAGAAGGTCGGCGCGCAGACCGGCACCACCGGCGCCAAGGAGATCGAGAAGGCCGAAGGCGTCGAGCTCAAGAACTTCGACGAGCTCGGCCTCGCCGTGGAGGCCCTCTACTCCGGCCGCATCGACGGCGTGGTGGCGGACACCCCCATCGCCGCGGACTTCGTCCTCCAGAACGAGAAGTACAAGGGCTCGCTCAAGATCGTCGGCAAGCCCTTCACCGAGGAATTCTACGGGATCGCCCTCTCCAAGGGGAACGAGGCCCTTCTCAAGAGGATCAACAAGGCGCTCGCCGACCTCAAGGCCGACGGCACCATCGGGACCCTCGAGGACAAGTGGCTCCGCTAGAGAAGCCGCGGACGAGGGAGCGCCTCACCGACGGCGTCCTCGTCCCGCCCAAGGGATCGGCCTCGGAGTACCTCTCCTGGGCCATCTCCTTCTTCGGCGCCATCGCGGCGCTCCTCGTCCTGGTCCTGGGATTCCCGGCCGGGATGAGGGCGCGCTTCCCCTTCCTCCCGAACGGGGCCACCTACCGCGCCATCCTCGGCGCCCTCTGGGTGCCGGGGAAGCCCATCCTTGAGCAGGGGCTCTTCAACACCTTCCTCGTGACCGCCCTCTCCATATTCTTCGCGCTTCTCCTGGGGCTGATCGTGGGCCTGGGAAGGATCTCGCGGAACCCCGCGCTCAACCAGATCGCGAGCGTCTACACGGAGATCATCAGGGGCATCCCCCTCCTCGTGCAGCTCTTCTACATCTATTACGCCCTAGCGGTGATCGTCCGCGTGAGCGACATCACCGCCGCCGTGACGGGCATGGCCGTCTGCTACGCGGCCTACCTCGGGGAGATATTCAGGGCGGGCTTCCAGGCCATCCCCAAGGGGCAGATGGAGGCGGCCATCGCGCTCGGGCTCTCGCGCCCCCAGGCCCTCGCGCGCATCATCCTCCCCCAGACGGTGAAGATCGTGCTGCCGCCCATCGGGAACGAATTCATCGCCCTCCTCAAGGATTCCTCGCTCGTGTCCATCCTGGCGGTGCGGGACATCTTCCGCGCGGGGCGCGAGTACGCCTCGGTGCGGTACAACTACTTCGAGACCTTCACCGTGATCGCCCTCGTCTACCTCGTCCTCACCCTCTTCTTCAGCCTCCTCGTGAGGATCATGGAGCATAAACTCCACGCGAGGCCCAAGGAGGCGCCTTCCCATGAGTGACGTCCCCGCCGCCTCCGCGGCTCCCCGCAGGGAGATGGTCCGCGTCAGCGGGCTCCACAAGCGCTTCGGGGACAACCACGTCCTCAGGGGCATCGATCTCACGGTCATGGAGCGGGAGGTGGTGATCATCATCGGGCCCTCGGGCTCGGGAAAGAGCACGCTCCTCCGCTGCGTGAACCGCTTGGAGGAGGCCACCGAGGGCGGGATCTGGATCGACGGGGATTCCGTGACCGATCCCGACGCGGACATCCGCGCCATCAGGGAGGAGGCGGGCATGGTCTTCCAGTCCTTCAACCTCTTTCCCGCACATGAGCGTCCTGGACAACGTGGCCCTCGCGCCGACGATCGTGCGCAAGCTCCCCCGCGCGGAGGCCGTCTCCCGCGCCCGGGAGCTCCTCGAGAAGGTGGGGCTCTCGGAGAAGGCGTTCTCCTTCCCCGACAGCCTCTCGGGCGGCCAGCAGCAGCGCGTCGCCATAGCGCGGGCCCTGGCCATGCGCCCCAAGGTGATGCTCTTCGACGAGCCCACGAGCGCCCTGGACCCGGAGATGGTGGGGGAGGTCCTCCTCGTGATGAAGGACCTCGCCATCGGGGGGATGACCATGATGGTCGTGAGCCACGAGATGGGCTTCGCGCGCGACGTCGGGGACCGCATCGTGTTCATGGACGGCGGGAAGATCGTCGAGGAGGGCCCTCCCAACGAGATCTTCGACCGTCCGCGCGAGGCGCGAACCCGGGAGTTCCTCGCGCGCGTCCTTTAGCAGGTTGTCGGAATACTCGAAGCATTCCAACAACCTGCTTCGCAATTACTCGAGAACCTAACGGTTCTCTGCGTAATTACGACAGTAAGGTAGTATTGAAAAAGGCTCCATAGCCTTTTTCAATACCCTGCTAGCTGGTTGTCGGAATACTCGAAGCGTTCCCGCGACGCGTTTCCGCGGCGTTCATAAGGAGGCGTTCATGCCGAGGATGAAGATTTCCGGTCGGACCCAGGGCAGGCTCGTCTTCGCCTACGACATCCGCGAGGGGCACATCGACTACGACGGGCTCCTTCCCGCGCTCGACGCCGCGATGCGCTCGCGCGGCGCGGATCGTCCGGCCACGCGGGAGGACCTCGAGGAGGTAATCGCCGATCTCCTCTACAAGACCAACGAGAAGGTCTTCGAGAACCTGCCCCGCCTCTTCGCTCGCGGCGAGTACGAGCACTCGGACATCAAGGCCTTGCTGGACGAATCCATAGCCTCGGTCCTGTCGGAGCGGGGAGGGGCGGGGGCCTAGCGGGCCTCGTCGCAAAAAAGCCGCTCCAGCTCGCCTCCGCGTTCCCCGGCGCGCTCCCTGAGGAAGGCCATGAGTTTCGCGTGCGTAAGCGGCGACACCTCCCGGAACCTGTCGTGCCAGGGGACGCGCCGCTTCGCCTCTATCTCCGCTTCCGCGAGGACCTCCTCCATGTCGCCGCTCCCGAGCTCCGCCTCCGAGGCGATCCGTTCGAGCGAGACGAGGGCCTCTTCCTGCCGCCTCCGGAGGTCCTCGATCTCCTCGTTCATCTCGCCGAGCCGCGCGAGGAGGACGCCGGCGAGCGCCGCGCCGCCGCGACGCGCAGCCCGCGCGATCCGCTTGAGCGGGACGCCGGACCTCCTGAGCTCCGCGACGACGGCGAGACGGGCGAGGTCCTCCTCGCCGTAGGCCCGGTACCCCGCCGGGCTCCGCGAGGACGGCCGGCAGGCGCCGATCCTGTCGTAATAGAGGAGGGTGGCGCGCGAGAGGCCGAATCTGGCGGCCGCTTCCGAGATCATGACCGCTCCCGGTTTTCCCATCAATTTCTCCTTGACCCGTCTACGGCTTCACAGTCTAGCCTAGGCCCGTCGAACGAGAAAGGAGCCTGAATGGCGCACGATGGAAGGCATTTCGTGAAAGGCGCGTACGCGCTCGGGATCGCGGTGGACGGCGCGGAGGCCGTCCTCCTCGCGATCGGGTTCTTCAAGGCGATCGCGGGCGGAGCGGACCCGGCCTCGGTCCAAGCGCGGGCGGTCGCTTTCGCGCTCATGGCGGGGTGGACGGCCCTCCTCGCGTGGGGGCTCGCGCGTCCGCTGGAGCGGCGCGGCCTCCTCGTCCTCACCCTGCCCGTGATCGCCCTCGTTCTCGCGGGGAACGTCGCGGGCGCGATCCGCTTCGGGGAGGGCCTCGCCGCAAGGGGGTTCAGGATTTTCGGGGGCGCCCTCGTCCTCGCGCTTTTCGCCCTGGCTTCGGTCCACGCGGAAAAGGAAGCGCGAAAGGCGGCGGTGAGGGGAGCGGGCGGGGAGGGACTGGCTTGAGGGAGA
>CAYNQK010000147.1:0-5534 GCA_964399285.1 uncultured Spirochaetales bacterium | reverse complement strand
TTGGAAGTCGTGTGTACTCGTAAGGGTACCGAGGGTTCGAATCCCTCTCTCTCCGTATCCCGCCCGCGTTTGAAGCCAGGCCCCGCGCTAGAGCTCGCCGCCTAAATCCGACAGGTCCGGAAGGAAGCATCGGTAAGCGATCGGGCGCTGTGTCGCGGTAAGCCTGGCTTCATGCGCGAACGGGGCCTTTCGTATCCTTCATCGCATGGAACCCCTGGAATACCCGTCGCCTTTCCGTATACTTTCCCGTATGGATCATCGCTCCCTCAAGCGCCTGAAGGCGGCCATACTGGCCATCAACCTCGGCATACCCCTCGTCATGGGCATCGGCCGCGAGGCCTTCACACAGCTCTTCAATCCTTATAACCGGGATTCCGTCCTCAAGCGCCTCGCCGGCGCGATCGAGCCGGACATCCTCGCCCTCATGGTCGTCTTCGCCTTCATCGCCTGGCTCGTGCTTCTCGCCATCCTGAGGCCGCTCTTCGCCTTCCTGTCCTCCGGCGCGGAGACGGGGGGTGAAGGCGACGTTCGAGCGGCCGCGGCGAGGAAGGCCCTCTCGGCCGCGCCGTGGGCGCTCATCATCACGCACATGGTCTCGTGGTTCATCGGGACCACCACGTTCTACGCCATTTACCGGTTCAAGAGCCCCGGCGGCGTCCCCTACGCCTGGTCCCTCATCGTCTGCACGAGCACGGGGCTCCTCGCGGGCATGATGACCGCGCTCGCCCAGAACGCCCTCCTCATGAAGGGGCGCGTCGCGCTCGCGACCGCTTCCGTCGCCCGGGGGCGCGCGGACAGCTTCGAGCGCTGGAAGGAGACCTTCATCCTCTCCGGGGGCGTGGTCTCGCTCACCGCCTTCCTCGCATTCGCATCGGTCTTCTTCATGGAGGGGAATCCCGGATCGGGGAGGCACGCCTCCTTCTACTGGGCCGCGGGCGTCATCTCGGCGGCCTTCATGGCGCTCATCGTCGTCATGCTGAGGCTCGCGCGGACGCAGTTCCGCGGCCAGCTCGCGAGCCTCAGGGAGAGCGTCCGGCTGCTCGCGGGATCGGGCGGGGACCTCTCGCACCGGATCCCGGTCCTGACTTACGACGAGACGGGCGAGGCCATCGAGGCGGTGAACGACTTCCTGGATTCGCTGTCGGGGGACATGGCGTCGGTGCGCGAGGTGGCGACGGGGAGCCTCGAGGCCGCGAGGAGGCTCGAGGCCGCCGCCAAGGAAAGCGAGGAAGGCATCGCGGGCTTCGAGGAGGCGCTTCGCGGGATCCTCGCCGAGATAGGCGGAATCCGCGGCTCCTCGCAGGAGACGTCCAAGCGCGCGGGCGACGCGGCCGCGGAGGCCGAGAGGACGCTCGATTCCGTGGTGAGCCAAGCCGCGCAGGCCGGAGAGACCGCGGCCATCGCCGCGCGCGTGATGGACTCCGTGGCTTCGAGCATCGGGGAAGTGGAGACGGTCATGTCGAGCGCCGCCGAGCTTTCGGACATGGCCAAGCGGAGCGGCGAGCTCCTCGAGGAGTCCTTCTCCGCGATGGAGCGGCTCAGGACCGCTAACGGGAAGGCCGTGGAGCAGGCGCGCGACGTCTCGGACATCGCGGGGCGGGTCAACCTCATCTCGCTCAACGCGTCCATCGAGGCCGCGCACGCGGGCGAGCTGGGGAAGGGCTTCGCCGTGGTGGCCGGCGAGATTCGGGCGCTCGCCGAGCGATCGGCCGAGGGCGCGGCGTACATGGAGGCCCGCATGTCCGAGGTAGGCTCCCACACGGACGAGAGCTCGAGGCTCATGGAATCCCTCAGGGCCGAGGTCGCCGCGATGATCGCGGGCATACGCTCGATCTCCGAGCGGTCCTCGCGCGCCGCGGGCATGCTGGGCGAGCGGAAGGCCGAGACTTCGCGGATGCTCGTCGGCATGGACGGCATCAAATCCTCCTCGGCGAGTGTGGGGGAGGCGTCGCGCGGCATCCAGGCCGGCCTCGGAGGCATCGCGGAGGCTGTGGCGTCCTTCGCGACGGCCGCGGAGCGCACCGCCGGCGCCTCCGAGTCGACGCGGACGGGGATCGAGCGGCTCAGGCGCCTCGTGGCGGACGTCCGCTCCCGGGCGAGCGCCCAGGCTACCGACGCCCAGTCCCTCCTCGCCATCGTGGAGCGCTTCGCGAAGGGCTAGCGCCAGGAGGGGCGGGGGCCCTTTAAGGCGCGGCGGAGCCGGGACGCGTTGCCTCCGGAGGGCCTATCGGCTATTATCCTCCCATGGCATACGAAGTCACCGCCAACCGGCGCCGCCCCCAGGGCTTCGACCAGCTGGCGGGGCAGGAATTCGTTTCTTCAACGCTCAAGCGCTCAGTCGCCTCGGGCGCGATCGCGCACGCCTACCTCTTCTCGGGGCCGCGGGGCTGCGGCAAGACCTCGACGGCGCGCATCCTCGCGAAGGCGATCAACTGCAAGGAGGGCCCGAGCGCCGAACCCTGCGGGAAGTGCGACTCCTGCCTCGAGATCGCCCGGGGCGCTTCCCTGGACGTGATCGAGATCGACGGCGCCTCCAACACCTCCGTGGACAACGTGCGGCAGATCCGGGACGAGGTCCTCTTCCCGCCGAACGCGGGGCGGTACAAGGTCTACATCATCGACGAAGTCCACATGCTCTCCAATTCGGCCTTCAACGCCCTCCTCAAGACCATCGAGGAGCCGCCCCCCTACGTCGTGTTCATCTTCGCCACCACGGAGCTCCACAAGGTGCCCGCCACCATCCGCTCGCGCTGCCAGCAGTTCAACTTCCGCCTCGTGCCGCCGGAGACCGTCCGAGGCCTCCTCGCGGACGCGGTGAGGGAGAACGGCGCGGAAGCCGAGCCGGACGCGCTCTTCTGGATCGCCAAGGAATCCACGGGCTCCATCCGCGACGCCTACACCCTCCTGGACCAGGCCCTCGCCTTCTCCGGGCACAGGATCACCCTCGCCGCCATCAAGGAGAAGCTCGGCGTCATGGGGCTGGACGAGCTCAACGCCCTCATGGAGGCCTGCGCCGCGGGCAGGACCGAGGACGCCTTCGCGGCCCTCGACGAGCTTCTCGGGCGCGGCATCTCGGCGGAGCGGATCTGCCACGGCCTCGCCGAGTACCTGCGCGGCCTCCTCCTCATCAAGGCCGGCGTGAAGCGCGACGGGACGCTGGGGTACCCCTCGGATCGGTTCTCCGCGGCGGTCCTCGGCGCGCTCGACCGCGAACAGCTCGAGCGGGGGCTCTCGCTCTGCCTGGAGCTCCATAGGAGCCTCCGCTATTCGGTGAATCCGCGCTACGAGGTCGAGCTCGCCGTGTCCCGCCTCTCCGGGCTCTCGGCGTCCGTGGGCCCGGCCCGCGCTCGCGCGGAGATCGCGGCGCTCAAGGCGGCCCTCCAGGGCGGCGCTTCCGCCCAGGCCGCCGCCGCGTCCGCGGGCGCTCAGGCGGGTTCGGCGGCGCAGGCGCCCGCCGAGCGTGATGGCTCCGCCCCGCGCCGAAGCGCGGATGGCTCCGCCCCGCGCCGAAGCGCGGATGGCTCCGCCCCGCTCCAGGGCGCGGATGGCGCCGTCCCGCCGGAGGCGCTTTCGAAGCCCGAACCTCCCCCCGCCTCCCCCGATGGCTCCGTCGACCTCGCGGCGCTCAGGAGCGCCCTCATCCAATCGTTCCGGAAGACGCGGGTGATGCTCGCGGCCGGCATGGAGAAATCGACGCCCTGGTTCATCGAGGGCGACAAGCTCGTCATCCCCTTCGCCTCGCGCTGGGAGGCGGACATCGTGGGACAGGACGCCCGCGCGATATCGGACAAGCTGACCGCGGTCGCGGGGCGTACATGGGAACTGGAATTCCGTTCCAGCCAGGGGCCCAGGCAGGCGGAAGCCCCGGCCGCCGCGCGAGCCGCGGAAGACGATCCCGCCGACGGCGGATCGGGCGAGTCGGTCGATCCCGTGAAGGCCCTCGAGCGCATGTTCAAGGGCTCCGTGGTCGGAGAGCGCGAGGCCGGAGGCCGGGCGTGAACTTCAATCCCCTCGAGCTCCTCAAGAACGCGCAGGAGCTCCAACGTCGCATGGCCGACGTCCAGGCGCGACTCGGGAACCTCAGGATCGCGGGCTCCTCGGGCGGCGGCATGGTGGAGATCGAGCTGAACGGGCGCTTCGAGGCCCAGAGCGTCAGGATCGCCCCCGAGGCCCTCGTTCCCGCGGAGGACGGATCCGGTCCCGACCTCGCCCTTCTCTCGGACCTCGTGCTCTCGGCGCTGAGGGACGCGCAGGCCAAGGCCCAGGAGGCCGTCGCGCGGGAGGCCGGAGCCGCGGCGGGCATGGGCGGCTTCCCCGGGATGCCGGGCGCGCCCGGATCCGCATGACCGCCCTCGACGACCTCGTCAGCCTCCTCTCCCGGCTCCCCGGGGTGGGGAAGAAGAGCGCGTCGAGGATGGCATGCCATCTCCTCAAGCAGGATCAATCCTTCAACGAACGGCTCTCTGGGCGGATCAGGTCCCTCAAGGAGGACATCCGCCTTTGCTCGATCTGCGGTTCCTACACCGAATCCGATCCCTGCCCCGTCTGTTCGAATCCCGCGCGCGACCGCGGACTCGTCTGCGTGGTGGAGCAGCCGCAGGACGTCCTCACCATCGAGGCGGCCCGGGAGTATTCGGGCCTCTACCACGTGCTGGGCGGCGTCATCTCGCCGCTCGACGGCATGGGCCCGGAGAAGCTGAGCTTCGGCCCCCTCCTCGAGCGGATCGCCGCGGGAGGCGTCCGGGAGGTCATCATAGCCACCAACCCCACGGTGGAGGGCGACACCACGGCGCTCTACCTCAAGCGGGCGCTCAAGGACTCCGGGGCGGCGGTGACGAGGCTGGCTTCGGGGATTCCGGTGGGAGGGGATCTCGAGTACGCGGACAAGCTCACGCTCGCGCGATCGCTCCGCGGGAGAGTGCCGCTGGACTGAAGGCCGCAAGCGCTCGCCTGCTATCGCCGGCGAGCGCCAGTCAGCCGGCCTCTCCTCGCTCCGTCAGATCGAAGGGTCCATAAAAAAAAGCGCGCGGCGGCGCGGAGACGCGATGGCGCGTCGCTCTCTCCGTCCGCCGCGCTTCACGCGGCCGCGCGCTGCTTGCTCCCTTACTGGAGAAGCTGAAGCACTTGCTGGGTTTTCTGATTGGCCTGCGCGAGCATGGCCGTTCCGGACTGCGCGAGAACCTGGTTCTTGGTGTAGGCGACCATCTCGTGAGCCATGTCCGCGTCGCGGATGCGGCTCTCGGCGGCCTGGGTGTTCTCCGCTCCGATGTCGATGCCCCTGATGGCGTGCTCGAGCCGGTTCTGGTAGGCGCCCAAGTCCGCTCTCTGCTTGTTGATCTTCCTGAGAGACGCGTCGAGGACCCCGATGGAGCGGTTCGCGGCGTCGGCGTTCGAAATGGTGATGAACGAGTTGTCGCCGACGTTCCTGATGCCGAGGCCCTTCGAGGTCATGGTCCCGATGAAGGCCCTCTCGCGCTGATCCATGTTGGCGCCGATGTGGAACCACATCGATCCGGTGATGACGTTCTCCCCCG
>CAYNQK010000146.1:0-5617 GCA_964399285.1 uncultured Spirochaetales bacterium | reverse complement strand
GCTGCGAGTTTCGGCCTGGTGCGAGGCGGTGGTTCTGGACCCCGCCTCGTTGCGCGCGGGGCGGGGGGGGCGCTTTGAATCAGTGCGACAAGTATTGCGCGGTCGTGGACGGTTTCGATCCGATCCTGTTCGCCGGCCGCGTCCAGAAAGTACAGGGACAGCTCATAGAGACCCAGGGGCCGCAGGCCATCGTAGGTGAAATCTGCCGAATCCAGGTCCCGAAACGGTCGTCGGAGATCGCGGCCGAGGTCGTTGGACTTCGGGGTTCCCACGTCCAACTCATGAGCTTCACGGAAACCGAGGGCATCGAAGTGGGGTGCCGGGTCATCGCCACCGGGGATGGGCTCAAGGTCCCGGTCTCCGAACGCCTTCTCGGCAGGGTGCTCGACTGCCTCGGAAACCCCATCGCCGGAAAGGGCGAGGTCGGCAGTTCGGTATTCTACCCTGCCTTCAACAGGCCGCCGGACGTGCTCACCAGGCGTAGAATAACCGAACAGATCGAGACGGGCGTGCGGGCGATCGACGGCCTCGTGGCAATCGGGAAGGGCCAGCGGCTCGGCATTTTCTCCGGGAGCGGCGTCGGGAAATCCACGCTCCTCGGCATGATAGCGCGCAACACCAAGGCGGACGTGAACGTCATCGCCCTCATCGGCGAGCGCGGAAGGGAAGTCAAGGAGTTCATCGAGAACGATCTCGGCGAGGAAGGCCTCGCGAGGTCAGTCCTCGTGGTGTCCACGTCGAACACACCGCCCATGGCGAGGATGAAGGGCGCCTACGTCGCAACGGCCATCGCCGAGTTCTTCCGCGACCAGGGCAAGGACGTCATGCTGCTCTTCGACTCGGTGACGAGGTTCGCCCGTTCCCAGCGCGAGATCGGGCTCGCGATCGGCGAGGCTCCCGCGACCCGGGGTTTCACCCCCTCGGTCTTCTCCACGCTCCCGAAACTGCTCGAGCGATGCGGGACATCGGACAAGGGAACCATCACCGGCTTCTACACCATCCTCGTGGACGGCGACGACATGGACGAGCCCGTCTCCGATACCGTGCGCGGCGTCCTCGACGGCCACATCGTGCTCTCCAGGAAGATGGCCCAGCGCTACCATTACCCGGCCATCGACGTCCTCTCGTCCATATCGCGGCTCTCGGGCGCCGTGACCGGCCCCGCGACCCAGCGCGCGATGGGCGCGGTGCGGAAGAGCATGGCCGTCTACCACGAGTCGGAGGCCATGATCAACGTGGGGGCCTACGTGAAGGGCTCGAGCCCGGCCATCGAGGAGGCCATCGCCAAGCGCGACGACATCGAGAAATTCCTCGTTCAGGGCATCACCGAGCCCGCGCCCATAGAGTCGACGATCGGCGCGATCTCCTCCATCTCCGGCGTGGCCGTGCCGCACGACGAGATAACGGGATTCCTGGGCGGGAACGCATGAAGAAGTTCCGCTTCAGCCTCCAGGAGCTCCTCGACCTCCGCGAGTTCCGCGCCAAGCAGGCGGAGAACGAGCTCGCGCGCAGGGCGGGCCTCGTGGCCCTCCAGGAGATGGAGCTCGAGCGGATCGACCGCGAGGAGGCCCGGACGAGGGCGAGCCGCTTCAGGGGGAAGACGGGCGTCCACGAGCTCATAGCGGAGGAGCTCTACCTCCAGCGACTCGCGCGGGACCGCGAGCGGGGCCTCGCGGAGCTCGCGCGGCGCGAGGCCGCCCGCGACGAGGCCCTCGCGGCCTACAACGAGGCGAACAAGGAAAAGATGGTCCTCGAGGAGCTCGAGGACGGCGAGCTCGAGGCGTTCAGGAAAGAGGCCTCGCGGCGGGAAATCCTCGAGATCGACGACATCGTCTCGGGGAGGAGGGCTCGCGAGGAGGCCTCGGGGCCCCGTGCGGCGGGGCGGGGGATATAAATGGCGAGATACGGCTCATCGAGGAGCGGGACGGCTGGCAGGGCCTTCGTCCTCCTCCTCCTCATCCTGGCCCTCCTCGGGGGCGGGCTCCTCTGGTTCGACTACTTAGGCATGATCGACGCGAAGGGCGT
Organism: uncultured Spirochaetales bacterium; assembly: GCA_964399285.1. Lineage (GTDB taxonomy): Bacteria > Spirochaetota > Spirochaetia > Treponematales > JBGSOB01 > CAYNQK01. The sequence goes on along the minus strand of CAYNQK010000146.1, from coordinate 3,592 downwards.
CCTCTCGCCGGTCTACCGCCTCCTCCGCGTCCGGGACCGCGGCGACCGCCTTCCCGGCGACGCGCCCGGCCTCCTCGACGAGGAGCGGAGGGAAAAGCTCGAGGAAGCCCTCCTCCTCCGGGACCAGGAGCTCGACAAGCAGGGCGCGGACGTGGAGGCCCGGGACGCGGAGATCGCCCGGAAGGCCCAGGACCTGGAGGACCGGGAACGGGCCCTCGCGGACCAGGAGAAATCCTTCAATGACAGGCGGAAAGAGGTCGAAACTAGGGAAGTGAACGTGGAGCGGAACGCGAGGCTCCTGACCGGGATGCCCCCCGAGAACGCCGTCAAGATCCTTGAGGCGATGGGGGACCAGGACGTCATAGACATCCTGAGGAAGGTCGAGGCTATCGCGGCCGAAGCGGGCGAGGATTCGATCGTGCCCTACTGGCTCTCCAAGATGGAGCCGACCCGGGCGGCGACGATCCAGCGCAAGATGACCGAGAAGCCCGAGGGGAACGCCTAGCCCCCAGCCTCCGGTCCGGCCGACGCTCCGCGCGGGCCAGATGGAGGTGGCAGGTGTCCCTATCCCTTGTTCCCGCCGAATCGGGCGCGGTACCGGATCCCCGGTCCCCGTCCCTGTCCGGCATAGCCCCGGGAGAAGGAGCTCCGGGCGTCTTCGGCGCGAAAGCGGCCAAGAAAAACGGGAAAAAAGGACTTTTCTCTACGATGCTCGCCCGGCTCATGCCAGGGCAGGCGGTCGAGGGCCGGAAGGCCGGCGACGCCTCCGTGAGGACCGGATCGCCCCGCGAGGGCGATGCCCTGTACCGCCCGGGCTTCCATTCCGACGCGGGACCGCGAAAGGGCGAAGCCGGCAAAATCCACGGCAAGGCCGACGCCGAAGGCCTCCGCTCCTTCCTCAAGGACGTCCCCGGCGCGCGGACTATCCGCCGTTCCGTGCGGCGCGCGGACGGGGCCGACGACCCCGGTCCCGTCGGAGCCGAGCGCTTCCAGGCGTCCGCCCGTCCGGGCCGTTCCGCGGCCAAGCGGGGCGAGGGGAACGAAGCCGATCAAAACAAGCTCGACGCCCGCGATCCGCGGAAAAAGACGAGGGCCGAGCAACTTAAGCTCGAGGTCTACGACCAGCGTTCCCGCAAGGACGTCGAGGCCGCGAAGGCCGCCGATGCCCGGCCGGAGGAGGGCGGAGACGCCAAGGCCTCCCACAAGGGCGACGCTTCCCGCGACATCGTGGTGGACCTCAAGGACGGCTCGGCCGCCGACCGCGCCCGCGCTTCCCTTACCCCCGCGGGGCGGGAATCCTTCTCCGCCCGGCTCGCCGAGCGGCTCAACGACGTCTACAACGCCGAGATCGTGAAGCAGGGGAGCCTCGTGCTCCGGGACGGGGACTCGGGCACGATCCGGCTCCTTCTCAAGCCGGAATCCCTCGGCAACGTTAAGGTGCGCCTCGAGCTGGCCGACAACCATATAACGGGGCGGATCGTGGTCGAGTCCGAGGAGGCGCGCGAGGCCTTCCAGGCCGACCTGGAGCGCCTCGCCAAGGATTTCATCGATTCGGGCTTCCAGGACGCGAAACTGGAGGTTTCCGTGGATCCGGGCGCCGGAGGAGGCGCCGGGAACGGACGCGAGGGCGGCGAGGCCTTCCTTTCGATGAGGGGATCGCACGCGGTGGCCTTCGACTCCGCCGAAACCGCGGTCCCGGTATTCGGGCGCGACGCCCCGCTGGGCGTCGTGGACATCCTGGCATGAGGGAGCGAACCGTATGGAAATGAACGCGATGATCAACAACCAGATGTCCGCGGCGGAGTCGGCCAAGCTCCGCGCGCAGATCGAAGACGAGCGGGCGCAGCTTCATCGAGACCTACAACAAGTCCCTGAGCGAGGGGAAGGCCGCGCAGAACGCGCTGGACAAGGACGACTTCCTCAAGATCCTCATCACCCAGCTCCAGAACCAGGACCCCACGGCGCCCATGGAGGACAAGGAGTTCATCGCGCAGATGGCGCAGTTCTCCTCGCTGGAGCAGATGACCAACATGTCGGAGAACTTCTCCCGCATGGCTTCGATGATTTCCGGGGGCGAGGCCCTCGCCTCGCTCGGCATGGCCGTGGACGTGCAGACCCAGGCCGGCGTGGAGAGCGGCATCGTGGAGGAGGTCCTCCGCGGCGAGACGCCCCAGGTCAGGATGAACGGGAAGCTCTACGATTACGACGACGTGCTCGCTGTGCGGGGCGTCTACGCGAACGCCGCTTATGAAAGCGCGAACGCCGCTTATGAAAGCGCGAACGCCGCTTATGCGAGCGGCGTCGATACGGAATAGGGGGATAGCGCCATGATGCGATCGCTGTACTCGGGGGTGGCCGGCCTCCAGAACCACCAGATCAGGATGGACGTGCTCGGCAACAACATCGCCAACGTCAACACCACCGGCTTCAAGAAGGGGCGCGTGAACTTCCAGGACCTCCTCTACCAGGCCATGTCCGGCGCGGCGCGCCCCACGGCCGAGGTGGGCGGCGTGAACCCCAAGGAGATCGGCCTCGGGATGCTGGTGGCCACCGTGGACACCATCCACACCCAGGGCGCCCTCCAGAGCACGGGCAAGGTGGACGACGTCGCCATCCAGGGCAACGGCTTCTTCATCCTCAAGAACGGGGAGCGGACCTTCTACACCCGCGCCGGCGCCTTCGGCGTGGACGTGGACGGCCGCCTCGTGAACCCCGCCAACGGGCTCCGCGTCCAGGGCTGGACCACCGAGCGGATCGGGACCACGGACGTCCTCAACACCTCCAACAATCCCGGCGACCTCATCATCCCCGTGGGCACCAAGGAGCCCGCGCGGGCCACCACCGAGGTGAACTACGCCTGCAACCTGGATAAGCGGACCAAGGAGATCCCCGACGGGGCCAACGAGGCCACCATCAGGGAGAACACGATCAGGACCGACTTCGACATCTACGACGCCTTCGGGAACAAGCACGTCCTCAGGATCGACCTCACCCGCGTGACCGGCACGCCCAACCAGTGGAACGCCCTCACCACGGTCGACCCCGAGGCGGCCGTGGCCACGAACACCCGCGTTTTCCTTCCGGGCGGAGCCCAGGACGGGAACGCCTTCGTGGTGGAATTCGACAACAACGGCATGCTCCAGGGCGCCCGCGTGGGCGACCAGAGGACCCCCGCCGAGGGGCTCTCCACCCTACAGGTGGCCTTCGACGTGCCGGAAACCAACCCCGACGCCGCCGGGGCCCAGGTCAGGCAGGAATTCACCGTGAACCTCGGGACCATCGGCTCGGCGCGTGACACGGTCACGCAGTTCTCCTCGCCCACCACGACCAAGGGCTTCAAGCAGGACGGCTACTCCCTCGGTTACCTGGACACCTTCAAGATCGACCAGAACGGGATGATCACGGGCGTCTTCTCCAACGGCGTGGACCGCGTCCTCGGGCAGATGGCCCTCGCGTCCTTCAAGAACCCCGGCGGCCTCGAGAAGGCCGGCGAGAACACCTACATCGTCTCCAACAACTCGGGGCTCGCGAACGTCGGCACCACCCTCACGGGCGGACGGGGCAACGTCAACTCCGGGACCCTGGAGATGTC
>CAYNQK010000145.1:257-5622 GCA_964399285.1 uncultured Spirochaetales bacterium | reverse complement strand
GACCGGCCCTTTTCGTTTCAGGACCCGAGGCGCGAGGCGTCCGCCGCGGGATCAGGCGTAGGGCGCGTCGAAGCGCCGCTCCCAGGCGCCGTTCTTCTTGAGCAGGTAGTTCCAGTAGAAATCGAGGAGGCCCGTCGGCTTCAGGGCGCGGAACCCGAGCTTCACGAGTGCGTTCAGCTCGCGCGGCGCGGCGAGCCTGGCGAGGGCCTCTTCCGGGAAAGCCTCTCCTCGCCCCATCGCCGCTCCCAGGGCGCCGTACATCGACTTGAGCCGCTTCAGGGATTTTTCCGGCCTGAGCATGATCCCCTCGATGCCGCCCCTCACCGCTACGCCGAGGCTCTCGAACCCGAGGCGCTCGCCGAGGCGGAGAAGCCATTCGCGGAGGGTCTCCGAGTGCAGGGATTCGGGGAAGCCCGACTGCACGATGAAGCCGACGCGCTTTCCCCTGAGCCGCTTCCGCGTCGTCACGGGATCGGCGTCGATCCGTTCCGCCAAGGCGTTCGCGAAGCGCATGAAGACGCCGGGAGCCTGGTCGGTGTAGAGCGGCATCACTATGACGGCCTCGTCGGCCTCCAGGAAGGCGTCGACGTGCGCTTGGAGCGACGCCGCCGAGGCGAGGTCCGCGACCTCCATCGGCCCCGCGCCCGCGTCGGCCGCGCCTTCTAGGCCGGCGGCGATCCAGGAGATGATGAGGCGGGAGTTCGATTTCTTTCCGCGCGGGGAGGCGTTAAGCGCTAATCGCTTCATGAGCGGCCTCCTTCCCGGCGCTCGCCGTCGTCGCGAAGAGCCTGAAGCGCGAGCGCATATTCATCGCGAGCCGCTCGTGCATGGTCCGGACGATGTCCAGGTCCCGCTGCCCGTCGTCCCGTCCCGGCTCCACGATGAGCCCGAGGTCGGGGGTCCGCGGGTAACGGCGCCGATGGTGGCATTCCCCGCCGACTATCTCGATGTAGGGGTGGACGAGCGGGATCATGCGGTCCTGGACTTTCTTCACGAGGGCGCTCGTCGCGCCCAGGATCAGGGGGCTCGCGTACACCACGAGGTCGGCCCTGACCGCCTCCCGCAGGATGCCCTCCATCCCGTCCTTGATGGCGCAGCGTCCGGGCGTCTTCAGCCAGCAGGACCAGCAGCCCGTGCAGTACCCGATTTTTTCATCGCGCAGGATGCGAATGGATGCGGCGGCGCCCCCGCCCTCCATGTCCGCGGCGAATCCCTCGATCCAGGCATCGAAGCCTGACGGCGCTGGATTCCCGTTCAAGATGAGGCATTTCATGCTTCCTCCGTCATGCACCGCGGCCCTGGGGCGCCGCGATGTTTACAGTGTAAACATAAAATACCCCGCTATGTTGTCAATGTCAACATAGGATATGATAAAATTCGCTCGCCCGCCTCCGGAATCGCTTCGGGCGCGGCGAGGGGAGGAAGAGGAACGATGCCTGGGCGGCCGTACCATCGCGAGGATCTACGGAATGAAATCCTCGCGGAAGCGAGGGCGATGATCGGAAAGGCGGGCATGTCCGCGTTCTCCATGCGGGACCTCTCGAGGCGGCTCGGAGTGAGCCATGCGGCGGCGTATCGGCATTTCGAATCCAAGGAGGCTCTGCTCGGGGAGCTGATCCTGGACGCGAATCGCCGTTTCTACCGCCGCCTCGCGGAGGCGCGTTCCGAGACCGGCGGGGACGCGGCGGAACGCCTCCTCGCCATCGGCGAGGCCTATCTGGACTTCGGGCTCTCCGATAACGCCGACCTCGAGCTCCTCTTCGGCGGCGAATCCCTGGCCCTCACCGAGCGGGCGGCTGAAGCGGGGAGAATAGACCTCGCGAAGACGGACGAGATCGATTCCTTCTCGATCCTCAAGGGCACTATCGCCGATTGCATAAACGAAGGCTATTTCCCGCGGGGCACCGACGCGGAGGCCATGAGCGTGGTCTTCTGGTCGCTCGTCCACGGGTACTGCGTCCTCGCGCGGGACGGCGCCATAGGCGGCATGTCCGAGCGGCGGGGGCAGCGCGAGGCGGATATCCGGAGAGAGGTCCTCGGCCAGCTCAGGCGGCTCGTCAGGAAATAGTACCGCGATCCTCGTCCGCGAGGCCGAGCGCGGCGGCCTCCAATCCCGTGAGGCCATCGCCTTCCAGTATTCCGTCGCTTCTCGTCCCCGTTGCGACGAGTCGCCAGGAAACCTCGCCCGATCGATCGTCGATATCCGCACGGGCTATCGGATCAGGGCCGTTCACCGTGAAGCCGAGCCGCGCGAGGAGCCGCTTCGCCCAGAACGCGGCCGGGCCCTCGCCGGCGACCGTGACCGAACCGAGCGGGCGCTCGGCCGCGCTCCGCGGAAAGATCGCGTCGATGACGGTAGACGGGCCGCTCGGATCGTCGGTTTCGCGGCGCGGGGCCGTCGCCGGGCCGGCGTCGCCGCCTCCGGCGGTCCGGCCGTACGCGGCGCCGATCTCTCCCCTCATCGCGAGCTCCTCCGGAACGCCCCTGACGAGGCGCTTCCCCGCGCGGTCGGCGATCCAGAGCTCGTCCGCCCAATCGAGCGCGAGATCGATCTCGTGGAGCGCCATGACGGCGCTCCTGCCCTCGCTCCTCAGCACGCGCCTGAGCAGGGCCATGGTCTCGACGCGCGTGGGCGAGTCCAGGAACATGGTGGGCTCGTCGAGGAGGAGGAGTGGGCTCCCCTGGGCGAGGGCGCGCGCCATGAGGAGCTTCTGCCGCTCGCCGTCTGAGAGCTCCGCGAAAATCCGCGCCGCTATCGGACGGGCGCCCATGGCGTCGATGGCCGCGTCCACGGCCTCGTCGTCGGAGCTCGACCGCGCGCCCAGGAAACCGGAGGAGGGGTACCGGCCGAGGGAGACGATCTCCCGTCCCGTGATCCACGCCGGGCGGGGCGATTCCGGGAGCACGTAGGAAACCGAGAGCGCCCTGTCCCGAGCGCTCATGCGCGCGACGTCCGATCCGCCGAGGAGGACGCTCCCCCTGAGCGGCGGCATGAGTCCGCCGAGGGTCGAGAGCAGGGTGGATTTTCCCGAACCGTTCGGTCCGATGAGGCAGACGAATCGTCCGCGACCGAGCTCGAGGTTCCCGCAATCGATGATCTCGCGTCCGCCGCGGACCCGGTACCCGATGGCGAGGCCATGCGCGGAGACGAGGGCGGCCTCGGACGCCGCCACGGGAGACGGATCGGCCGCCTGGGCGCGCGCCCTGACGGAAGCCCGGGCCCTCACGACAGGATCTCCCTGCCCCGCCTCAGGACGAGGTAAAGCACCACGGGGGCGCCTAAGGCGGCGAGGAGGGGATTGAGCGGCAGGACTGAGCCGTTCCGCGGGAGCTGGGTAAGGATGTCCGCGCCCAAGGCCATGGCCGCGCCTGAGAGGAGGGTCGCCGGCATGAGGATCGCGTGCCGCTGGCTCCTGAGGAGCGCGCGCGCCGCGTGCGGCGCCGCGATGCCGAGGAAGGCGACGGGGCCGCAGAAGGCGGTGACTGCGCCGCCTAACAGGGCGGCCGCCGCGATGGCCGCTCCGCGCGTCGCGGAGAGGTCGAGACCCATGCTCCGCGCGTAGCGCGGGCCGAGGAGGAGGGCGTCCAGGGGCCGCGAGAGGAGGAGGGCCGCGGCGATTCCCGCCGAGGCGGCACCCGCGAGCGCCGGAAGTTCCGCGGGGCCGGGACTCTGGAAGGAACCGAAGGTCCAGGAGAGGTAGGCGCTCGTCCGCTGCGGGAGCGCGGCGTAGATGAGGAAGGACACGAGCGCGTTCGCGATGAAGCCGATCATGAGGCCGGCGATGAGGACCTGGGCGTTTCCCTCCGCGCCGAGCGAGATCGAGAGCACGATGGCGGTCACGAGGGCCGCCCCGGCCGTCGCCGCGATGACCGTGCCGACGGGGCCGAGGAAGCCCGGGAGTCGCGCGAAGAGCTCGGATCCCCCGCCGGCGCCCGCGCCGAGCATGAGGAGGGCGACTCCCGCGGAGGCGCCCGCGTTGAGCCCGAGCACGTCCGTTCCCGCGAGCGGGTTGCCGAAGAGGGTCTGCAGGATGAGGCCCGAGGCCGCGAGCGAGGCTCCCGCGAGGAGGGCCGTCAGCGCCTTGGGGAGCCTGAAGGAGAGGACGATGCGCGCGGCCGCGGACTCGGGAGCGGCGCGGCCGAGGAGGGCGGAGAGGGCTTCGCCCGGCGGAATCCGGGCGGAGCCCGAGGCGATGTCGGCGGCGAACAGGACGAGGACTCCCGCGAGGAGGGCGGCGAGGAGGAGCGCGATCCTGATCCCGGCTTTATTCGAGGAGGCGGTAGTACTCAAGGGAAGCCGGCTCCTTCACCGGGTCCGATCCCGCCGCGGCGAAGACGGCGGCCAGGTCGCTGAGGAGGATGTGGGGAGAGAACGCCGCTCCCTCGAAATAATCGTTAGCCCCCGAGGGGAGGGTCTTCCTCGTATTGGAGAAGACGGCTCCGCGCGCGAGGGCCGGGATACCCGCGAAGCGGCGGTCCGTCGCCTGGAGTTCCGAGAGGGAGGCGGCCGTTCCCGGATTGATCCAGACCGTCGCCCCGAGCGCGCGTTCGTACGCCGCCTCCATGGAGAGCGAGAGCGCCCCCGAGCCCGGGTCGTCGGCCCAGAGGTAGTCGCCGCCCGCGTCGCGCACGAGGGCGGCCAGGTAGCTCCTGCCGCCCGGCACGTTCCAGGCGCCCTGGAAAGGCGCGTTGACGAGGACCACCGGCTTCTTCCTTCCCTTCATCGCGACCGCCGCCGATGCCCTCGCGGATTCGTACGCGCGCTCGATCGCGTCGAAGGCGGCGTCGGCCTCTTTCGATTTTCCGTAGAAGAGCGCGAAGAATTTGAGCCACTCGGCGCGACCGAGGGGGCTGTCCTCCATCCATTCCGCGCAGACCGCGACGGTGAGCCCTGCCCGCGAGAGGGCCTGGTGGCTGTCCCACTCGTTCCCGGTCGCGTAGGAGAAGACGACGTCCGGGGCGATGCTCGCGAGGAGCTCGACGTCCGGCATCCAGTTCCTGCTCGTCTCCCTCGCGAGGCCCGCGGCGAGCCGCGCGCGGGCCTTCTCCGAGTAGACGTAGGACGCGTTGTCGACGCCCGCGAGGCTATCGATTTCCCCGAGCGCCTCGATCGCGGCCACGTAGGAGGCGGAGAAGGCCGCGGCCTTCCTTACCGGGGTTTCGACGATGACCGCGTCGCGTTCCGCGTCCGAGGGACGGGCCGAGCCGCGGGGGATGAAAACGTAGGTGAACGAGCGCGACTGCGTGCCGTCGCCGAGAACCGGGGCTGGAACACCGTCGAGGGCGGCCTCGATGAAGCGGTGGAACGCCATGTCGGGGCGCTGGCGAGGTCCGTAGACGGAGAAGTACCGGAGAACCACCGTCG
>CAYNQK010000145.1:0-247 GCA_964399285.1 uncultured Spirochaetales bacterium | reverse complement strand
GGGGATGAAAACGGAGGGGAACGAGCGCGACGCTCCGCGCCAGGGATGGACCACGCGCGCGATCGTCGCGCCTCCGCGACGCTCGATCGAGAGGGCCTTCGCGTGGCGGAGGGCCGGTCCCTCCGCTCCCGCCGCGCCCGCGAGGAGGACCGTGGAGAGGAAAAGGATTGAGGCCGCTTTCCGCGCGGCGCCGGCTCTCTGCACGTTCCGCATCCTCGGGGAGGGATCGCGGCGGCCGCTCGCGGCC
>CAYNQK010000144.1:0-5623 GCA_964399285.1 uncultured Spirochaetales bacterium | reverse complement strand
TGGCTCGATCTGATGACCGTGAACATCTCCGGGAATCCCGTAGAATCGATGGCCATCTTCACGATGTCCGAGGGCTTGAGGATGTAGAGGCGGTGCCCGGAGGACTCGGCGTCCTCGACGGCCGTCATGAGGACGCCGAGGCCCGCTGAGGAGAGGTTCGTGACTTCCGAGAGGTCGAGGCAGAGGTTGGTCTTGGCCACGAGGTCGTAGACCTTGGTCTGGAATTCCGAATACGTGTAGGAGTTGACGGAACCCTTGACGACGAGCATGACGAAATTGTCGCCGCTCTTCTCGGTGATGCTGATCTGATCCACGCCGTTCCCCCTTGAACGCCGTCGCGCGGCGCGCGCCCGGCGCCGCCGCGCCGGCCGTTAATCCCGGATGATCCCGTACTTGAGAGCCATGAGCGTCACGTCGTCCTCGACCGCGCCCGAGACGAAGTCGCTCAGGGAGACGTAGGCGCGGTGGACCATGGTCTCCGCGTTGTAGTCCCGGTACTCGGACACGCTGCGCTGGACGCGTTCCTTGCCGTAGCGCTCGCCGCGGACCGACTCCGCCTCGATGATGCCGTCGGTCGTCATGAAGAGGATGCTGCCCCGCTGGAGGGTTATCTTCCTGAGCCGGAGGTACGGTGCGTAGTCGCGCACGAAGCCGAGGACGCGGCCCTCGCCCTGGACCTCCATGACGTTGTTGAACTGCGGCGAGTACATGAACATGAGCGGTATGCCGCAGTTCACGAAATACATCAGGTCCTTCGAGAAGTCGAACATGCCGATGATCCCGGCGAAGAAGGTTCCGCGCGGGAGGTTGTTCTTGATGAAGGCGTTCGCCTTGACGATGAGCTTGCCGAAGTCCTTCTCCTCCTTGAGGAACACGCGGAGGGTGGACTTGAGGATGACCATGGACATGGAGGCGTTGAGCCCCTTGCCGGAAACGTCCCCGAGCACGAAGAACCAGCGCTCGCCCGAGAGCTTCACGAAGTCGATGAAGTCGCCGCCGAGCTTGCGCGTGGACTTGGAGACGAAGGCGAGGTCCACCTTCGGATGGACGATCCTGTCGATGTTCTCCTGGACGCTCGCGATGATCTGCGTGGAGTACTGGAGCTCCCTGTCCACAGTGGTGAGGATCGATTCCTTGGCGATGTTCTTGAGGTAGAAGCCGATGGCGAAGAGCTTGGCGTAGACCATCCTGAGGACGGATGAGTCGTAGGCCGTGTAGTCCGATCCCGTGCGCTTGGCGCCGAGCGCCAGGACGCCGATGACGTGGTTGCCCTCGCGGAGCACGATCAGCGCCTCGGCCTTGAGGGCCTCGTAGATGGAGAGGAGCTGCGCCTTCACCGTGTGGAAGTTCCGGTTGGTGACGGCCTCGGTCTTGAGCAGGATGTCCGCCTTCATGTTGATGACGAATTCGAAGGGGCTCTCCTTGTGCTCGATCGTGAGGCGCGCGCCGCAGTTCGAGTAGGCCACGGCGAGGTTGCCGTCCGACTCCTCGATCATGACGGAGAAGTCGTTGAAGGCCATGGAGTCCCTGAGGAGCTCCGAGAGCCGCTCGAAGACGATGCCGCGGCCCTGGGAGAAGTCGATCTGCGCGAGGCCGCGCTCGAGCTGTTCGAGGTAGGCGCCGCGGGAGCTGAAGGCCTTGAAGAAGCGGTCCGATATCGCCGAGAAGGCGACGCTCGCGAGGAGGATCAGTACCGGCGTTCCCGCGAGGGGGATCCCGGGCCAGACGTCCCACTGCTGGAGGAGCCACGCCGCCCCGGCGCCGACGGGGACGCCCGCGAGCGCGGAGAAGAGCGTGAATGCCGCCACGCGGCCGGCGATCTCGCGGACGTCGAAGAGCTTGGTGATGGACACGGCCCAGTAGACGCCCAGCATGAACGCGAGGCCCGCGACGCTCGAGACCGGGTATAGGAAGGGCCAGCGCTCGGCGATGACCGTATGGAACGTGAAACCGACGGCGATGACGGCGGCGGCCGTCATGGCGACGATCGCGCTCTGGAGCTTGTAGATGCGGCTCTTGAGGGTGAAGGCCCGGATGACGAGGACGATCACGCTGAAGGCCATCAGCCCCCAGATGCACGCCTCTATGATGAGGTAGTAGGGGCCGCGGACGATGACGGCCTGGCCGCCTTCCCTGTCGACGCCCAGCGAGTGCCAGGGGTTGAAGAGCAGGACCCAGCCGGCCGCGATGACCGCGATCCAGGAGACGGCGTTGACCGCCTTGGATTTGGACTCGTAGGGGAAGGAGAAGGCGAGCCGCAGGAAGAAGATGGCGCTCATCGCCGATCCGAGGGTTCCCGCGTTCAGGAGGAAGGGCGGGATGGTCTTGTTGCTCCACCCCGCGAGGTCCAGCGCCAGGGACGTGGAGACGGCCATGATCCCGAAGCCAAGGCAGGAGACGTAGATGAGCCTGTTGGAGGCGCTCGTGGAGAAGCGGTCGCGGACGTATGATCCCATCAGCATCGTGATGACGCCGATGACGTAGGCGATGATCGTCAGTCCCATAGCTTGCCCACCTTGGCCGCGAGCATGGTCACGTCGTCGCGGAGCTTTCTGTCCCCCGCGTAGCGCAGGACGAGGTTGGATACGGCGTCGACCACGTCCTGGGCGCTTCCGCCCGACGCCTTCTTGATTGTGTTGAGGTAGAGCTCCGTGTCCCCGAGCTGCGTCCCCTCCTCGTTCGCGACCTCGGAGACGCCGTCCGAGGCGATGAGGATCACGTCGTTGGTGCGGATCGGGACCTCGTCGACGTGGACCTCGTCCAGGGGGATGAGGCCGACGAGGGAGTTATTGGACTCGATGGTCCTGACCCTGAGGCCGGTCGCCGTCTGGGAGACGATCAGGGGGTCGGCCATCGACGCGTTGACGTAGGTCAGCTTCTTCTCCGCGGTGTCCACGAGGCCCATGAACACGACGGTGTACTTGTCCTCGAAACGCATGCCCTTGATGGCGGAGTCCACGTTGAGGAGGATCTGCCTGAGGTCGAGGCGGTCGCGCGTGATCCGGATGGTGCAGATGATGATGCCCATGATCAGGGCCGCCGCGAGCCCCTTGCCCGAGACGTCGCCGAGCACGAGGAGGGTGCGGTTCTCGTCGATGGGGATGATGTCGTAGTAGTCGCCTGACACGTTCACGAGGGGGCGGTAGTACGCGGCGAGGTCGAGCTTCTTGATCTGGGGGATCGACCTCGGGAGGAAGGAATCCTGGGTCTCGGCCACCAGGTCCCACTCCTTGGAGAGGGCGGAGATCGTGAACATCTCCTGGACGGTCTGGACCCGCTCGAGGAAGACCTCGAATTCCTTCTTGATGGTCTGGAAGATCTCCGGTTCGAGGAGCTTGCAGTAGCGGTGGAAGATCCAGAGCTGGTAGCCCTTGGTGACGATGAAGAAGCCGCGGGAGCGGCGGTAGTCCGAGATGAGGCCGAGTTCCTGGTCGAAGAAGTAGATCCCCTCCGTCCATCCCGCGTAGTGGTGGAGGATGAAGCTCCCCGTCTCCGGATCGGAGGTGAGGTTGTCGGGGGACGCGTACACGACCTCCGTCTGTTCCCCCGATACCAGCACAGCGGCGCCGTCCGCCTCGCGTTCCACCCGGGCCTTGATCGCCTCGATGAAGTCGTTGACGGTGAAGCAGATCCGCATGTGGTTGAGGAAGCCCGTGAGCAGCCCCGTGTCGCCCTCGTCGAATCGCCTGCGCCGGATGGCCTCGGAGATTCCCTTGAGCGCCGTCCGCCTCAGGAAGAAATAGGCGATGAAGATGACGCCCGCGATGCTGGCGAGGATGACGAGGGAATTCCGCCTGAAAAGGAGGGCGAACCCCGCGACGAGGATGGAACCGACGATGGTGACGGCCGCGTTGATGGATTTTATCGCGGTGCGGTAAGTCATATGGTTATTATCGGTTATATATCCGTTTCACTTCTCTGTCAATTTTCGGATCATGCCGCTTTATACTTGCCGGACGCGGGTGGAGGAAGCGGGCGCGCTCGCCTCCTTTTTTCCGCTTTGGTTGGCGTCGGGCGCCCTGGACTGCGATGCGTTACGGTCCCGCGCTCCTGAAAACGCGGAAACCGATGTACGAAGCGGCTTCCTCCGGAGGCCGGGCGTATCGCTGGGTCGAACGGGCGTTGCGCGGGCGGCTCGCCCATGATCCGCCCCGCGCGACCCTCGTGAGGCCCGTTTCCGGCCCGCGCGGGGAGAGGAGAGGCGAGGAGGCGTAGTACTCCTGGCCGAAGAAATCCCAGCACCACTCGAAGACTCCCCCGACCGTATCGTGGAGTCCGTTGGCGTTGGGGGCCTTGAGGCCGGCCGCCTTCGTCCGCGATTCCGAGTTCCCGAGGACCCAGCCCGAGGATTCGGCGGAGGCCGATCCCGCGAAATCCCCCGCGCCCTTGGGTACCTTGCCCGCGCGCGCGGCGAATTCCCATTCGGCCTCGGTGGGCAGGCGGTACCCGCCCGAGTCCCAGTCGCAGACCCATTCGTCCCCCATGCGCCGATACGCGGGCTTGAGGCCCTCCCGCGCGCTGAGCCAGTTGCAGTAGGCGATCGCGTCCTCCCAGGCGACGCAGGCGACCGGCTCGTCGCCCGCCTGGGCGAATCCGGGCGCTCTCCAGTTCGCGCCGTCCTTCCGCGCGAATACGCCGCCTGAGAGGATCCACGCGCCCCCCGAGCGCTCCGGCAGGGTCAGGTAGCCCGAATCCTCGACGAAGCGGGCGAACTCCGCGACGGTGACCTCCTTGACGGCGGCGAGGAAGGGAGGGAGGCGGACCTCGTGCGGAGGCTCCTCGGCGAAGTAGCTCTGTCCCCCGCGCGCGCCCATGACGAAGGAGCCGCCCTCGAGCCTGACCATCCGGGGAGGCGCTGAAGCGGAAGCCTGCGCGTTGACCGGTTTCGCCGCATCGGCGGGCGCGGGGCTTCGCGTGGCCGCGGGGTCCTGGCCCCCTGCCGCTTCAGGTTCCGCGGCCCCCGAGGCGCCGGATTTGTTTGACGCCGCTACCGGCGCGGACGACGGTAATGGCGCGGATGCCGCTACCGGTACGGGTTCATAGACCGCGGCGAGGAGCACGACCCCCGAGAGGGGCCAGCCCGCGCCGTTCAGCCTTCCGTAATCGCCTAAGAGGCTCCGCGCCTTCCGGTCCAGAGGATCATTGATGACGATGTCCCGGCCGCGGGTTCCCACGGCCACGACGGCGTGGCTGAAGCCGCGCCTGCTCATGACGAGGAGGAGCGCCGGGCGCTTGGCCCGGATCGCGGCGCGGACGAACTCGAGGTCCGCCTCGTCCTTGACCGGCGTGCGCGTCCGGACCGAGCCGATCCTCGGGAACACCGAGGGGATGGCCGAGACGTTGAAGCCCATGTTCCCGAGCGCCTCGCCCTGGAAGCTCATGGGGAGATATGCCTTCGCCGCCACGAGGGCCCGGTCGAGCGCGCGCGGATCGACGTCGATTCCCTCGTAGGAGAGGATCATGGCGGTGGAGGTCATGACGCAGCCGTTGTCCGCGACGAGGGCGCGCGCGTTGCCCATGAAGTCGCCGCCCCAGGGCCACTCGAGGGTCTGGCCGTAGAAGGGCACGGGAAGGACGGCGACGGGCGGGACGGCGAGGGGATACCCGGGGAGGGCGGGATCGA
>CAYNQK010000143.1:0-5724 GCA_964399285.1 uncultured Spirochaetales bacterium | reverse complement strand
GACCGGTCCAAGGTGGAGATCGAGGTGGACAAGACGACCGGCTTCTCGGGAAAGGTCATCGTAGGGGCCAAGACCAGTTTCTACTTCAAGACCGCCGAGGTGAAGGGCCAGCCGAGCACCACGCTCGATCTTATGGCGGGCCAGGTGGGAATGAAGGTCGGGAAGCTGGTCGGCACTCCGAGCGCGCAGGTCAGGACCGAAGGAGCCATTTGCGGCGTGCGCGGCACGGATTTCATGGTCGTCAGCGTGCCGTCAGGGGACGTCCTCGTGACCTGCGACGAAGGCCTCGTGGGGCTCCTAGGCCTCGACGGGGAAGAAGCGGAGGCTCCGGCGGGCGCGGCGGTCGAACGGAGGACCGAGGAGAAATTTTCCCGCCTCGCGGTCGAGGGAACGAGGCTCGAGGAATTCCGGGACAAGTGGAGGAGCGAGCGGATCGAAGCGCTCCGCGCGAATCCGATGCGGGCGGTCCGTCAGTTCGCCGGCTATTACCTCAAGAAGCGCCGGGACTTCAACGATTCGTTCACCAAGCTCGCCGCGAGCGGCGCCCTGAGGAGATGGATGGCCGAGGACGAGGATCCCGGATTCAGGCCCGATCCCCGTTCAGCGCGGACGCTCAGGGATCTCAAAGAGGTGAACGGTCCCATACTCGCGATCAGGAAGGATCTCTTCCTCCTCGAGCGCTACCTTTATAGGCTCGACGAGCTCAAGGAAATGCTTCAGGACGGACCCTATTGGGACGCCGATGTCGGAGAGGACGAGAAAGGTAAGTCCCTGACGATCAGGGCGTTCTTCAAGCTCTACGAGGCGGAAAGGGCGGTACTGACGCGGCGCATCGCATTGTATCGGTACGCCGAGCGGCTTCATCTCCAGAGGAATCCTGCCGGCGCGGTCGGCGGTTCCGTGCCGTCAGGCGCGGCCGAGAACGGAAATTTCTTCGATAAAAAGGACGGGTTCTTCGAGGACTGAGCTCGATGCGCGGACTCCGAGATGTTTCACTAGGCGCAATGGAGCGAATGCGGCTTCAGTTCCGCTGAAGAATGCCGGAATTTTCGATTATATTTTCCCTTCGGGGCTTGACTATCGTTCTTGAGCGGTGCTAGCGTCCGCACAACCATTACCCGAGGAGGACTATGGATGGATTGCGCTAAACGCATGACGACCCTTCTCCGGCATGGGGCCCTCCGTTGAGCCGCGCATAACGCGGCTTATCATGAACGCGGAAGCGTCGCGCGCGAGCGCGGCCCGCCCGCGAGCCCCTTTCCGGCAGGACAGATCCGCGCGCAGGGCCTGAAGGCCGCCGCGCACGCATCATCCGGCCGCGCCGGGAAGGCGTCCAAGCACACACAACGTCGATAACGGCAGGCGCGGCGGAAGCCGTGGCCGGGGTCCGCGCGTCCGCGCGCTCGGGCGGACGCGTCGTCGCTTACGCCCTTTTTTTGATAAGGCATAGAAATGAAAAAGCGAATTCGCGCAGGCATACTCCGCTCCGCCGTGAAAGGCGAGCGTGGCGGCTTCCTCGTGGCCGCCCTCGCCGTGATGGCGGCGGCATTCCTTTCCCTCGTGGATCCTATCGTGATCCGCATCGCGCTCGACTCGACCCTCGGCGGGAAGCCCGTCGAGGCGCCCGCATGGGCCAGGTTCATCCTCGCCCCGTTCGGCGGCGTGGATCTTCTCGGGCGAAGCCTCGCGCGATGCGCGATAGCGATCCTCGTCCTCAACGCGATCCAGGGGGTCTGCCTCTTCCTCAAGGGATCGATGTCCTCGATGGCGGCGGAGGGCACCGCGAGGAGGCTCAGGGAGCGCATTTTCGGGCGTCTCCGGGACCTTCCTTACGCGTACTTCTCCAAGGCGGACTCCGGCGACCTAATACAGCGCTGCACCTCGGACGTGGACACGGTGAAGCGTTTCCTCGAGGGACAGATCATCGAAGTGGGGCGGGCCCTATTCCTGATCGCCTTCTCCGCTTCCATCCTCTTCTCGCTGGACGTCCGCATGGCCGCCGTCTCCATGTGCATGGTCCCGGCCATTTTCCTCTGGTCCTTCCTCTACTTCATGAGGATACAGAAGGCCCAGCTCGTTTTCGAGGAGGCGGAGAGCGCGATGACGAGCGTCGTGCAGGAGAACCTGCGCGGGATACGCGTGGTCCGCGCCTTCGCGCGATCGGAGTACGAGAACGCGCGCTTCGACGAGAAGAACCGAAAGCACGCGGAGATCCTCGAGGGCCTTATCAAGATGCACGGCACCTACTGGGGCGTATCCGCTGGCATGTCGATGGCGCAGATGGCCCTGACCCTCGTGGCCGGATCGATGTGGGCCGCCCGCGGGGCGGTGAGCCTCGGGACCGTGGTCATGTTCTTCGCCTTCGTTGGGCGCTTCCTCTGGCCGGTGAGGCAGATGGGCCGCGTGCTCACGGAGTTCGGGAAGACCCTCGTGGCCCTGGGCAGGATCGGCGCTATCCTGCGCGAGCCCACGGAGTACCGGATAGACGGTTCGGTCCGGCGCCCAATCGAGGGGCGGCTCGAGTTCCGCGACGTCTGGTTCGAGCACGAGCCGGGGCGGCCGGTGCTCCGCGGCCTCTCCTTCGCGGTCGAGCCGGGAGAGACGGTCGCGCTGCTCGGAAGGACGGGATCGGGGAAATCCAGCCTCGTCCATCTCATTCCGCGGCTCGCGGACGTGGGATCGGGTGCGGTCCTCGTCGACGGGATCGACGTGCGGGCCATGTCCAAGTCGGCCCTGCGCTCGCAGGTCTCGCTCGTGCTCCAGGAGCCCTTCCTGTATTCGAGGACCCTCGGGTCCAACGTCGCGCTCGGAGCGGATTCGGCGGAACGAGATGAATTGGACGAGGCCGCGCGCATGTCGGGCCTGACGGGCGTCGTCGAGGGATTCGAGGAGGGATGGGAGACGCCGGTGGGCGAGGAGGGCGTCACCCTCTCGGGAGGCCAGCGTCAGCGCGCGGCCATAGCGAGGGCGCTCCTCAGGAGGCCGAGGATCCTGATCCTGGACGACTCCCTCTCCGCGGTGGATACGGAGACGGACGCGTGCATCAGGGCGGAGCTCGCTAAGCTCAAGGGGAAGATGACCGTCATAGTCATAGCGCACAGGATCACCACGCTCGCCGGCGCGGACAGGATCATCGTGCTGGACGAGGGCCGCGTCGTCGACCAGGGAACGCACGGAGAGCTCGCCTCGCGGCCGGGCCTCTACCGTTCCATCTGGCGGCTCCAGTCGGCGGCAGAGGAATCGGACGGCATAGAGCGCCTCCTCGGCGAGGAGGCGTCCGCGTGAGGGCCGCTTCCGGTTGATACGGGAAGAAGCGAAAACGCCGCGGAACGCCGTTCCGCGGCGGCGGATCCGGCCGAGCCGCGGGGCGGCGGCGCGATCCGCTCGATAGAAGGAAATCGATATGATGCATGATGAGGAAGAATACAAGAGCGACCTCAACTTCAGGACCTGGGCGGGCATTTTCGCGTTCGCGAAGCCCTACGCCGGACGCTTCCTCGCGGCCCTCGGCGTCATGGTGCTCGTCGCCGGGATCGACGCGTCCCTGCCGTTCCTCACGGGATACGTGGTGGACGAGGTCGTCAGGGCGGGGAACGTCGGAGCCATCGCGCCGTTCCTGGCCGCGTATATCCCCTTGATCGTGGTTCAGGCCTTCAACGTCAAGGCCTTCATCAATCTCGCCTCGAAGGTGGAATCCGGACTGGCGTACCGAATCAGGAAGCGCGCCTTCGCGAAGGTGCAGGAGCTCTCCTTCTCCTACTACGACCGCACGAGCTCGGGATGGCTCATGGCGCGGCTCACGAGCGACGTCTCACGCCTCTCGGACACCGTGACCTGGGGCATGATCGACGTGGTCTGGGGATCGATCATGATGGC
The DNA here is from genome assembly GCA_964399285.1 of uncultured Spirochaetales bacterium. Classification (GTDB taxonomy): domain Bacteria; phylum Spirochaetota; class Spirochaetia; order Treponematales; family JBGSOB01; genus CAYNQK01. Next base: position 1,848 of record CAYNQK010000143.1, on the reverse strand, counting down.
CGCGATGGCCGTCCTCATGCTCATACGGGACTGGCGCCTGGCCCTCGTCACGCTCAGCGTCGTGCCCGTCCTCGCCCTCCTCTCCGTCTGGTTCGAGCGGGCGATACTCGAGCGGTTCCGCGCCGTGAGACGCGCGAATTCCAAGGTGACCAACGCCTTCAGCGAGGGCATCCGCGGCATGCAGACGATGAAGACGATCTGCGCCGAGGGACGGATCAGCAGGGAATTCTCCTCTCAGGCCGATCGCCTGAGGAAGGCCGGCGCCAGGGCCGGGATCGTCTCCGCGCTCTACCTGCCTCTCGTCGTCGCGTTGGGCTACGTGGGAACCTCCCTTTCCCTCTCCGCGGGCGGAAAGCTCCTCGAGGCCGGCGGGATATCCTACGGGACCCTCGTGGCCTTCATTTTCTGCTCGATCCAGTTCTTCGATCCCGTGACCGACCTGGCCCGCGTGTTCGCCGACTTCCAGTTCGGCCAGGCGTCCGCCGAGCGGGTGCTCTCCCTCATCGGCACCGAGTGCGAGATCGAGGACGAGGAAGCGGTCCGCGTGGCTTGCGGCGACTACGGCGGGAAGCCGTCGGTGGCGCCCCTCGCCGGTCGCGTCACCTTCGAGGACGTGACCTTCGCGTACGGCGACGGGAAGCCCGTGCTCTCGGACTTCAGCCTCGATGTCCCGGCGGGGAGCGCGGTGGCCCTCGTGGGGGAGACGGGTTCCGGAAAGAGCACGATCGTCAACCTGGCCTGCCGCTTCTACGAGCCGGTATCCGGTCGCATCCTCCTTGACGGCGTCGATTACCGCGAGCGCTCGCAGCGTTGGCTGCATTCGAGGCTCGGCTACGTGCTCCAAGCGCCTTACCTCTTCTCCGGGACCGTTCGGGAGAACATCAGGTACGGCCGTCTCGACGCGAGCGACGAGGAAGTGGAGGATGCCGCTCGGATAGCCAAGGCCGCTCCCTTCATCGAGCGGCTCGAGCGCGGCTACGACACGGAAGTGGGGGAGGGCGGCAACCTCCTCTCCACGGGCCAGAAGCAGCTCGTGTCGTTCGCGCGAGCCGTCCTCGCGGACCCGAGGATCCTGGTCCTCGACGAGGCAACGAGCTCCGTCGATACCGAGACCGAGCGCGCGATCCAGGAAGCCATCTCCGCCGTCCTCAAGGGACGCACGAGCTTCATCGTCGCGCATCGACTTTCGACCATCATGGACGCGGACATGATCCTCGTCCTGAGCGAGGGCAGGGTGATCGAGTCGGGGACCCATGAGGAGCTCATGAGCCTCCATGGCGCGTACCGGCGCCTCTTCACCAACCAATTCCTTGAGGAGGGCTCCGAGCGGATCCTCAAATCGCCGGCCTGACGGAGCGTCCATGCCAAAAAACGCGGGAGCGGCCTCTCAAAGGACCGCTCCCCGCTCGAGAGGCCGGGCGCGGCATCTTGTCCGTTAATGCGCTCGGGAATAGAATGCGGGCATGGACATAGAGGGAATCATCGCGATCATCATGGTATTCGCGACGCCGATCGCGATCGTCGGATTGGTCTTCCACGGCCCCAAGGCCAAGGCGAAGGCCGAGATCATGAAGGCGGAGGCGCTCGGCAGGATCGAGGACAAGAAAGGCCTCCTCTCCGCGGTTGACGCCGAGGAGACGCGGCTCCTCGTCCAGGACCAGCAGAAGCGCATCGAGGCCCTCGAGGAGGAAATCGGTTTCATGCGAAGGCTCCTCGAGGACAAGAGCGGCCAGCGCTGAGCTCGTCGCGCTCTTGACAATGCCCTCCTCCGCTGGCTATCTTTTTCGCGGCCGGCCCAGATGGTGAAATTGGCAGACACGCTAGATTCAGGTTCTAGTGCCGCGAGGT
>CAYNQK010000142.1:0-5764 GCA_964399285.1 uncultured Spirochaetales bacterium | reverse complement strand
GCAGCCGGAGCCTTCTTCTTCGTAGTAGTTGCCAATTGAATCTCTCCTTTCTCGAACCTCTTGAGGACGACCTCCGAACGTTTCATTCCATCAACGAGCTTATTTTTCATCAGCGGCTCCCCCCGCGCCGCTGTTTGAAGGCGAATGAGCTTCCTGCGCATGTATTGGATGGATGGGATGGTTGCGTTGAAGCGCTCTGCGATCTGCCAATCACGGTATACGTAGTTCCCGTCCTTGTCCTTCCGGTTCATTTCGAGGAACTCGGCGATGGACTCAGGAGTCCATTCGACGGTCCCTCCGCCGGAGTAGGAATGCCTGGCGAGCCGGGAGCGGGCGCGTTCGGCCTCGTTCTCGTGCTTCCGTTGCTGCCAGTACGGGTGCCGGTTCCTCGCGCGGACGATGTCGTCCACGGTGTGACCGGTCTTCCGCATCCATTCCTTCGCGAGTCGGACCTTGGCGCGCGGCGGAAGCCTCGACTTGAGGCTCAGGTCCACGTACTCGTCAGGAGTCCGCGCGTTCATCACCGCGATCTCCGACTTGCAATACGACGTGGCGCTCTCCCTCATCCGTCCCTTCCCCTCGTTCAGGTATCGGCAAAGGTACCGCGTTCCTTGATCCGCGTCGTCCGTATTGTGCAACAGAAGTTGGCGGAAATCAAGATATAAAATTCATTTTATGTTATTATTTCGATCGATTTTCGATGAAAACGCGAATTTTAATCGCTGATGACGATTCAGGACTGCGCGAGACGCTCTCGCGCGCGTTCGCGAGCGCTGAATTCGACGCGACGACCGCGTCGAACGGCGCGGCGGCGCTCTCCTCGATGCGATCCGACGGATCGATAGCGCTCGCCGTGCTCGACATCGGCATGCCGATGATGGACGGGCTCGAGGTGCTCAAGGAATTGCGCGCGCGAGGCGACGGAAGGCCCGTCGTGATCCTCACTTCGCGCGACGACGAGTTCGATCGGGTGCTCGGGCTCGAGCTCGGCGCGGACGATTACCTCACGAAGCCCTTCTCCCTCCGCGAACTCACCGCCCGGATCCGCGCCGTGCTCCGCAGGTCGTCCTCCCGCGCGTCCGCTCCCTACGCTTCCGCGTCCAGGATCGTGCGCGCGGGCCCCCTCGTGCTCGACGAGGAGAGCTTCCGCGCCACCTACGAGGGCTCGGAACTCAGGCTCACCATCACCGAATTCAGGATGCTCGCGTCGCTCGCCTCGGGAATGGGCGCCGTTCGCACGCGGGAGCAGCTTCTCGAGGCCGCATTCCCCGACGACGCGTATCAATCCGATCGCGCGGTCGATTGCCACATGCGGAGGCTCCGCAAGAAGCTCTCGGAAGTCCTTGCCCCGGAAGTATTTATAGAGACGATATACGGCCTCGGGTATCGCATCCGAACGCAGGCGGACATGACGGACGACGCGGCGCCGAACGCGAAAAACGCCGCGGATTCGCTCGGCGGGAGCCCATCCTGAGGCCGCGGAAAACGAAAAAACGCGGCTTCGCGATTCCCGCGACGCCACTCGTCCTCGCATCCAACGTCCTTCTCGTGTTCCTCGTCGTCGCGGCCTTCCTCTCGCTCGACGTCTACGAGAAAAGCCTCCTCGAAAGCCTCGAACACGCCCTCTCGCAGCAAGCGCGCGTCATCGCGGCGTGGCTCGGCGAGGGCGAATTGACCTCCGGATCCGCTTCCGGGGCCATTACCGCGCTCCGGAAAGAGCATACCGCGCGCATCCGGGTGATCGACGCGAGAGGCGGCCTCCTCGCGGATTCGAGCGCCGCGGACGCCGCGCCGCAGGCTAAGGACGCTCCCGCCGCCGAGAAACCCCGCTCCGTTCGCGCCGAAGAGCCCTCGCCGGAATCGAGCTTCCTCTACCGCGCCCTCTCCGCGCCCGTGCGCGTCGCGAAGCGCTGGTTCCTCCCTCCGCAGCCGCCCATCGGCGTCGCGGACGCGCTCGCGGCCGTGAACGGCAGGCTCGACGGTCCCGAGGTGCGCGCCGCGCTCTCAGGCTCCTACGGATCCGCGACGCGCATATCCGCGGGCGGGCAGGTGTCGGTCACGCTCTATTCAGCGGTCCCGATCCGCTCGCGGGGCGTGATCGGCGCGCCGCGGGGCGCCGTCATCCTCTCGCAATCCACCTTCAGGATCCTCCAGAGCCTCTACGCTCTCCGCGTGAGGGTCGGAGGCGTCTTCCTCGCCGGTCTCGCGGCGGCGATCGCCCTCTCCATCGCCGTCTCGCTCTTCTTCACCGGCCCCCTCCGCTCCCTCGCGCGCCAGGCCCGCGCCGCGACCGCCCGCGGCGCTCCCGGGGGCGGCCACTTCAGCCCTCCCGGCCCCGGCGTGGAGGCCAACGAGCTCTTCGAAGCCCTCTCCGAGTACTCGTCGCGCCTCGGCGAGCGGATCGGATGGGCGGAACGCTTCGCCCAGGACGCTTCGCACGAGCTCAGGAACCCCATCGCCTCGGTGAGGGCGGCCGCGGAATACCTCCTCGACAGGGTAGAAGGCGGATTGACCGCCGCGGACGCGCGCGAACGGCTCGAATCCGTGATGGCGGACGCGATGCGCATGGATAGGATCATCCGCGGCCTCAGGCGCCTCTCGCGCCTCGACGCCGATCCCGGCGACTACGAACCCGCGGAGGCCCTCTCCCTCGTCCGGAACCTCGCGTCGCGCATGGCGCAGGATCGCCCCGAGGCCATCGAGGTGCGCTCGAACGGCGTCGCCGAGGGCATCCGCGTCGGCATGGACGGCGAACGGTTCATCCTCGCGCTCGAGCCTGTGATCGAGAACGCGCTCTCGTTCAATCCAGCGGGAAGCCCTGTGATCATCACCTGCGAAGTTCATTCTAATTCTTTATATATAAATGTTTTAGACTCGGGGCCCGGGATTCCGGGAGAGCACCGCTCCAAGGTCTTCGATCGATTCTTCAGCTATCGCCCTGCAAATAAAATGGCAGACGCGCACTCGGGGCTCGGGCTCTCCATCGCCAAGGCGGTGATGGACGCGGCGGGCGGAAGCATCGCTGCGTCGAACCGCGAGGGGGGCGGCGCCTCCTTCCCCCTCGCCTTCCCCCTCGCGTCCGAGCGCTCCGAAAAAGCGCGTAAGCGCCAGCAACGATCCAAACGCGATCGCTGAAACGCGGCCGCTAACGCCTCCGTCCAGCCGCCTTCCCGCCTCATTTCCGCCATACTCCGCCCCTACCCTCGCTTCAAAGGGGGCGGAACGAGCCCCCGAAGCATCGGGAAAGGAGCGCGTATGGCGACCATCCAGGAAAAGATTCCGACGAAAGTCCAGAGCGGGCTCATGAACGCCCTCAAGGCGGGCCTCGTCGTCCTCCTCGTCCTCATCCTCTGCATCCCCCTCGAGATGATCAAATCCGTGGCGAGGGAGCGGGAAGAACGCAGGAACGAGGCGAGGACGGACATCACGGAGAAAGCGGGCGGATCCTCCGTCCTCGGGGCCGTATCGGTCGTGGTGCCGGTGAGCTACGTGGAGCGGCTCAAGGACGAGAAGGGCAAGGACGAGATCGTCCGGCGATCGCGGAAGGTCTGGTTCCTCCCCGAGGAGCTGGCCATCGACGGGACGACGGAGACGGCGCTCAGGAAGCGCGGGATCTACGAGGTCCCCGTCTTCTCCGGGCCCTTCGGCATCCGGGCCTCGTTCCGCCTCCATCCGGCCATGACGGGCCTGGATTCGGCAGTGCCCGAGTGGGACAAGGCCCAGATCGTGATGGAATTCCAGGACTCGCGCTCCCTGAAGCGCACGCCCGTCCTCGTGCAGGGCGAGGCGCGCCGCCCCATGCGCCCCTCCCAGGACGAGGTCATCCTGAACGACCAGGCGATATCCGCGCCCATCGCGTTGACCCGCGTCGGAGATACGGCGACCGTCGCCGGCAAGGTTTCCATCGACCTCGAGCTGAGCGGGGCCCTCTCGCTCCGCTTCCTCTCAATGGGCGCGGAGACCTCCGTGCGCCTCTCCGGCAATTGGCCGAGCCCCTCGTTCTCCGGCTACCGCCTCCCCGACGAGCGTAACCTGAGCCCGAACGGCTTCTCCGCGTCCTGGACATCCGGCGAATCGGCGAGGGCCCTCCCCGCCGCGCTCTTCCAGGACGGAGGCAACTCCGTAAAGGCCCTGACGACTTCATTCGGGCTCGAGTACTACGTCCCCACGGACGTCTACCAGAAGACGCACCGCGCCCTCCGCTACGGCGTCCTCTTCCTCCTCATCCCCTTCGCGGGGCTCTTCCTCCTCGAGTCGATCCTGAGATTCAAGGTCCACCCCATCCAATACGCGCTCATCGGGGCCGCGGACCTCATCTTCTACCTCCTCCTCCTCTCGGTATCGGAGCACATGCCCTTCTACGGGGCCTACATCGCCTCGGCCGCGGCGGTGACGGCGCTGATCGGGGCCTACGCCTGGGGCGCCTTCCGCGCGGAGCGGAAAGCCCTCCTCATCGCTCCCATCATCGCGGTCCAGTACGGCTACCTCTTCTTCGCCCTCGAGTCCGAGGACTACGCCCTCCTCATCGGCGCGATCGGACTCTTCATCATTTTGGCCGTCGTCATGCTCCTCACGAGGGGTTTCGATTGGTACGAGGCCCGGATCCGCGGGAAGAAGAACGGGAAATCACCGGAAAACCCGGAAAATTCCGGGGAAAAGCCCGGCGGAGGCGTTCTCCCCGCCTGATTCCGTCCCGCCAAGGCTTCCGTAATACGCGAGGCCCGGCGCGCCGATATTCTCCGGTATGAAGAGAACGTCAGCGCGCGCCGCGGCCCTCGCGGTCTTCCTGGGCCTGGCCGCCCAGGCCAGGCCCCAATCGGCCCTGACCCTCTCGCTCTCAGATTTGCGGATCGAGCAGCGAGAGGATTCGGCCTACCACCTCTACGTGCGCGCGAAGCCCGGCCTGGGCTCCGTGCTCCTCGTGGACTCCTCCCAGGACCCCAAGAAGAAGCTCTCCAACTACGCCTACCGCACCAAGGAACCGAACGAAGTCAACGAATGGCGGAAGCGGATGCTCAACGGGAAATTCATACCCCCGTCGGAGGGCGTTTATTCCATCATCGATTCCACGCCCGAGCCCGACGAGGCCTTCGGTTCGGCCTATCACCTCTACATCCCCTGGGTCGTGGCCTACGGCAACAAGTGGAACCGCTCCGGCGAGGTCTTCGTCCCGGACGGCATGTACGTGAACATCAGGGCTTTCGCCAAACCTTACGCGGACTACTCGGGAGCCTGGAAGGACAATTCCTACCGGATCGAGGTCACGCAGGCGCCGCGCTCCGCCGCCGTCCCCGGAGGCAACTACCGCAAGGACACGGTGGAGAGCTTCGGAGCCCTCTCAGGCAGCCTCGTCTACGCGACCGACGAGAAGGACCTGGTGGCCAAGATCCGCGAGGTGATGCTCCGCGACCGCGGCAAGCCCCTCGACCTCGTCCTCTGCCTCGACACTACGGAATCCATGGCCAACGACATGGCCGAGATCAAGAAATCCCTGGTGCCCATGATCAGGGAGCTCCTCCCCGAATATCCCGGCTTCCGGCTCGGCCTCGTGTTCTACAAGGACTACTTCGAGGAATACGTCGTCCGGCGCTTCGACTTCACCCGAGACCTGGATGAGGTACAGAAGCGGAGCGACTCGGGCCGCGCCTGGGGCGGACGAGACATCCCCGAAGCCGTCAACGAGGCCCTCCACGCCTCCATCACCGAGTACCCCTGGGAGCTCGAGCGGAAGCGCGTGATCCTCATCGGCGATGCGCCCGCCCAC
>CAYNQK010000141.1:0-5861 GCA_964399285.1 uncultured Spirochaetales bacterium | reverse complement strand
CAGGTACCCGTCCCCTCCACCGTGTAGATGTTGGACTCGGCGCCGCGGGGGTTGAAGCCGATGCCCTCGAGGACCTCCTCCTTGGCCACGTCCGGCGTGATGAAGCAGGCGAAGCCCTTCTTCCGGAGGACGTTGAGCGCGTACTGGACGAGGGCGAACTCGAGGAAGACCGCCTCGTTCTTGAGGTAGTAGAATTTCGTGCCCGACACGCGGGTGGCCGTGTCGAAGTCGATGATGTCGAGGTCCTGGCCGAGCTGGACGTGGTCCTTGGGCTCGAAATCGAATTTAACGGGCTCGCCGACCCGCTTCACCTCGAGGTTGTCCTTGTCCTCCTTGCCGATCGGGGCGTCGGGGTGGAAGAGGTTGGGGACGCGCATGGCCTCGGCGCGGAGCTCCGCCTCGATCCGCTCGAGCTCGGGTTCCAAGGAGGCGATGGCGTCCTTGAGGGCCTTGCCCTCCTCGATGAGGGGTTGGCGCTGATCGGGGGCGAGCTTCCCCTTCATCGCGTCGGCGACCTCGTTGCGCCTCCTCCGCTTTGCGTCCAGCTCGACGATGAGGGAGCCCCTCTTGTCGTAGAGTTCAACGACCCTGTCGGGATCGGCCTTCATATTGCGCGCGGCCGTGGCCGCCTTCACCTCGGCGAGGTGCTCCTTGATGAACTTGTAGTCGAGCATGATGGCCATTGTAGCCCCTCGCCCCGTGGCGGGGCAATACGGGCCTGCGGTTCGGTTCCGAACCGGGCGGTTCGGTTACGAACCGGGCGGTTCGCGTACGAACCCCGCGGTTGGGTACGAACCCGCGGTTCGGAGGGCCGTTCCCGGCGCTCCCCGCGCGTTTCCTTCCTTCTTGCGGCGGAGGGCCGTTTTTTGGTATTTTCTCGGGGTGAGCAAGGTCGAGATCAATCCGCGGGGGAACGGCGCCTGCCCCCTCTGCAAGAATAACGAGGACTGCCGCCTCAAGTCCGCGGCCCTCAAGAGCCTCTCCCCCTACAAGGGCCTCGAGATGGAGCTCGTCGTCTATCAGTGCTCCCAGTTCGCGGAAAAGGCCTGAGCCATGACCGACAAGCTGGAGGCCCTCTCCGCCCGCTTCAGGGAGGTCGACGGAATCCTCTCCTCCGGCGAGGCGGTCAAGGACCAGAAGCGCTACGCCGAGCTCATGCGCGAGCGCGCCTACCTCGAGGAGGTGGACGGGGCGCGGGCCGAGCGCGAGCGGGTCCTCGCCGGGCTCGAGGACGCGAGGGCCCTCCAGAAGGACGAGGACCCCGGCCTCCGCGAGCTCGCCAAGACCGAGCTCCGCTCCCTCGAGGAGTCCCTCGCCTCGCTCGAGGAGCGGCTCCGCCTCCTCCTCGTCCCCCCCGATCCGCTCGCCGACAAGAACATCATCATGGAGATCCGCGCCGGCACGGGCGGCGACGAGGCCGCCCTCTTCGCGTCCGACCTCTACCGCATGTACCAGCGCTTCGCCGAGGCCAAGAACTGGAAGACCGAGCTCATGGACGCCAACGAGACCGAGATAGGCGGCTTCAAGGAAATCTCCTTCTCCATATCGGGGAAGAAGGTCTACGAGAACCTCCGCTACGAGTCCGGCGTGCACCGCGTACAGCGCGTCCCCGCCACCGAGGCCTCGGGGCGCATCCACACCTCCGCCGTGACCGTCGCCGTCCTCCCCGAGGCGGAGGAGACCGAGGTGGAGATCCGGAACGAGGACCTCCGCATCGACGTGTGCCGCTCCTCCGGGCCGGGCGGCCAGTGCGTCAACACCACCGACTCCGCCGTGCGCATCACCCACCTCCCCACGGGGATCGTGGTCCACTGCCAGGACGAGAAGAGCCAGCTCAAGAACAAGCAGAAGGCCATGCGCATCCTCCGCGCGCGCCTCTTCGAGGCCGAGGAGGAGAAGCGGAACGCCGAGCGCGCGGCCGACCGCAAGTCCCAGGTGGGGACGGGCGACCGCTCGGAGCGCATCCGCACCTACAACTTCCCGCAGAACCGCCTCACCGACCACCGCATCAACATGACGCTCTATTCCCTCGATAGGGCGATGGAGGGGGAGATCTCCGAGATCATCGAGGGCCTCAAGCTCCACGCGCGGGAGGAGCTCCTCAAGGCGGAGAGGGCCTAGGGGGCGCGGTGACTATCCGGGACGCAGTCCGGGACGGAGCCGCCCTCCTGGGAGGAACGGGAAGCGCTTCGCCCTGGCTGGACGCGTCCCTCCTCCTCGGGCGCTCGCTGGGCATGGACGGGACGCGCCTCCTCGCGTCCTATCCCGATGAAGTCGCCGATGACGCGCGTCTCCGGTACCGTTCGCTCCTCGAGCGCCGCGCGTCCGGCGAGTGCGTCGCCTACATCCTGGGATCCAAGGAATTCCGCGGACTCGAGTTCGAGGTGGGGCCGGGCGTCCTCGTGCCGCGGCCGGACACGGAGGTCCTCGTGGAGGCGGCCCTCGAGGCTTGCCGCGAGGACGCGGCTGCCCGGGAAGATGCCGCCCGCGACGCCGCCGCGGGCGGTTCCGTTCGCGGACCGTACCGCGTCCACGACGCCTGCTCGGGCTCGGGCTGCGTGGGGATATCCCTCGCGCGCGAGCTTCACGCTTCGCTAGGCGACCGCGATTTCGAGGTCGAGCTCTCGGACGTATCGGAAGAGGCGAGGGCCTTCGCGGCGCGCAACGCCGAGCGCCTCCTCGGCCGTCCGCTCCCCGTCCGCGCCTGGGACTTCATGGACGGCGCTCGCGCGGACGCCTACGATCTCGTCACCGCCAATCCCCCGTATCTCACCGACGACGACATGGCGGCCCTTCCCGAGGAACTCGCCCGCGAACCCGCCCTCGCGCTCTCGGGCGGAAGGGACGGGCTCGATCCGCTCCGGGCGCTCGCGCCCCGCGCCCTGCGCGCCCTCGCGCCGGGCGGAGCCTTCCTCGCGGAGATCGGTTCATGGCAGGCGGAGGGCGCCGCGGCGATCCTGTCCGCCTCGGGCTTCGCTTCCATCCGCGTCCTCAGGGACCTCGCCGGGCTCGACCGCGTCCTCGCCTCGAGGAAGCCGGAGGGGAGGGCGCGTGGATAACCTGAAGCGCGGGCTCGAGCAGAAACTCTCCCGATTCGACGAGGCCGACAGGAAGCGCATCCTCGAGGCCCAGGCCTGGGGCGAGGAGCTCCACGTCGGACAGGAGCGGGCCTCGGGCGAGCCGTACTTCACGCACCCCCTCGAGGTGGCCACCACCCTCGCGGACATGCGCCTTGACGCCGACGCGATCATCGCCGGCCTCCTCCACGACGCCCTCGAGGACACCCAGGCCACGAGGGAGGAGATCGAGCGGCGTTTCGGGAAGCCGGTGGCCCTCCTCGTGGACGGGGTCACCAAGATCTCGGGGCTCAAGACCGGGAACAAGACCGTCCAGGAGGCGGAGACGATCCGCAAGATGTTCGTGGCCATGACGGAGGACATCCGGGTCATCCTCATCAAGCTCGCGGACAAGCTCCACAACATGCGCACCCTCATGCACCTAAACGAAGCGAGGCAGAAGGAGATAGCGCAGGAGTGCCTGGACATCTTCGCGCCCGTGGCGGAGCGGCTGGGCATGGGCTGGCTCAAGTGCGAGCTCGAGGACCTCTCCCTCAAGGCCCTCCACCGCGACGCCTACGACCAGATCAAGGCCATCGTCTCGCAGAAGAGAGGCGAGCGCCGGGCCTTCCTCTCCCGCATCAAGGCGGACATCGAGGGCGCGGCGCGGAAGGCCGGCATCAGGGCCTCCATCCACGCGAGGGCCAAGCACTTCTACTCGATCTACGTGAAGATGAAGAAGCGGAACAAGTCCGCGGAGGAGCTCTACGACCTCCTCGGCATCCGCATCATCTGCGCCGAGCGCGACGACTGCTACGCGATGCTCGGCATCGTCCACCAGCTCTGGAAGCCGATAGACGGGCGCTTCAAGGACTACATCGCGCTGCCGAAGGCCAACGGCTACCAGAGCCTCCACACCACGGTCATGTCCTACGAGGGGAGGATCCTCGAGGTCCAGATCAGGACCGAGGAGATGCACGGGGTCGCCGAGCACGGGGTGGCGAGCCATTGGCTCTACAAGCGCCGCCCCGGCGAGAAGCCCGCGGACCTCTCCATCATCAGCCGCCTCAGGAGCTGGAAGGACATGCGATTCTCCTCGGGCGAGTTCCTCGAGGAGGTGAAGCGGGACATCCTCCGCGACTCCATCCTCGTGTTCACGCCGCGGGGCGACGCCATCGAGCTCCCCATGGGGGCCACTCCCATCGACTTCGCCTACCACGTCCACACGGACGTGGGCCACCACTGCTACGCCGCCAAGGCCAACGGCTCCATCGTCCCCCTCGACGAGGAGCTCCGCAACACCCACGTCATCGAGATCCTCACGAGCCCCTCCGCGCATCCGCACATCAACTGGCTCCGCTCCGTGAAGACGGCCAAGGCCCGGGGCAAGATCCGGCAATGGCTCATCCAGCACGACCAGGCCCTCGCCATAGACCGCTATATCGTCGCCAAGCGCAAGCCGCAGCCCGAACGCCCCAAGGAGGAGAAGCGCCCGAGCGAGCAGGCCGCGGCGGCGACCGACGAGCGCATCGTGAGCGAGGTGCGCGACACGCGCTCCGCGGGCGAGCCCGTGGGGACGAGGCTCGGCATCTCGGCGTACGGGGAGCGCAACCTCATGATCAGGATCGCCGGCTGCTGCGGCCCCGCCGCCGGAGACCCCATCGTCGGCTACGTGTCGCGCGGGCGGGGCATCATCGTCCACCGGCGCGACTGCCCGAACGTCGCGCGCATCCCGGACTTCGCGGAACGCCTCATCGACGTGGAGTGGGAGAACGCGGCCGTCGGCGTCACGCGCCGCTTCAGGATCGTGGCCAAGCGCTCGCCCGATCTCTTCAGCGAGATCGAGGGCGCGGTCCGGAAATTCAAGGGGCACCTCATCGAGGGGAAGCTCAAGGAGACGGGGCCGGGCAGGCTCACGGGATTCTTCACCATGGAGCTCGAGGAGAAGGACTCCTGGAAGAAGCTCATGAAGAGCATCCAGGGGATCCCCTCGGTCATATCGATCCAGCAGGTCTAGCGGGCCGGGCCCGGATCACTCAGTGACGGACCACCAGAAGGCCTTGTCGCGCGACGCGGCGGTGAAGCCGCGCTCGAGGGCGGCCTTGGACTCGCGCGCGTAGTCGGCGGGCGAGAGCCGGAGCGCCACGATCTCCAAATTCTTGTTCACGTACTTGAAGATGAAGGCGCGGAGATCGTCGGGGCCGAGCGCCCCGGCGGATTCCGCCCATTTCGCCCAGGCCGCCGAGGACGAGGCCGTCCAGACGCGGGAGTACGAGGCGATGAAGGCCGCGGGGCTCTCGGGGTCGGATGGTATCCACGAGGACAGGGCGGCCTTCGATTCCTCCCACCGGTCCTTGCCGAAGTAGCCCACGGGATCGCGGCGGATGGATTCGACCTCGAGCCCGCGGATCTGCTCCTTGAAGCTCATCATCGCGGTCTGCCAGGCGGGCCGCGAGGGATCGGTCGCGAACGCGGCGCGGATCGAGAGCTGGCCGCCGTCGCGCGCGTAGGCCGCGTCGACCTGGACCGACTCGGGACCCGCGAGGCCGGGGACGCTCTTCGCGAGAGCGGCCTTGAAGGCGCTTCCGGGCGCGGAGGCGAGCTCCCTGAAGAGGAGTGCGGCGAGGGCGTTCTTGGGGTCCGACGCGGCGTCGGGCCCGCGATAGCGCATTTCCACGACGCCCCGGCCCTCGCTCAGGTCCGGGTCCTCCCAGAGGATCCAGGCGGATCGCTTCACGGGGGGGAGGGGGTTGGGCGGGAGCGGGGCCTTCCAGGGGTCCGCGCCGAGGGCCCAGGACCCGACGC
>CAYNQK010000140.1:0-6021 GCA_964399285.1 uncultured Spirochaetales bacterium | reverse complement strand
GGGGCGGCGGGGGGTAATCGGGGGGGCCTGCCGGGTAGTGCGGCTCGACGTGGGGGGGCGGCGGCGGGGCGGGAGGGGCGGAAGGTCCCCCGTCCTGGGACGCGGAGGAATAACCGCAGCCGGCCAGTCCGAAAATTACCAAGCCGATAACCAGGGGAACGAGGTATTTCCGCATTTTATCGGTCCTTTCTTTTTGTACGAGGACGTGCGCGTCCGTTCATCGTGGCGGAGCGATGATCACGCCGCCCAATATATCCTGGTATCCGCGTTTTGCCCGGTGCAGAATGGAAAAAGGACAAAAGTCTCGCCTGATCCGACGCACGCTCCCCCCGCACCATACTGAAATGCGAACGGAGCGAAGCGACCGTTAGCGAAGCGCCGATCTTCTCTTACCGGTAAAGCGCGGGTGGCAAGGGAAACCATAGCGTAGGGAATTGCGGTACTCCGCACTCGACCGGAGCTATGGTTTCCCTTGACAGGCCCCGCGCGCCCCTGACAGGCCCCGCGCTTAATCGAAGTAGCGGACCTCGATCGCCACGGGACGCTCGTCGCCGTCGAAGGAGAATGCCATTTCACGGAAAGTCGGGCGGTCCCCTTCGGGCGGCTTCCTCAGGCTGGACGCGATCCCCTCCATCGGCTTCACGCCTTTCATATCGAGCGTCCCGTCGTCGTCCGCGTCGTGGTAGCCGTAGAGGGCGTATTCGCCGTATTCGACGTTCTCGAAGACGAGTTCGAGCGTTTCGGAGGCGGCCGCCTCCTTCGCGCCGCGGTAGACGTTGTCCGGGACGAGGGGCTCTTCCTTGAACAGCCCGAGGAGGAGGCTGCCTCCCCGTTTCGGCTTAAGTCCGCGGACTACTACCTTCATGGTCCCGCGGGGTTTGGCCGTGGCGACGGGCGCGCCCTCGGCTTTGTCTGGATCGTAGGCGTACTCCCGCACGGAGACCGCGTACCAGCCGGGAGCCTTGGTGTACCAGCGCAGGTCTCCCTTCTGGCGGCGATGCGGCGCTTCGGCGATATCAGAGAAAGGCGTGGGATAATATTCGCCGTCGCGCGTGGTCGCCCAGATCGTGACGGGCCGCTCATTGAAGACGCCTAAGTCCGAGCCGTAGGAACCGCGGTCGGAGAAGACGTCGTAATTGGAGAAGGGGACGAATCCTTCCGGGATATAGAGGTAATGCCTGTTCTCGGGGAAGTAGTAGCTGAAGGTGCCCATGTTGTGCTCGCTGCCGTGGATGAAGACGTCCTCCGGGCGCACTTCGTCCTTCAGGTCCTCCCGGACCAAGTCCATGGCCCCGTTCACCTCCAATCGATAGACGTCGATCATGGTGGCCAGGTTGGCGGCGAGGTAGAGCCCGAGGATCGCCGGCATCGCCCATTTCCGTTTCCTGGAGCCCGCGAAGGCGGCGATGCCGAGGAGGAGGGCTCCCATGCATGCGATCATGTACCGCTCCATGAGGATGGGCCGGAAGACGACGGAGAGGAGGAGCGACGCGAGGAGGGTGAGCGCGTAGACCGCGAGGGCGCTCGCGGGAATGAACCATCGATCGTCGTTCTTCCGGATGAGCGAAACGATCCCGGCGACGCCGGCGGCGATGGCCGCGATGAAGAGGCCGATCTTGTAGGGATCGGGTATGCCGAGGAATTTCCTGTCGAAGGGGTAGCCTAGCACCTTGAGAACCATCTCGAGGTTCGTGGGCGGGATCCAGTAATTCTTCTTGACGCGCGAGGCCTGAGCGACGAGGAAAAAGAGCCAGGGCGCGTAGAGGACGACGACGATGCCCGCTGAGATCAGCCAGCTGAGGAGGGCCTTGCGGTCCCTCGAGGCGATGATTCTTATAAGGAGGACGAGCCAGTACGCGCCCGCGGCGATGAGGGCGTAGTAGTGCGTATAGGCGGCCGCGAGGGTGAAGAGCGAGACGAGGGCCCAATCCCGTTTCCGCCCGTCCTTCGCCGCCGCGTACCCGAAGAGGATCATGCCCGTGACCAGGAAGGCCGCGAGGGAATACATGCGCGCCTCGTGGGCGGATACGATGGACATGGGCGTCAGGAACGCGATCAGGGAGAAGGCCAATCCGCCGCGCTCCCCGAAGAGGCGCCGCATCGGAAAGAAACCGAGGAGGGCCAATCCCAGGATTCCCAGCGCCGATACGGACCTGACCGCCGCGAGCGAATCGCCGAGGATGTGGGTCGCTCCGCGGAGCGCCATGAAGTAGAGGGGCGGATGGCTGTCCGCCCCGATCATGGGGATGAGCCGCGCGAGGGGATGCCGCGCGGCGGCGATCGAATAACTCTCGTCGTACCAGATCGCGTCCGCGCCGATCCTGAAGAAGACCATGAAGATCCCGAGCGCGAAGACGGCGGCCCAGAGGGGCCATGTCTTCCTCAAGGAAAGGGTTTCACCCGTAGTCGTTTCCATACGCCCATGATCTCCGCTCCGTACTGCGGCGTCAATGCGGGACCCCGCTTGCTTCAGGCTTCCTGCGGCCCCTTCCCCAGCGAGAACTTTCCCTTGTAGTAGAGCTTCCTGATCCGCGGCGCTTCCGCGAGGAGGGCCTCGGCGCCGCGGGACTTGATGACGGAAAGATTGTAGATCTTATAGTTGTGAGGATAGAAGGCGGCGCCGTCCGCGAGGGGCTGGAGGCGCTCGCAGGGGAAGGATTCGCAGCCCGAGCAGAAGTCGAGGCCGCGCGCCCTCGCGCAGTCCAGGGTTTCGCAGCCGGGGTGGAAGACGCAGCCGTTCCCGGCGCGGCAGCCGGGGCAGGCGCAGGATTCCACGGGCTTTCCGAGCTTCGCGGCTACGCGTTCCCATGCGGCGCGGTTCCCGTTCGCCGCGAAGAGGTCGCAATTCACGCAGTCGAGGCCGCAGGGGGCTATGTGGTTTAGGTCCATTCGATGCTCCTTTCACCCTAATGAGTGGAGCCATAGCCCGATTCGTGACAGCGCGTTTTTTTTTAATGGGAAGCGGGGCGCCGGCGAGGGAGGCGATCGGGCGCGCCTGAGGCCTCAGGACGCCCTGAACTCCTCGAGGAGGCCCTTCCAATAATCCTTGGGCGGATGGAAGCTCTCGGCGGCCTCGAGGAAGCGGATGCGGGAGGAGAGCTCGCGCACGCGGCGGTATTCGCCCTTGGCGTCGACCTCGCGGAGCGGGGCGCTCATTTTGCAGCGGCAGCCCCCGTCCGGATTGTAGAGCGAGCAATTGCCCTCGAGGAAGCGCCGCACCTTGGCCTGCGCACGCGAATGGGCCTTGCGGACCGCGGCCTCGTCCCGCTCGACGATCTCGGCGATTTCCGCGAAGGGCAGGGAGGCGAGGCCGCGGAGGAGATAGACGAAGCGGTCGTCGTTGGAGAGGCAGTGCATGATGCCCGAGAGGCAATCGTCGCACTGGAGCCTGATCCATGCCATGCGATCCTCGAACGGGAGGCGTTCGATTTCCGCCATCCCGTCGTCCTCGCGGATCAGGAAGAGCTCGTGGAGGAAGCGCGTGGAATACGTCCGCTCCCGCGCGGCGAGCCTGAGGGCGGTCCTGCGGGCGATGGTCCATATCCAGGTGGAGAGCTTTGACCTGCACCGGAAGGCGGGAAGGGCGCGGAGGATCTCGTGCCAGATCTCCTGGGCCGCGTCCTCCGCGGATTCGCGGCGCGCGAACATCCGCCTGCAGAGGCGGGAGACGGGGACGGAGAACTCGGCGTAAACGGATTCGACGCTCCGCGCCGGACCGGCGCTTCCTTTTCCTTCCATGACGGGCTCCGCGCGCCTCATGGATTGATCACCTTGTCCTTGTACGCGTTCGCCCAGGCCTTGAGCTCGCGCATCACGGGGGAGAGGTCGCGACCCATCCTGGTGAGGGAGTACTCGAAACGCGGGGGATTGTCCTGGTAGGCCTCCTTGGAGATGAGGCCCGTCTCCTCGAGGCGCTTAAGGCGGTCGGCGAGGATGTTGGTGGTGATGCCCTCGGGGGACTTGAGGAAGTCGCCATATCGCTTGGCGCCGCCTAAGAGGTCCCGGACGACGATGAGGGTCCACTTATCCCCCATGATCTCGAGCGAACAGGATATGGGGCATCGGGACCTACGGCTCTTTTCCGGCATTCCGCGATTATACTACAGAATAGGCTTGCAAAATGCAAGCGAGTGTGCTAGCCTGGTGATACTTGCAAAATGCAAGTCTATATCATGCATCGAAAGGAGCGGAAGAATGGAATCGAACGGACGGAAATACCGGATGGCGTCGATCGGAGCGCTCGGGGCGATCCAGAGAACCTGCCTGCACGACCTCCTCGGCCTAACGGGTGCGGAGATTTCCCTGAACCGGCTTCCGGCGGGGAAGGCGACGCCCTTCCTCCACCGGCACAGGATGAACGAGGAGGTCTACGTCGTCCTGGAGGGCGAGGGCTCCTTCTACGCCGACGGCGAGGTGATCCTGCTCTCGGAGGGCTCCGCGCTCAGGGTCGATCCCGCCTGCGCCCGCGCCATCCGCGCCTCCGACGAAAAGGGGATCGCCTACCTCTGCGTCCAGTCGGCGTCGGGCAGCCTCAAGGGCTTCACCGCCACTGACGGGCAGATCCTCGAGGAGAAGCCGCCTTTCTGCGCGAGCGCCCCGTCCTGATCCGCTCGCCGATGCCGCTTTCCTCTTGTTCCAGCGGAGCCTCAGGCACCGGGATAGAGGGAGCGCGAGGGAGAAAGGCGCGAGCCTTCCTCCCTCGTATTCTTTCTTCAATGAATCGACGTACGAAGCCGAGCGCTTCCGAAGGACTCGCCGCTTCATCGCATGCGTTTCGAAGGCTGGTATCCTCAAGAGGCTAGCATTGGCGTGGACGGGGTGGCGGGGGAGAACGCATGGCGAAAACCTGGAGCTATGCGCTCTCCCCCGACAGGACCCCACGAGATCTTTCGTGAGCCTCTTGAGGAGGCCTTTATTCCAGGGGCATGCGTTGAAACGGCGCCGTCCTTCCGGTATACTCGCGAGCCATGAAGGCGATCGAACTCCCCAAGGCCTATGATCCGAAAACGTTCGAGGATCGGCTTTATAATGAATGGCTTTCCCGCGGCCTCTTCAAGCCCGTGGACGACCCCGCGCGCCCTCCTTTCGTCGTGGTGATCCCGCCCCCCAACGTGACGGGCGTCCTCCACATGGGCCACGGCCTCAACAACTCCATCCAGGACATCCTGGTGCGCTACCACCGCATGATCGGCGACCGCACGCTCTGGCTCCCGGGCACGGACCACGCGGGCATCGCCACGCAGCACATCGTGGAGAAGCGCCTCAAGGCTGACGGGAAGACGCGGCACGACCTGGGGCGCGAGAAGTTCATCGACGAGACCTGGAAGGTGAAGGCGGAGCACCACGCCATCATCGTGAAGCAGCTCAAGAAGATCGGTTCCTCCTGCGACTGGAGCAGGGAGCGCTTCACCATGGACGAGGGCCTCTCGGAGGCGGTCCGCGAGGTCTTCGTGACCCTCTACGAGCGCGGGCTCATGTACAAGGGCGAGTACCTCGTGAACTGGTGCCCCGGCTGCGGCACGGCCCTCGCGGACGACGAGGTGGACCACGAGGACAAGTCGGGATCCATGTACCACATCTTCTACGAGCTCGAGGACGGGCCCTGCGAGGCCTTCCCCGAGGGTAGGATCGAGATAGCGACGACGCGGCCGGAGACCCTCCTCGGCGACACCGCGGTCGCGGTGCATCCGGAGGACGAGCGCTACAAGGGCCTCGTGGGCAAGCAGGTGAGGCTCCCCCTCGCGGGCAGGTCCATTCCGATCATCGCCGACGCGATGGTGGACCGCGAATTCGGCACGGGCATGGTGAAGATCACGCCCGCCCACGACCCCAACGACTTCGAGTGCGGGAACCGCCACGACCTCCCTCGCGTGAACATCCTCAATCCGAACGGCACGCTCAACGACGCGGTGCCGGAGAAGTACCGCGGGAAGAAGGCGGCCGACGCGCGGAAGCTGGTGGTGCAGGACCTCAAGGAGCTCGGCCTCTTCAAGGACGAGAAGAAGATCAGCCATTCGGTCG
>CAYNQK010000139.1:5976-6163 GCA_964399285.1 uncultured Spirochaetales bacterium | reverse complement strand
GACGAGGGCGGCGGCGCCTTCTACGGCCCCAAGATCGACCTCAAGATCAAGGACGCCATCGGGCGCGAGTGGCAGACCTCCACCATCCAGTTCGACTTCAACCTGCCGGAGCGCTTCAACCTGCACTATGTCGGCGAGGACGGCCAGCGGCACCAGCCGTACATGGTCCATCGCGCGCTCTTCGGCT
>CAYNQK010000139.1:0-5966 GCA_964399285.1 uncultured Spirochaetales bacterium | reverse complement strand
ACGGCCTCATGCGCGTCCGCGGCTTCACCCAGGACGACGCCCACATCATCTGCACTCCGGAGCAGATAGAGAGCGAGATCGCGGAAGTCCTGCGCTTCTCCCTCTACATGCACAAGACCCTCGGATTCGGCGAGATCAAGGCCTACCTCGCCACGAGGCCCGCCGGGGACGGCGCCGTGGGGGCTCAGGAGATGTGGGACACGGCCCTCGCGTCGCTCAAGGCGTCCATCGAGGCCCAGGGCCTCGCCTACGAGGTCGACGAGGGCGGCGGCGCCTTCTACGGCCCCAAGATCGACCTCAAGATCAAGGACGCCATCGGGCGCGAGTGGCAGACCTCCACCATCCAGTTCGACTTCAACCTGCCGGAGCGCTTCGACATGACCTACGTGGACGCGGACGGGCAGAAGAAGCGCCCCTACATGGTGCACCGCGCCCTCCTCGGATCCATCGAGCGCTTCTTCGGCGTGTACCTCGAGCACACCGCGGGCGCCTTCCCCGTCTGGCTCGCCCCAGAGCAGGCGGTGGTGATCCCCGTCGCGCCGGGCTTCGACGAGTACGCGCGCGGCGTCGAGACCGCGCTCAGGAAGGCGGGCTTCCGCGCCCGCGCGGACCTCTCCGACGCGCGCATGAACGCCAAGATCAGGACCGCGCAGGGGCTGAAGATCCCCTGCATGCTCGTGGTGGGGGAGAAGGAGGCGGCCGCCGGAGCCGTGGCGCCGCGCCTCCGCGACGGCAGGCAGATCCCCGCCCTCGCCCTCGACGCCTTCATCGCGGAGCTCCGCGCGGCCGTCGCGGAGCGGCGCAAGGAGTACTAGCCGTGGAAGGGTTCCCCGACGGAGGAGCCCCGGGCCGCGCGGAGCCCCGGGGCGCGGACAGCATAGCGACGCTCTCGCTCATCCTCGTGTTCGCGTCCGCGGGATGCGCCGCTATGGTCTTCGCTCGCTGGGTCCTCACCGCGAGGCCGAGCCACGGCTTCCTCATCTGGAACCTCTTCCTCGCGTGGACGCCCTATCTCATCGCCCTCCTCCTCGTTCCCGCGGGCCGCGTCCGCGGGAACGCCCGGAGGAGGCTCTCCATCGCGGCCATCGGGATCGCGTGGCTCGCTTTCTTCCCCAACTCGCCCTACATCTTCTCCGACCTCATCCACGTGATACGCGGGGGCTTCTCCGCGGGAGGCGCGCCCGAGTGGCTCACGCGGGAGTCCCTCGTCTGGTACGAGATCATCCTCAACGTGACCTTCGCCTTCACGGGCCATTTCATCGGCCTCATCTCGCTGTACATCGTCCACCGCGCCGTGCGCCGGGAATGGGGGCCGCGGGTCGGCTGGGCCGCGGCGGCCCTCGCCGTCCTCCTCTCCGGAACGGGGGTCTACATCGGCCGCTTCGTGCGGCTCAATTCCTGGGACATCTTCCGCTCGCCGTTCAAGAGCCTCTCCCTCATCGCGGGCTCCGCGTTCCGGCCGCGCGCCCTCTTCTTCTCCTTCGCCTTCGCCTTCTTCGTCGGCTCCACCTACGCGATGCTCTACGTGTTCAAGGCCGCCGACATCGCGTCCGCTCCGCAATCGGGCCCGGGAGCGCGCGATCCGCGGCGGGACGCGCGATGAGCGGAAAGGCTTAGCGCGGGGAGCGGAGCGCGTCCGCCGTCGCGCGCGCGGAACTTGGCGCGCCCGGCGTTGCGCCCGTACGGCCCATGGGCTATCATGAAACCGTGATCGATCCAGCTCTCGCCGAGGACATGCGCAAGAAAGGCATCGACGTCGCCCGCTCGCTCGAGCTCCTCGAGGGGATCAACTCGGGCAGGCTCGGTTCCGATCCGCCCATCAAGGCGTCCTCGCTGCCCTCGCCCGACGACGAGGCAGTGCTCGACGCCCGCGCGGGGAACCCGCTCAGCGTCGGCCGGAAGGCCCTCGCCGAGCGCTTAGTCGCCCTCGGCCTCCCTCCCGCGCTCGCCCGCGACGCGGAAGGGACGGACCGCGAGGCCGTCCTCGGCGCCCGCGCGCTCGAGGACCTGGGCTGGACCCTCCTGCCCCGGACGGCGTACGGCGTGCTCACGGGCGGAAGCGCGACGAGCTACGTCGACGAGAAGCGGAACAGCGCCTTCGATCCCGAGCTCTTCGAACGATTCCGCGCGGACTTCGACCTCCTCGCCCGCATCGCCGCCGGCAAGCCCAAAGGCGTCGCGCCGGCCTACCTCGGCGCGTCGGGCGAGCCCGGCCCGAGCTACCTCCGGCTCAAGCAGCGAGCCCTCCTCCTCATGGCCCGCGAGGCGCGGCGCCGAGCCGACGCATCGGGCGGCGCGGCGGGTACCCGGCGCCGCGACGAGTACGGCCCTCCCCTCAGGCCCTTCCACATGCCGAGCGTCGTGAACGAATCGGCCGTCGCGAGCCACATCGAGGAGGCCCGGGAGGATCCCCTCACCGCCGGCCTCATCCGCGAGACCGGGCTGGACGCGTCCGCCTTCCTCGCCGCCGCCCAGCCCATGGTCTGCGCGTACACGCACTCCTCGGAAGGCCGGCCGCGCCGCGTCTTCGACCGCGCCTACGGGAAGGAGGGGAACGCCCTCCCCCTCCCGGGCGGCCACGGCCAGTGCTTCTCCGTCCTCGCGGGCGTCTTCCGCGCCCTCCTCGCCGAGGGGAAGCGCTTCGCCTATATCTGCAACGTGGACAACCTGGGCGCCCTCCCCTCGCCACTCGCCGTCGGGGCCCTCGCCGCGTCGGGCCGGCCCGCGGCCTTCGACTTCTCGCGGCGGACGCCCATGGACGCCAAGGGCGGGGTCCTCGTGCGGACGGAGGACGGCCGCCTCACCTGCGGCGACATCGGCGCGGCCATCGGCGCCGGGGAGCTCGACGCCATGGAGGCCGCGGGCGGAGCGGCCCTCTTCAACTGCGCCACCGGCCTCTTCGACCTGGAATGGCTCGTGCCCCGCATTGACGCGTTGAGCGAACGCCTCCCGCTCAGGCTCTCGGACCAGGACAAGGACTCAGGCAGGTACTCGCAGGCGGAACGCATCGCCTGGGAAGCGATCGGGCTCATCGACGATCCCCTCATCATCGCCGTGGAGAAGTCCGAGCGCTTCCTCGCGGCCAAGACCCTCATGGAGACCGTGCTCATGAGCCGCGCCGGCCCGGCGGCCGGGGGGCCCGGGGCCGGCCCGCCCGTCCCGGACACGCCGCGATGGCGCGCCGCCGCGCCGCTCGGGGCCGGCCTCTCCCGCCTCATCGCGGGCGCCTACGGACTGAGCGCGAAGGCATGAAGCCGGGCCCGCGCTACGGCTGGATCGTCCTCTGCGCCGTCATCGCAGTGAACCTCGGGGCCCTCGGCCTCGGGCGCTTCGGCTACACGGTCATCCTCCCGTCCATGCGCGCGGGTCTCGGGCTCGACGACGCGAGGGCCGGCGCCCTCTCGACCGCCAACGCGATCGGCTACCTCATCGGCTCGCTCCTCGTCGGGCTCACAGGCTCCCGGGGAAGCAGGAGGAACCGCATCTCGCTCTCCCTCCTCGGAGTCGCCGCCGCCATGTCGCTCACCGGACTCGCGCGCGCCTTCGCGGCCGCCCTCGCCCTCCGCTTCGCCACAGGCTTCCTGAGCGCGGGAGCGAACGTCGCCGCGGCCGGGCTCCTCCCGCTCTGGTTCGCGGAGCGGAAACGCGGCCTCGCGACGGGCCTGGCCGTGGGAGGCTCGAGCGTCGGGCTCCTCCTCACCGGAACGATCCTGCCGCGGATCGTCTCGGCCCCGGAGGGCTGGCGTTGGGGCTGGCAGGCACTCGCGATCGCGGCCGCCCTCCTCTCCTGCATCGCCTGGATCTTCCTCAGGGACCATCCGCGCGAGCTCGGCCTCGAGCCCGTCGGAACCGAGGGAGCGGGACGCGCGACCCTCGCCGCGGCCCCCGCGGCGGAGCCGCGCGCGAACGCGGTAGAGCAGCGAGCGATCGCGCCCGAAGTCGCGGCCGCGTTCGCGGCCGAGCCCGCGGCCGAGCCCGCGGCCGGGGGCGGCGCCGTCAGGGCCGTCCTGCGGAACGCGGACGCGCGCCTCCTCTGCCTCATCTATCCCTGCTACGGCTTCTCGTACATCATCTTCTCGACCTTCTACGCGCGCTACCTCGTGGCCGAGATCGGATTCAGCCCGGAAGGCGCGGGCGCCCTCTGGGCCGGGATCGGAGCGGTGTCATTCCTCGGGGGACTCGCCTGGGGCGCGTTTTCGGACAGGTTCGGCAGGAAGACGGCCTTCTTATTGTCCTTCGCGATCCTCTCGGGCTGCTTCCTGACCTTCGGATTATGGAAGGCCGCGCCGGGCGCCGTCGTATCGTCGATCGCCTTCGCGCTCACCGCCTGGAGCGTCGTGGCGGTCATGACGGCCGCCGTGGGAGACGCCATGGGCGAGCGCGGTCCGGCCTCTTTCGGCATCGTCACCTTCTGCTTCGGGATCGGTCAGGCCGCGGGGCCCTACGCGGCGGGCGCCATCGCCGACGCGACGGGCTCGTTCTCCATCGCCTTCGCCGCGGCCGGCGCCGCGGCGGCGGCGGGAGGGGTCCTCTCGCTCCTCCTGGGCCCGCGCCTCAGCTCCCCCGCTTCGCGGCGGGGAGGACCTTCTCCTCGATGAATTGCGTTATGGCGGTGACGATGCCGCCCGCGAGCGGATACTCGGGATCGGAGTAGGCCGCCCAGTTCATGTCCTCCACGGGAAGGACGTCCTTGAGGACGTGGTTCATGGCGGGGATGAAGGACTCGCGCGCGGTGCCCGCGCCTTCGCCGAGCGCCTTGGCGTCGTCCGGCCCCACGCGGAGGTCGTTGCCGCCTTGGATGATCTGCACGGGCGCCTTTATCTTCCCGATAAGCTCCTTGGGATCCGCGGCGAACCAGGACATGAGGAAGGGCTGCACCTCCGGGCGGAAAAGGCCCATGAGGTCCTCGGGCACGTCGGAGACGCGCTTCCCGGCTTTCAGCGATTCCACGATCCTGTTCCACTCGCGCTCGCGCGCGGCGCGATCCTCGCCCTCCTCGGGCGGGATGGCCGCGAGCTGGCCCAGGATCATCTTCCACGCGGGGAGGCCCGGACCCGCCGCGGAGATGAAGCCGTCGGCTCCGCCCTCGCGGGCCGCAGCCATGCCCACCGTCGAGCCCTCGCCGTGCCCGAGCACCGCGACGGCGGAGAAGCGCTTGTCCTTGGAGAACAGCCGGATCGCCGCGACGGCGTCCGCGACGTAGTCCCCGAAGAGGAGCTTCCCGCCCTCGGGCGCGAGGTAATAGGACTCGCCCGCGCCGCGCTTGTCGTAGCGGAGCGTCGCGACGCCCTTCGCCGCGAGCGCCTCCGCGAGCTGGAGGAGGCAGTCGTTCCTCCCGGGAACCGTATGGTTGTTGCCGTCGCGGTCCGTCGGGCCCGAGTCCGCGATCATGACCACGAGGGGGCGCGGCCCGGGGAATTTCGCGGCGTCCGGGAGGAGGAGGGTCCCGGGAAGCGTCCCTTTGGGCCCCTTCACCTGGACGTCCTCGCCTTTACGGGCCGGACCGGGAGCGCGCTCCATGATGAAGGTCGAATTCCGTTCCTTCCCGCGGGTGAGCTCCCCGACGACCCGCGCTCCCTCCGCGCGCCCCGAGAGCGCGACCGCCGGCTCCGCCGCCGAGATCGTCACCGTGAGCGTCCCGCCCTCGAAACGCACTCCCGCGACCGGCATCCCGTGGACTTTCTGCGCGGGCACGCTGAAGAGCGCCCCGCCCTTGATCACGAGGAGCTCGAAACCGAGCTCGCCGGCCTCGTTCGTGAAGGCCCCGATCCATCTCCCCTCGAAATCCGAGGCCTTCCTGAATCCCTCCGCCCCGAGCGAAACGGATGAAACAACTACGAGAACGGCCACGACGAGAGCCGCCCCGCCAATGCGCGTCTTCCTATCCATGCCCCCATTCTCCCCCCCCCCCCCCCCCCCGACTACCAATCCCCCCCACCCCCCCCCCCCCCCCCCCGGGGCCAAGG
>CAYNQK010000138.1:0-6199 GCA_964399285.1 uncultured Spirochaetales bacterium | reverse complement strand
GTTGTCAAGAAGGGGCCGGCCGACCAGCGGAACGGGCGAAAAACGGGCCGTCGCACCGCTCGCACGGATCCTGTACGCGAGCTACGGACCCTTTTTTGTTGATATGTTCATGCTTCGCATGAACGAGTGGCTAGGGTAGGCTCCGTGTAAAGGCTCGCGGGCGTTCTCTCGCGATGGCTCGGGAACGCCTTATTTCGCGAGCCTTAGTAACAACTCCGTCCCGGTTTTCGCCAGTTCCGCTCGTATGCGGGACCATCTCGACCACCATGAGGAGTATAGGAGGAAGAAGCGGGGTAAAAACCTTTTCGGGGAAAAGGTTTCCACCCCGCGCCCCGCCTTCCAAAAGACCCGTGGCGGGGATGGATGAGACGCTTGCGTTCTCGTCGTTCTCCGGGCATACTGCCCAAGCGGCTTGCCGCGAATAAAATCTTTATAGAAAACGCTGCCCCGGAAGCGCGAAGGGCGCCCAGGCAGCGAGGAGAGAACATGCAAGGAAAACCGGCCTTCCTCGCCCTGACGACCCTCTCGCTCGCGTTTTTCCTCGGCTCCTGCGCCGAGCCCGAGGCCGCGATCACCATCATCGACGCGACGGAAGACATCGAAGAGGACACCACCTGGTCGGGGCAGGTCAACGTCACGGGGGAGATCTCGATCGAGGACGACTCCGTGCTCACGATCGAACCGGGCACGACCGTCCTCTTCGCCGAGGGAGCGGGGCTCGAAATTTTCTACGGCTCGAGCATCAGCGCGATCGGGACCGCGGACCGACGGATAACCTTCAGCTGCGCGAACGAGGGCGATCAATGGATGGGCATCGCCTTCGACGATGAAACCATCGGCATCGAATTCGCTTACTGCGATTTTTCGGACGCCGGCTACGAGAATACCTACGCGATCGGACTCGATGACGACAGCGTCATCACCGTCAGATACTGCGACTTCGACGGCAACCACGCGGGAGGCCTCAATACCGGATATCCGGCTTCGGGAACGGCCATCCGGCACTGTTCCTTCGGCGATAACGGCGATTCCGCGGGCGGTCCTTACGATGTGGTTTATGATTCCGACACCTGCGTATACGAGGACAATTCCGCGGACAACGTCCTTAACGTGGCCCTGGATCCCTGACCCGCCATACCGCTTCCGGGATGAGGGGGGCGCCCGGCGCGGGAACGCAACCGGCTCAACGGAAGGGCCGGATGCCGGGCGGGGGGGAGAAGGGCGGGAGCTCTTCTCCCCGCGGGCCCCTTCGCTTGACGCGCCCCGGGAGCCATGGTAGGAAATACCATCGAACGCGTAACGACCCACAACATCTACCTATCCTTCCTCGTCTTCGTCCTCGGATCCTCGCTGGTATCCTTGTTCTTCCTGGGCTACGCCACTTCGAAGTCCGAGCTCCTCAAGCGCTACCTCAGGCTCCAGGTCGCGATACTGATCCTCACGTTCTACGACCTCAACGCGATGTACGCGCCCATCGTCGAGGAATACGGCAGGGCGGGGCTGCAGGCATTCGTCAAGGCCGGCCTCGCGATCCTCCTCTACCTCTCCTCCGGCTTCTTCGTCACCCTCGCGGGCGCGCGTTTCCGAGGAGCGATCCGCGCCGTCATCGCGGCGCTCTCCGCCTGCGTCTTCCTGACTTCGATACCCGCCCTCATCCTCTACCCCGACGGCGCCGCCTACACCTTCTGGGACGCGATCCTGAACTCGCTCGCCACGCCCTTCCTTCTCGCCGCCATGCTCATCGACGCCGCGCACCTCGCCCGCGGCGCGGCGCGGGCGCCACGAGGAATCGCGCGGACGCTCATGCAGTCCCTCCTCTGGTATTTCGCCTTCTCGACGGCCGTAGGGGCGCTCGGGCAGTTCCTCTACCGCGCCGCGTCGTTTTATTTCTTCAAGCACCTCTTCCACGCCGTCCTCCTCTCCTGGCACCTCCTCTTCTTCGGGTCGACGCTCCTGTACCTCGCGAAGCTGAGGCGGGAGGACGCGTCATTCGGGACGGGGCTCTCCTTCCTGGGAGCCCAGCAGAAGGCCATAGCCACCATGTCAAAGGCCTTCGCCAAATACGAAAAATCGAGCTTAGCCCGCTCCGAGGCCGAGAAACACCTTTCGAAAATCCTCCACGTCATGAAAACGGCGTCGCCTCACCGCGATCCGGACCTGTCGCTGGAGGGCCTGGCCAAGCTCTGCGGGATCAGCCGCAACCACCTCTCTCAGGTGCTGAACCAATACCGCCGCGCGACCTTCTTCGATTTCGTGAACGACTACCGCGTCAAGGAAGCGAAGAGGCTCCTCATCGATTCGCCTCAGGAGAAGAGCGTCCTGGAGATCGCCTTCGAGTCCGGATTCAATTCCAAGACCGCCTTCTACGCGGCCTTCAAGAAACGCGAAGGCCTCAGTCCCGTGGAATTCAGGAAAGGGACGGAGGGGAGCTGATACGGCCCGCGGCTTGCGCTTCCAGGCCGCGCCCCTCGTTTCACGCATAAAAACCGTTTTTCCGTCCGCCCCTATCGGCGCGGACGATCGGAATCCCTCCAAGCGCTATTATCCGTTGCAAAACCTCGCGATTCTGCTTTCGGCGAGGCGTGAAAGCATCACAAAGGCCGGCCCTTACCGAACGAGACGGCGGGAACCGGCGAGGAGGGACCATGAAATCGAATCATCTCAACGCGATCATCGCTTTCCTGGCGCTCGCGACGGCGTTCGCGCTCGGAGCCTGCTCCGAGCCCGCCCCCGTCCCCGAAGCGCCCGGAGCGGCGACCCTCGTACCCGGCGACCGCCAGCTCGCCCTGAGCTGGGAAGCCGTGGAAGGAGCGACCGCCTACGAAGTATGGTTCGGCGCCGACGCTGATCCCGCGACTGCCGTCCGTAGCGGAGGGGACATCGAGGGGACGACCCACGCGCTGACCGGGCTCACGCGGGGCGTGGTGTATCACGTCTGGCTCAAGGCGAAGAACGAATTCGGCACGAGCGGCTTCGGCCCCGTAGCCTCGGGCAACGAGGGCGAATGGACCCTCCTCTGGGTCTCCTTCTCGAAGAGGCAGGTCGCGTACAGGAGGAATTACTTCTCAGGCACGGGAGGGCATCTTTGCACGTTCTCCACGTGGCACGACGAGGTTGACAAGGGGGATTACGTTTATTCCCTCGTCGTCGGCCAGCTGGCGGCGGGCGAGTTCATCGACTCCCTGGATCCGGATTGGATCGAACCTGACTACTTCGTCATCGGCAACGCAGTCCGCATCTTCAACGGAAACAACCCCGAAAAATACTCGAACGCCGTGACGATCGGCGACTGATTCTCGTCCGCGTCGATCTGCTCGACGGCTCGTACCTAAGCAAACGTTAACGGGGCACGTCGGATATCGAATCGAAAAAAACGAGACGGAGTTGTTAGCTCGCATAAAGGATTAAAGCGAGCGGTGCGACGGCTCGTTTTTTTCGATCCGATATCCGACGATATCCCGCACCACGCGCGAAGCGATGAAGAAGCCCACCACGGGCGGCACGAACGCGACGCTCCCCGGCACGGAACGACGACCCGCGATCCCGGCCCCTCCCTCCCAGGCGTCGGCGTCCATGGGGGGCTCGCGCGAGTAGACGACGGGGAGGGAACGGATCCCGCGCTTCGCGAGCTCCTTCCTGACCGCGCGCGCGAGGGGGCACACGGAGGTTTCGCTCAAGTCTACGATCTCGAAAAGGGACGGATCGAGCTTGTTGCCCGCGCCCATGGCGCTGATGACGGGGACGCCGATCGAGCGCGCCCGGCAGACGAGCTCGACCTTGGCGGACACGGAGTCGATGGCGTCCACGACGTAGGAGAGGCCGGGCTCGACGAGGCGCTCGGCGCTCGCGGCGTCGAAGCGTTCGCGCAAGGCCCTCGCCCGCGCCCCGGGATTGACGTCGAGGACGCGTTCGCGCATGACCTCGGCCTTGGGCCTCCCGATAGTTGATGCGAGCGCGACGCATTGGCGGTTCACGTTGGTGACGGAGACGTCGTCCTGGTCGATGAGGACGAGGCCGCCGACGCCCGAGCGCGCGAGGGCCTCCGCCGCCCAGGAGCCCACGCCGCCGAGGCCGACGACGGCGACCGTCGCCGCGGCGAGTTTCTCCATGGCCTCGCTCCCGAGGAGGAGCTCGGTCCGGGAGAAGGGGCCCTCGGGGAGCTGCATCGGGGGCCTCAGGCCTTCGAGCGCATGAAGTCCCGCACGGCCTCGCGGAGTTCCGGTTCCTCCCAGGCGCGCGCGAGGAAGGCCTTCACGTATCCCGCCGGCTCTCCCGTGTCCAGGCGCTCGCCCTTCGCGCGGACGTAGGCGAGCTTTCCCTCGGCGATGAGGGCTTTCAGGGCGCCCAGGTGGTAGTACTCGCCGGGGGCCCGCGGATCCCAGCCCTCAGCGAGCTTATGGAAGAATTCGGGCGTGTAGAGGTAGCGGCCGATGGAGACCTCGTGGCTCGGCTCGGTGCCGCGCGCGGGCTTCTCGACGAAACCGCGTACGCGGAGTCCGTCCGGCGCGGGATCCACGACGCCGTAGCGCGAAACGTCGCCCTCTTCGTGGATCGTGGCGAGCACGGAACAGCCCGTCCGCTCGTGGGCCTCGATGAGCTGTCGCGCGAGGGGCGGTTCGCCCACGTGGAGGTCGTCGGGATAGGCGACCACGCAGGGCTCGTCCCCGATGAAGGGCGCGACCTGGAGGAGGGCGTGCCCCGTGCCGCGCATCTCGGTCTGCCGGACGAAGCTCACGCGGACGGGCGGCGGGCCCACGAGGGCGGCCTTGTCGGCCTTGCCCTCCCTCATGAAGACGGACTCGAGCTCGGCCTCGCGGTCGAAGTAGTCCTCGAGGGCCTTCTTCCTCCGCGAGGTGATGACGATGACGTCGCTGATGCCGGAAGCCGCGAACTCGTCCATGATGAACGCGATGGCGGGCACGGTCACGAGGGGGAGCATTTCCTTGGGGACGGTCTTGGTGACGGGAAGGAAACGGGTGCCGTAGCCCGCGGCCACGATGACGCCTTTCATGGCCCCATGCTACACCCTCGGGCGCCTTCCTGGCGAGGGGGCGGGCTCAGTCCCTTGCGATCACCACTGACGATCCCGCGACGAGCCCCCGCCCTCCTCCGCCGCGCTCCTCGGTCCCGCTGACGCGGACGACCATGCCGCGCGCGAGGCCGGCGAAGGCCTCGCAGCCCGGGGGCAATCCATCGAGCCTGGCGGAGAGGCTGAAACGGCCTTCGGCGCCGCAGAGCATGAAGCGCGTGCGGCCGGCCTTGTTGAGCATGGGATCCGAGACGACGACGCACTCGCCGCCCTCTTCCGCCTCCGCCGGCGTTCCCGCGCGGGGCGGCCTCAGCGCGAACCAGGCCATCTTGAGCTCGGTCCGGTCGAGGCCGGCGCGCTCCTCGAGGGCGGCGGCGAAGTACGGAGCTTCCCAGGCGAAGGCGTCGTGGCAGGTTTGGCCCTCCCCCGCCGCGAGGGCCGGGCAGGGCCCCGCGAAGATGCAGGGAGCGGCGACGGTCCAGCCCCGGGACAGGAGATCGTCCCGAAGGGCGATGAGGCCGCGGCTCGTGGCGAGGAGCGCGGGCTCGACGATGAGGATCCATCCCTCCGGGCTCAAGGAAAGCGCCAGTGACTCGACGAAGGCCGCGCGCGAGGCCGGCCTGAGCCCGGGCGTGAAATAGAATTCGTTGAGCGAATGCGAGAGGACGATGAGGTCCCAGCCGTCCTCCCCGGCGAAGGGAGAAGCGGGATCGGCGCCACCCGCCCTCCACGGGCGCGCGGAGAACGAGGCGCCGGAGGGCGCGAGGAGACGGCCCGCGACGGCGAGCGCGCGTTCGGAGGAGTCGACCGCGGCGATCCGCTCCGCTCCGCGCGCCGCGCAGGCCGCGGCGGCCGGCCCCGGCCCCGCGCCGACGTCCAGGACCCTCCGCGGCGCGGGCAGGCCGGATCGGTCCAGGGCGCGGCCTACCTGGAGGAAGCTCGCGGGCCAGTAGTGGAGGAGGTAGGCGCCGAGCGCCTCGGCCGAATCCATGTAAGCGGAGCCGATGAGCGACCGGTCGCCCGTGAGCCCCCGCTGGAGGGAGAGGAGATCGCGCGCCGCCCTGTCGAGCTCGGCCGATGAAAGCGGGCCCGACCCCCTCGATCCCGAGAGAGCGCGCCACTCGCGGACGAGGGCTTCCTCGAGCTCCGCGGGGAAGCGGGCGCGCGGGC
>CAYNQK010000137.1:0-6381 GCA_964399285.1 uncultured Spirochaetales bacterium | reverse complement strand
CATGGCGTCACTCCTTGCTCCGAGTGTAGGCCCTCCTGCCGGAACCGGAGGAGGCGCGCGGTCGGTTTTCGCACCCTACCGAAAGTACGGGGACCGCCGGCCCGAGCGAGGAGGGCGGCCGCGAGGGCCGCGGACGCGCCGGTTCCGCCCGGCGGGGGCGGCGGACGGCGAGCCGCCGCGGAGAATCGGACGGCGGCCCGTACTTTCGGTACGGGCCGGGTCACTCGTCGGCGGAGAGGAGGCTGTTCACGAGGGAGAAGACGTAGGCGCTGAAGCCGTGCCGCCCGACCAGCTCCTCGCGGAGGAGCCTGAGGAGCTCTCCCTTGCCGGAGATGCCGAGCTTGTCGTAGACCTGGGTCAGGTGGCCCTTGACCGTGCTCTCCGCGATGCAGAGGCGCTCCGAGATGTCGCGGATCCTGAGTCCCTGGAGGAGGAGCTCGATCACGTCGATCTCCCGCTCCGTGACGCCGCGCTCGGAGAAGAAGCGCCGATCGGGGAGGAGGCCGCCGGCGGCGAAGGGGAGGGCGTCGAGCGCGTACCAACGCATCCCCGCGGGGCGGCCCGCCGCGGCGCGCGCGCTGGCGAGGCGGGCGACCGGGATGAAGCGCCTCGCCGCGGGGTTGAGGAGCCTGAGGCCCGGATAGGCGACCTCCCCCTCCTTCGCGAGGCGGCGAGCGAGCTCCTCCGCCAGCCCCCGATCCTCCGCGCCGACGTAGCGCCGGAGGTCCGTCCCCGCCCAATCCGCGTCCAGCCCGAGGCCTTCCCGCCCCGCCGCGTTCGCGTACGCGATCCGGAAGGAGCGGTCGGTCTCGATCACCATCATCGGGACCGACGCGGCGATCTCCCGGTAGCGTTCCTCGCTTCGCTTGAGCGCTTCCTCGGCGTCGTCGCGCCTGGAGAGGAGGTCGACCGTCTGGAGGGCCTGCGAGGCCTGGTCGCGGAACATCTCGAAGAAGAGGGCGTCGAGCCTGGGGCTCGAGAGGACGAGGTAGCCGAACGACCGACCGCGCCCGACGAGGGGCATGAGGACCTCCTCCGCGTCCTCGGGCGGGACGAGGCACGGGATGCCGCGCATCGCCTCGTAGCCGAGGCCGGGGCTGAAGGCGACGGGACCGTGCGCGTGTAGTTCGAGCCGGAGGCCGTCGAACCCGATGCGCGGGGCCATGGCGCCGAGTTCGGCCGCTACCGCTGCCACGTCCGCGGCGGAGCCGAGCCGCCAGGCCAGTTCGCGGAAGAGGGCCATGACGTTCCGGTCCTCCGTGAAGGCCCGCGCGTTCCGTTCGCTGGCCTCGCGGGCGAGCGTGGCGAAGGCGGCGCCGAAGAGGTCCTCCGCGTAGGCGCGGGCGCTCGCGTTCTGCGTCGACGCCAGGGCCTCGCGGTGGATCAGGGATAGGAGGGCGCTCCAGTCCTCGGTGAAGTCCTCCCGGGGCGCCGTCTCGGCCAGCCAGCCCTCGAGCGCCTGGAGGAAGAGGGGGCGTTCCCTGAACTGCCTGAGGTCGAGGAGGAACGCGTCGCAGAGAGAGGCGGCCGCGTCGCGCAAGAGGGCGGCGCGCGGGCGGGCGGGCTTGAGCTCCTGGTCGATGGCGGCGAGCGCGCGGTCCTTGAGCGGGGCGTCCGAGCGCGCGTCCGCCCCGGCACCCTTCCGCCAGGGACCGATGGCGCGTATCTCCGCGCAGCCGCAGGACTCGCGCAGGACGATCGAGCAGTCCTCGACGCCTCCCGCGCCCGAGGGCGCCGGGCCCGATCCGAGCCCGAGCCGTTCGAGAAGGAGTTCTCCGGCGCGCCGGGCCTCCTCGTAGAGGGGCTGGCGGACCGTGGTGAGGGCGGGCGCGACGAAGCCCGCGTCCGGGATGTCGTCGAAACCCGTGATCGCGTAGTCGCGCGGGCATTCGACGCCGCGGTTCCGGATGGTCTGCATGAAGCCCAGGGCCATGTCGTCGTTCGCACAGACCAGGGCGTCGAAGGGAAGGCCTTCCGAGAGGTCCAGGGAGGAGGCGACGGCCCGTGCGGAGCGGTAGCTGAAGTCGCCCTCGTAGACGGGGCAACCGGCGGGATCGATCCCGGCCCCCTCGAGCGCCTCTTCCCAGGCCGCGCGCCGGGCCGCCGCGTCGGGATTGCCGCGCGGGCCCGCGAGGAAGGAGATGCGCCTGAAGCCGTGGACGCGGACAAGGTGGTCGACGAGCAGGGCGACGCCCCGCCCGCTCTCCGCTCCCACCGACGGGAAGCCCGGCGTGCCCATGCCGATCGCCGCTACCGGGATCGGCCGGAAGGATTCGAGGAAGGCGGCCGTGCGTTCGGGGCCGAGGTAATTGCCGATCGAGCCGGCCGTCACCACGAGCCCGTCGGGGGCGGCCTCGGGGCCTTCGCCGCGCGCCAGGGAATAGATGGTGTTCTGGACGTCCTCTCCCACGTAGGGCGATTCCAAGGATCGCCCCGCGTAAAGCCTGAGGCGGACGCCCCGCTCCCGCGCCAGGTCGGAGAGGCCCCGGCGGATCAAGGCCTGGTACCTGCCCTCGATCTGGTTGATGAGGAGGCCGATCGCGATCCTCTCCGGGCGTTCCTCCATCAGTTCTCCCCCGAAGGGGCATTATAATGCGCTTCTCTTCGCCGTGCGAGCGTATTCACGGAGGATGGCGCGGAGCCGCCGGGGCCGTGTCCGGCTTATGCGCCTTTTTTCCTCGGCAGCAGCCATGCGGGCAGGGCGAGTTTGAAGCCGCCCGCGCCGCGCAGCCAGAGGACCACGCTCTGCAGCACGATGAAGATGCACAGGAGCAGGCCGCTCGCGATGGACTGGAAGTTGGAATTGACGCCCGCCGCGCGGATCAGTTCGTTGATCGTGAGAAGGGTAAGCGCGCCGACGGGAGAGCCGATCAGGTTCCCGACGCCGCCCGAGAGCATCGTGCCGCCGATGATGGAGCCCGCGATCGCCTTCATCTCGAATCCCGAGGCGTTTCCGACGTTGCCCGCGCCCGTCGTCATGATGAAGACGAAGCCCGCGATCCCCGTGAGCAGCCCGCAGAGCGCGTACGAGAGGAATTTCGTCTTTTTCACGTTGATGCCGAGCATGAGCGCGCTCTGGCTGTTTCCTCCGACGGCGTAGAGATTGCGGCCGAAGCGCGACCACTTCATGATCACGACGAGGACGACGATGAGGACGAGGGCGACGAGGGCGCCGGGTTTGATGGCGAGAGGAATGAAATTCCCGAGCCGGTTGACGGTGCCGAGGAACGGGATGACGATCTCGGAATCCCTGAGGCCCACGAAGGCCTGCATGGTGACGTTGAGCGGATCCTTGTGGATCGTGGTGAGGAGCCCGTTGGCGAGGAACATCCCCGCGAGCGTGATGATGAAGGGCTGGATCTCCAGATAAGCGATGAGGAATCCCTGCATGAGGCCGAACGCGACGCCGATGCCGAGGGCGAGGAGCATGGAGCCCCAGACGCTTCCCGAGCTCGACTCCAGGAAGACGGCGCAGCACATAGTCACGAGCCCGGTGACCGCGCCGACCGAAATGTCGATGCCCCCCCCGATCATGATGATGCTCAGGCCGAGCGTCAGGATGATGAGCGGCGCGTTCAGGCTGAAGAGGTCGAAGAAGGTCTGGAACTGCAGGAAGCTGCGCGGATAGCGCAGAATGGCGATCCCGTACATCAGGACGAAAATGACCGTCGCTATGATGAACAGGAGGTTCGAGTTCGATATCGTTTCTTTTCGTTTCATCGTCTTCATCGGTTCCACTCTACACTTCTTTCTTGCCGGAATTGTTCGCGTCGGGGGGCGCGGCGTTCGCGCCGGTAGCGGCGTTCGCGGTCTGCGCGCGCGCCGGTCCGTCGAGCCTGAATCGCGCCCATTTGACGCCTTTCGCGGCGAATTCCCTGACCACCGGAGACGCGATGACCATGAGGATGATGATGAACACCGC
Organism: uncultured Spirochaetales bacterium; assembly: GCA_964399285.1. GTDB lineage: Bacteria > Spirochaetota > Spirochaetia > Treponematales > JBGSOB01 > CAYNQK01. Next base: position 2,459 of record CAYNQK010000137.1, on the reverse strand, counting down.
TTTGAACGCCTTGATCGTCTCGGTGTCGACTTCGAGCCTGAGCAGGGTGCGGTTCAGCACTTCGATGGTGTAAGCGCCGATTATCGAGCCCGCTATGCTGAACTTGCCGCCGCCGAGGGCGTTGCCGCCTATCGCCACCGCGAGGATGGCGTCCATCTCGACGAACTTGAGGAGGTTGACGCTGTCGTGGCGGCCGGCCTTGGTGACGGCGATGAATCCCGCGACGGCCGAGCAGACGCCGAGGATCATGTAGGTCAGGAACTTTATCCTTACGGGATTGATGCCGTTGAGGCGCGCCGCTTTCTGGTTGATTCCCACCGACTGGGAGAAGAGCTTGAGATTCGTCATCTTGAGGAGAAGCGCGAAGAGGGCGATGAAGATCGCGGTGAGGATGATCGGCGTCTGCACGGGGACCCCCGGTATCACGCTGCCTAACTGGCTCGTGAGGTCGTTCGCTAAAATGGGGGACAGCCGGCCGTCGATCAGGAAGGCCACGGACCTTCCCGCGGTGAACAGGATGAGCGTCGCCACCATGGGCTGGACGTTGAATATGGCGATAAGGGTGCCGTTGAAGGCTCCGATGGCGATCCCGACTCCGCAGCTCGCCAGGAAGGCCGTGAGGATATTGAGCCAGGCGATGTGGTCGACGCCCAGGAGGATGCGGACGAATACGCTGGAGGTGATCGCGGCCGCCACGCCGACCGAGATGTCCTGGCCGCCGGAGGAGGAGGTGACCAGGGTCATGCCTATGGCGAGGATGACGAGTTCCGAGGCGCCGAAGAGGATGTTCGGGATGTTCCCGTAGAGCGCTCCGTTGATGATCGAGAGGCTGAAGTAGTCCGCGCCCTTGATGAGGTTGATGAGGATCAGGATCGCCAGGACCGAGAGCGGGAGAAAGATCTGGAATCCGCGGGTTTTCATCTTCGCCATGTTCACTCGCCTCCGCCCGCGATCACGTGCATGACGTCGCGTTCCGTTAGGTTCTCGCCCGATAGCTCCCCGACGATCGCCCTGTCCTTCATCACGATGAGGCGCGAGCAGGTGCGGAGCATCTCCTCGATTTCGGAGGAAATGAACGTGACGCTGACTCCCTCTTCGGCGAGCTTGAGCACCAGTTTCTGGATCTCGACCTTCGTGCCGACGTCTATGCCACGCGTGGGTTCGTCGAGGATGAGGTAGCGGGGATGGGTAAGCAGCCACCGCGCGAGGATGACTTTCTGCTGGTTGCCGCCCGAGAGGGACTTGATGGGCGTGTTCGTGGACGCCGTCTTGATGTTCAGGGCCTTTATGTACTCGTCGGCGAAGGCCTCCGCCTGCTTATTGGAAAAGGGCCTGAAGAAGCCCTTCATGACTTGCAAAGCCAGTATGATGTTCTCGCGAACGGAGAGGTCGGCGATGATGCCGTCTCCCTTGCGGTCCTCGGGAAGATAGCCGATTCCCAGTTTCATCGCGTGTATCGGATCGCCGATCCTGACCTTCTTCCCGTTCACCTTCACGTCGCCGCCCGTGACCTTGTCGGCGGCGTAGATGGCCCGCACGCTCTCGCTGCGGCCGGATCCCAGGAGGCCGGTGAATCCGTTGACCTCGCCCTTCCTGATGGCGAAGTCGAAGGGCTTGACCCCCGCGGCGCTCGAGAGGCCCGCCGCCTCGAATACCGGGACGCGTTCGTCGCGCGCGGAGGGCTCGCGCTTCTTCATGCCGGAGACGTCGTCCAGCGCTTTCCCCATCATTTTGGAAACGAGCTCGAACTGGGGGAGGGCCGCGGCCTCGTAATCGCCTATGAACTCGCCGTTGCGGAGGACCGTGATCCTATCGCTGATCTCGTATACCTGGTCGAGGAAGTGGGTCACGAAAACGATCCCCACGCCCCGCGATTTCAATTCGCGCATCAGCGAGAAGAGCTTTTTGACCTCGTCCTCGTCGAGCGACGACGTGGGCTCGTCGAGGATGAGGATCTTGCAGTCCATGTCCACGGCGCGCGCGATCGCGATCATCTGCTGGACCGCGAGCGAGCAGCTCGAGAGCTGCTGGGTCGGCCTCGCCGGGATTCCGAGGGATCCGAGGAGCTTCGCCGCCTTCTCCTTCATCCGCTTCCAATTGACGAACGCGTACCTGCCGCGGCCGATGAACATGTTCTCGGCCACCGTGAGGTTGGGGCAGAGCGTTATTTCCTGATAGACGGTGCCGACCCCGGCGTTCTGGGCGTCCTGGGGCGACCTGAAATGCGCGGCTTTCCCCTCGATCGAGATCCCGCCCGAGTCCTTCTCGTAGACCCCGGTCATCACCTTGATGAGGGTGGACTTGCCCGCGCCGTTCTCTCCCATGAGGGCGTGGACTTCGCCCTTCCTGAGCGTGAAGCTGACGTCGTGAAGGGCCCTGACCCCCGGGAAGGATTTGCATATGCCATGCATCTCAAGAACGTTATGCGTTTGCAATTGCTACTCTCCAGACGCATTATA
>CAYNQK010000136.1:0-6889 GCA_964399285.1 uncultured Spirochaetales bacterium | reverse complement strand
CCGCGCTCTCCCCCCGCCTCCCCCTGCCCCTCGCCAGCGCCGCGGCCGTCGCGCTCACTGCCGTCATCGGATCGGCCATGGAGGTCGCCTTCATCAGGAGCCTCGAGAAGCCCACCCTCGCCCACCTGAACCTCATCATCGGCTCGGCCCTGCTCGCGACGCTCAGGATCGTCATGGGGCGTAAGGACGGCCCGGCGGCCCTCATCGTCCCGATCGCCGCGACGGCCGCCGTCCTCGGCGCCTTCGACGCCCTCTACCTCCTCTGGAAGCCCTTCCGCGGAGCGTTCATGAAGCTCCGCAAGATCAACGTGATGCAGATGACGATCATGACGATCGGGCTCTCCATCATCGTGAAGGAGGTCGCCCTCGAGGCCTGGGGCGAGCAGGTGCGGACGGTCCGCTACTTCACGGGCTCCGAGGTCTCGTCGCTGCGCTTCCTGGGCGCCAACTTCTCCCCGCAGATCCTCTGGGTCATGGGCGCCACCGCCCTCGTGGTGGCGGGCCTCACCCTCTTCTTCCGGTTCACGATCACGGGCAAGGCGATGCGGGGCTGCGCCGCCTCCAAGGACGGGGCCCGGCTCTGCGGGATCAACGCCAAGCTCATGGTGAACCTCTCGTTCACGCTCGCCGCCGCCATCGGCGCCGTCGCCGGGGCGGTCACCGCGCCGCTCACCGGAACGCACTACGCGCTCGGGACGGGGATCGCCATCAAGGGCTTCACCGTCGCCGTCTTCGGCGGGCTCGGGGCCTCGGGCGCGGCGGTGGCGGCCGGCTTCATCCTCGGCATCCTCGAGTCCTTCCTCATCATCGCGGTGCCGGAGGCGTACAAGGACATCGCCACCATCGTCATCCTCCTCCTCGTGCTGACGGTTCGGCCCGCGGGGCTCTTCGGCTCCAGGAAGGCGGGGAGGCTCAAGGAAGCATGAAAGGCAAGCTCGCGCGCTACCTGCCCGTCCTCGTCGTCGTCGCCCTCGCGGCGGCCGTCCCGGGCGTCACGGCCCTCATCGGCAAGAAATTCCTCCTCGTGCAGTTCACGATGTCCGCGTACTACGCCCTCGTCTGCCTCGGGCTCTGCCTCCTCCTCGGCTACGCGGGGCAGATCTCGCTCGGGCAGGCGGGCTTCTTCGCGATCGGCGGCTACGCGTCGGCCGTCCTCTGCCGGGCAGGGCTGGACCCGCGCCTCGCCTTCGTCGCCGCCGTCCTCCTCGCGGCGCTCACGGCCTTCCTCATCGGGATCCCCGTGCTCCGCCTCAAGGGCCATTACCTCGCAATGGCCACGCTCGGCTTCGGCGTCATCATAGAGAAGGTGGCCCGCGGGACGATGTTCCTGGGCGCGGCGGACGGCATCTCCGCGGTGCCGAGCTTCAGGATCCTCGGAGCGCTCTCCGTCGGCGGCGAGCGCTCGGCGCGCCTCATGAACTACGTCATCGCCTGCGCCATCGTGGTCATCGCCCTCGTCCTCCTCGTGAACCTCCTCAATTCGCGGGCGGGACGCGCGCTCCGGGCCCTCCACGGATCGGAGGAGGCCGCGGACGCCATGGGCGTGGACGTGTCGCGCGCGAAGCTCGCCGTCTTCGTCCTCGCCGCCGCCATGGCCGCCGTGGCGGGCAGCCTCCTCACCCACTACAACGGGAGCATCGGCCCCGGGGAAGCGGGACCCATGAAGTCCATCCGCTACATGGCCATCGTGGCCGTGGGCGGCTTCTCGAACCTCTGGGGCGTCCTCGCCATGGCCGTCACGCTCAATTTCCTCTCCCTGCGCGGCGTCTTCGGCGTCTACGACGACGCGGTCTTCGGCGCCATCCTCGCCCTCGTGATGCTCTTCGCCCCCGAGGGCTTCAGCCTCCCCGCGTTCTTCAAGGCGAAGCGGGACGCCAGGAAGGGAGGCAAGGCGTGAGCTCGGCGCCCTTCCTCTCCCTCGAGGGCCTGGACAAGAGCTTCGGCGGCCTCCACGCCGTGAACGAGGTGAGCTTCGGGATCGAGCGCGGAAAGGTCCACGCCGTGATCGGCCCCAACGGCGCGGGGAAGTCGACGCTCTTCAACCTCATATCGGGAGCGATCAAGCCCGACGGCGGCCGCGTGAGGCTCGAGGGGAAGGACATCACGGGCCTCCCCCCGCACCGCGTCGCCCGGCTCGGCGTGCTCAGGACCTTCCAGGCCGTGAAGATCTCGCGCCAGATGTCCGTGCTCGAGAACGTCATGCTCGGACTGCACGGGAAGACGAGGGCCGGCATGGTCTCGGGCATGCTCTCCCTCCCCGGAGCCCTCCGCGAGGACAAGCGCATCAGGGAGCGCGCCATGGCCGCCCTCGAGGAGACCGGCATCTCCCGCCTCGCGGGCAAGGAAGCGGGAAGCCTTCCCTTCGGCTCCCAGCGCATGGTCGAGCTCGCGCGGGCCCTGGCGGGCGACCCCGCCCTCCTCCTCCTGGACGAGCCCGCCTCCGGCCTCAACATGCGCGAGACGGAGGACCTCTCCGCCAAGATCCGCTCGCTCGGGGAGAAGGGCATGACCGTCCTCCTCGTGGAGCACGACATGTCCCTCGTCATGGGGATCTCGGACAGGATCGCGGTGCTCAACTTCGGCGTGAAGATAGCGGAGGGCGCCCCGCGCGAGATGCAGCAGCACCCGGACGTGATCCGCGTCTACCTGGGGGCTGACGATGCTTAAGGTGCGCAACCTCGAGGCGGGCTACGGCGCCCTCCGCGTCCTCAAGGGCATCTCCCTCCACGTCGACCCGGGCGAGATCGTCGCGATCATCGGCTCCAACGGCGCCGGGAAAACCACCCTCCTCTCCGCCATCGCGGGCCTCCTCCCGCCCTTCTCGGGCGAGGTCGTTTTCAAGGGGAAGGACATCGCCCGCGTCCCCACGGAGCGCGTCGTTCAGGCGGGCCTCTCCCTCGTCCCGGAGGACAGGAAGCTCTTCCCGCCCATGACGGTGCGGGACAACCTCGTCCTGGGCGCCTACGCGCGCCTCCGCGGGAGCGGCGGCAAGGCCCGCGCGGCCGAGAGCCTCGAGACCGTCCTCCAGCTCTTCCCCCGCCTCGCCGAGCGCCAGGACCAGCTCGCGGGGACCCTCTCGGGCGGCGAGCAGCAGATGCTCGCGATCGGGCGCTCCCTCATGTCGGAGCCCGACCTCGTCATGCTCGACGAGCCCTCCATGGGGCTCGCGCCGCTCGTCATCAAGGACATCTTCAAGGCCATCGCGGACCTGCGCGCGCGCGGGAAGACCATACTCGTGGTGGAGCAGAACGCGAGGGCCATCCTGCGCATGGCCGACCGGGGCTACGTCATGGAGACGGGGAGCCTCATCCTCGAGGGCTCGAGCTCGGACCTCCTCAACAACCGGGACGTCCAGCGCGCCTTCCTCGGCAAGGAATACGAATCCATCGCGGAATAGGGGGCCAGCATGATCCACGATCCGAAAGCCGAATGCATGCCGCGGGCGGACCTCGAGCAGCTCCAGGTCGAACGCCTCCAGGCGACGCTCTTCCGGGCGCGGCAGAACGTCGCCTTCTACCGCGACGCCCTCTCGGAGGACAAGGTCTCCATCGAGGACGTGAAATCGAAGGATGACCTCCGCCTCCTCCCCTTCACCGGGAAGGACGACCTCAAGGCCAACTACCCCTACGCGATGTTCGCCGTCCCCCTCCACGACGTCGTGCGCATCCATTCCACCTCGGGAACCACCGGCAAGCCCGTCGTCGTGGGCCATACGCGGAACGACCTCGCGCACTGGACCTCCCTCGTCTCCCGCGTCCTCGCGTCGGTCGACGTCGACCAGCGCGACTTCGTACAGGTCTGCTTCCACTACGGCCAGGCCTCCGCGGCCATGGGCTTCCATTACGCGGCGGAGAAGCTCGGCGCCTGCGTCATTCCCGCCTCGGGGGAGAGCGCGAGCCGCCAGGCCATGATCATGCGCGACTATCGCACCAGCGTCCTCGTCACAACGCCGAGCTACGCGCTCCACCTCGCCTCCGCGCTCGAGGAGCTCGGCATATCGCTCTCGGAGCTCAACCTGCGCGCGGGAGTCCTGGGCGCCGAACCCTGGAGCGAGAAGATGCGGGGGGAGATCGAGCGCCGCCTCGGCATCAGGGCCATCGACAACTACGGCCTCACCGAGCTCACGGGCCCGGGCGTAGCCTTCGAGTGCGAGAAGCGGAACGGGCTCCACGTCAACGAGGACCACTTCATCGTCGAGGTAGTCGATCCCCGCACCCTCGAGCCCGTGAAACCCGGAGAGCAGGGCGAGCTCGTCTTCACGTCCCTCACCCGCGAGGCCTTCCCCCTCATCCGCTACCGCACCGGGGACATCGCCTCAGTCGATCCTTCCCCCTGCCCCTGCGGGCGCACCGGCGCTCGCGTCTCGCGGCTCCAGGGCCGCACGGACGACATGATGATCGTCGAGGGCGTGAACATCTTCCCCTCGCAGGTCGAGGAGTGCATCCTGGGCGTAGAAGGGCTCAGGCCGCACTACCAGATCGTGCTGGACCGGAAGGACGGCAAGGACACGGTCGCGATCCAGGTGGAGGCCTCGTCGGACTTCCCCTTCCTGGACGAGCTCGGCCAGGTGGAGCGGCTCAAGGGCAAGCTCGAATCCAAGCTCAAGGACGAATTCGGCGTCAGGATCTCCGTGACCCTCGTCGAACCCAAGAGCCTCGGAAGCCCGGACGGCAGGAAGCTGCGCAGGATCGTGGATAAGCGGGACCGCTGAAGCGTCCGCCGCCCCCACGCGCCGTTTCTACCGGAAGGAACGGCGCCGACCGCTATTCCTTGAAATCGCTCACCCGACGAACGATACTGAACCAATCCGCGCGGACGCCGATCGAGATCGCCCCGCCGGACAGGCCCGGAGGCCCTATGCGGAACCATCTCCTGGTCGACGCTCTGCGCAGGAACGTCGGCGTGATGTTCTCGTTCGTCGGCTCCATCCCCAACGACCAGTTCCTGAAACAGAAGCTCAACAACCGTTTTTCCATCTACGACCACGTCAAGAAGCTCTCCGCGGTCCAGGACCTTTATCTCGAGCGGATCGAGCATTACATGACGGAGCCCGATCCCAGGATCCCCGAAGACGACGGCGACAGGCACGAGCCCTCCCGCGAGATCGACGTCCCGATCCACGTGCTCATGCGGGCTTTCGAACGCCTCAGGAACGAACAGGCGTCGCTCATCGAATCCGCGGACGATATCACCTGGAGCAAGAACGCGTCGTTCTTCGACGGCCAGAAGCGGGACTTCGGAACCTTCGTCCGCGGCATCCTGGATAACGACCGGTTCCACATCGATTCCATGCGGGAGCTCTGGATCCTCAAGGAAATATCGACGACTACGAGCTGACTGGATCGAGGAAGCCCCGGGTGAATGCGCTCTCGCGCTCCTCAGCGCCGAGCTAGCAAGATGCTGAAAAGCATCGAGCTTATCAGCAGCCTGTTAGCGCCCTTCCCGCCCCATCCGCCTCGCCGCTCCGAGCGACTCGAGGCCTTCCCTGACGGCGAAAGCCGCTATCCCGAGCGCCGCGACAGAGTCCACGTATCCGATCCCGAGGAAGCGGTACGCGAGGCTGGCCGCGAGGAGGAGGACGGAGAGGTAGAGGCAGGTCCTCGTGCAGCCGGCGTCCGAGAGGATGGCCTTGGAACCGAGGGCTTTTCCGACCTTCACCTTGGCCGCGTAAAGGAAGGCCATCGTGAGGATCGATATCGATGAAACCAGGATGCCCCAGAAGGCGGTATCGGGCGCGTGGCCCGTGACGATGTTGACGACGACGGTCGCGGCCAATCCGACGGCTAGGGCCATGAAGGAAAAGCCCGTGACGAAGAGCGCGGGTCGTTCGAACCGATCGTCGTTCGAGAAGTCGTTCTTCCTGACCTTGAGGACCATGCGGAGTATCCCGATTCCCGAGAGCACCTCGATGAAGGAATCCACCCCGAACCCGAAAAGCGAGAGCGCCTCGTCGCTGATCCCGAAGAACACCGAAACGAGTCCCTCGACGATATTGTACCCGATCGTGATCAAGGACAAGGCGAGCGCCGCGTCCCAGAGCCTCCTTCGCCGTTTCTCGTCCATGGGTCCTCCCTAGGCCACCCTCATCAAGAAAGTACGGAACCCGATGATAAGGCGTCAACATGAACGATTACGGCTAGAACGGAGGCGTCATCATCAATCGACTTACGATCGGTTCTTTCATGGTTCTGTCGCTCTTCTTCGCATGCAGCCCCGCAATACCGACGCACGGCGTGGCCTACCGCGGGAACGGCAACGATGGAGGCGCGGCGCCGGCGGATACGACCCGATACGAAGCGGGGCAGGCATTCACCGTGCTTCACAACAGCGGCGCGTTATCGCGGAACGGCGGCTTGGTATTCAATAACTGGAATTCGAGCCCCGACGGGTCGGGGACGGCGTATTATCCCGGAGACAGCCGCGCGATAGGGACGAACGATCTCGATCTCTACGCCAAATGGAGCCCGTTCGAGTTCTGCCTCGCGACGACCGCGGCGGCGAACGGCTGGATCTCCGTCGCCTACGGCGGCGGGCTTTTCGTGGCGGTATCGGAAATGAACGCCGTCCGCGCGATGACGTCGAAGTACGGAACGGCCTGGACGGCGCGGTCCGCGCCCGCGGGAAGCGCCTGGACCTCGGTCGCGTACGGCGACGGCCTCTTCGTCGCGGTTCCGTACGGCGGAACGGATAGCGCGATTTTCGCGCCCTGGACGAAATAACGACCGATCGAACCCCTGCGGCACTCCAAGCTCCGTCCTGCCATCTTCGAGCCACCGCTCAAGGGAACAATACGAGCCATTCCGGGAGATGACGGGTGGAACAGCGTGATCGATCAAAACTTTACATAAGATAGCGCGGGTGGCGTGGGGGAAAGAGCCTGAGGGAATTG
>CAYNQK010000135.1:0-6967 GCA_964399285.1 uncultured Spirochaetales bacterium | reverse complement strand
CGTCCCCGGAGAAATACTTCCGCCTCAGCGAGCGGGCGCTGCCCGGCTCGAAGTATCCCTGTCCTTTCCGTTCGCCATCGATCCATTCCGGCCCCTCGACGAGGTGCTTCCTCCGCTCCTCGTACTCCTCCTCGTCGTCCCGGTTGAAGCCGAGCGACTCGCGGAAGGCGTAATGGACATGGAGGCGCATGAACTCCCCGAGATAGATGTCCGCGACGCGCTTGTTCCCCTTGATGACGATCATGTTCTCGTCGTTCGTGTCGCTGCTGGCCTTTGAAAAATTCGCGGAGCCCACGACCACCACGGGTTCCTCCCCGAGCGGATCGACGATCATGTACTTGGTGTGGACGAAGCGGACGTGCGCGCCGTTCACGATCTCCGACCGCTCGGCGAGCCAGCGATCGAGGGCGTTGGACTCGTCCACCGCGTCCCCCACGGCGATGACGACGTTCGGGAGCTTCCGGATCCTGTCCACCGTCTTCGCCTGCTCCTTGAAATCCTTTCCGTTCCCCTTCCGCTCCATGAGGGCGTAGCGGATGGCGCCATCGTCGCGTTCGAAGATCGGCGTGAATATGTCGTTCATGCCAAAGGCGAAGGTCATGAAGAGCGGCTTCCCCGCGTCCCGTCCCGCCTCGTCCTTTCCCGCGATGTCCGCGTACCACTGGAGGCTCGAGGCGTCAGGCTGCGGCGAGAAGACGGGCGTAACGTCCGCGTTCCACGGCTCGGGCGGCGCGGGCGTGGCCGCGGCGTTCGCTTCCGCGAGAGGCTTCCGCGCAGGATCCTCCCAGAGGCGCTCCCAGTACTCCTTAAAGGCCTTGGCCACCTTCTTGGATCTGATCACGTGGGCGTTGTTGGAGTGGCCGTAGATCCCGTTGACGCTCAGGTTGGTCGATCCGGTCCACACCTGCTCGGGCGCGCCGTTCCGCGTCAGGACGAAGAATTTATTGTGCGCGTACCGCCCGGAACGCTCTCGCGCCCTGATATGCGTCCCCTCAGGCAGCCAGGAGAAGACCTCGTTCGCCTCGAGCTCCTTCTCGTTCGCCTCGCGCTCGGAATCTCCGTCGTATATGATGAATATCCCCGCGCCGCGATTCAACGCCGCCTTGAGGGCGTCGTAGACCCGCGGATGCTTGAACTCGAAGATCGCGCCGCGGAGGTCGTCGCCCGCTCCCGCTTGTCCGATGAATCGCTCGAGCGCCTCGATGAGGCCGCGCGAGAGCCAATCCCAGGCGGCGCGCCCGATCTCCTCGGGCGGGCGGTTTTGGAAACGCTCCGCGTAGGCCTGCGACGCGACCGCGCCCCGGTTGAAGTAGACGGAGTGCTTCCCGACGTCCTCGCTTTCGGTCTTGACCCTGAAGACGGCCCGCGGGCCGTCCTCGAGGGCGCCGGGCGATCCCGTCCGGGCGATGACCTCGTACGCGTAGGATTCCCCGGGCTCCACCGCGTAGTCCGACCATTGAAAGCCTTGCAGGGGATGGTCGCGCAGGGAAACCTTCACGCCCGCTCCCGGATCGGGGAGGACGGAAGCGAAGGTCTTCATGCCCTTGAGGAAGATCGTTTCCCCGTCGCGTTTCCGCGTCCGCTTGATCGCGAACCCGAGCACGCGCCCGGAGCGGATTGCCTCCTCGGACATGCTCCACCCGAGCCCCACGAAGCGGGTTCCCGCGATGGCGATGCCGCGCAGGACTCCCTCAGTCACGCATTTCCGCATCGGCGAGCCCTCCTCCGCGCGTCCGGGCGCTTTAGCAGGTCGTTTGATGAAAAGCGCGCTGCGACGGATTCCACCGGGAATGATAGGCCCGAAGGGAGATCGGCGCAAGCCGCTCGGAATGGAACCCGCTCGCGCGGCCCTTCCTTCAGGAGCCGCGGTCGAGACCTAGCCATCAGCGGAGACCTCCGCTGATGGCGAAGCCCCCGCCGGCGACGAGGCATCCAGCGACGGAACCTTCCCGGCGCGCGGCCGGCGCGCTCCCCCCTTTGACAGAGGCACCCCGCATCCCTATCCTTATGGGAAGGAATAAAGCCTGAAAGGCAGGATAGCCATGAGGATCAATACCTATACGGTCAAGCCGCACATACCGCCCCAGCTCGCCGCGCTCGAGGAAATCGCCCACAACCTCTGGCTCTCCTGGAATTTCGAGGCGATCATGCTTTTCATCCGCCTGGACTACGAGGTCTGGATGCAGTCGCACCAGAACCCGGCCCGCATGCTGGGCATGGTCAGCCAGGAGCGCTACGAGCAGATGGCCGCGGACGACTCGTACCTCGCCGCCCTCAAGGAGGTGCACGAGCACTTCCAGGCCTACCGCGACGGCGACACATGGTACTCGGGCGAGAGGAACCGCGTCATCGCCTACTTCTCCATGGAGTACGGGATGGACGTCTCCCTCCCGATCTACTCGGGCGGGCTCGGGATCCTCTCCGGCGACCACATGAAGACCGCCTCCGACCTGGGCCTCCCCCTCGTGGGCGTCGGCCTCCTCTACCGGCAGGGCTATTTCAAGCAGTACCTGAACGCCGACGGCTTCCAGCTCGAGTCGTATCCCGAGAACGACTGGTACAACATGCCCGTCCGCCGCTGCCTCGGCGAGAACGGCGAGCCGGTGCGCGTCACCCTGGAGATGGGCTCGCAGGCGGTGATCGCGCAGATCTGGGAGGTCAAGGTGGGCAGGGCGTCGCTCTACCTCCTCGACACCAACATCGACGAGAACGCCCCGGAGATACGCGCCATCACCGCCGCCCTCTACGGCGGGGACAAGGAGACCCGGATCAAGCAGGAGATCCTCCTCGGCGTGGGCGGCATACGCGCGCTCCGCTCCCTCGGCCTCACGCCCGCGGTGGCGCACATGAACGAGGGCCACTCCGCCTTCCTCGCCTTCGAGCGCATCCGCGAGGCGATGCACGAGAAGCAGATGGACTTCCACCAGGCCAAGCAGGCCGTCTGGCCCACCAACGTCTTCACCACGCACACCCCCGTTCCCGCGGGCAACGAGCGCTTCCCCATGGAGATGGTGGAGCGCTACTTCCGCCGCTGGGCGGACGAGTTCAAGGTGGAATGGAAGGAGATCGCCGGGCTCGGGCGAGAGAACCCCGATGATCCCAACGAGCCCTTCTGCATGACCATCCTCGCGCTCAAGACCTCGGCCTACGCCAACGGCGTTTCGCGGCTCCACGGAGACGTCTCGCGGTCGATGTGGAAGGGGCTCTGGCCGGGCCTTCCCGAGGCGGAGGTCCCCATCTCCCACGTGACGAACGGCGTGCACCCGCGCACCTGGATCTCCAACACCATGCTGGACCTCCTCGACCGCTACTTCGGGCCGCGCTTCACCGAGGAACCCAACAACCGCGACCTCTGGGACCGCATGAACCGCATCTCGGACGAGGAGCTCTGGAGGGCGCACGAGCGGAGGCGCGAGCGCATGGTCGTCTTCGCCCGCGACAGGATCAGGCAGCAGATGCGGCGCAACGGAGTCTCCGAGGCCCTCCTCCAGCGGGCAGAGGACGTCCTCTCGCCCTACGTCCTCACCATCGCCTTCGCGCGGCGCTTCGCCACCTACAAGCGCGGCGCCCTCCTCTTCCGCGATCCCGAGCGGCTCTTCCGCCTCCTCCAGGACAACGAGCGGCCCATCCAGATCATCTTCGCGGGGAAGGCCCACCCGCACGACCTCCCCGGCAAGGAGCTCATCAAGTCCATCGTCCACTACTCCCAGCGCCCCGAGGTCCGTTCCCGGATCGTGTTCCTCGAGGACTACGACATGACGATGGCCCGCTACCTCACCTCGGGCGCGGACGTGTGGCTCAACAATCCGCGCAGGCCGCTCGAGGCCTCGGGCACCTCGGGCATGAAGGCGGGCATCAACGGCGTCCTCAACTGCTCCGTCCTGGACGGCTGGTGGGCCGAGGGCTTCAACACCGACGCGGGCTGGGCGATCGGCAAGGGAGAGGTCTACGAGGACGAGTCCCTCCAGGACGACGTGGAGAGCAAGGCCCTCTACGATCTCCTCGAGCGCGAGATCGTCCCCCTCTTCTACGCGCGCGGCCGCGACGGGCTCCCCCGCGACTGGATCAAGAAGATGAAGGCGTCCATCCGCATCACGGGCAAGGAATTCTCCTCCCACCGGATGCTCGTCGAGTACGCGGAGAAATTCTACTTCCCCGCCCTCGCCAACTACGATTCGATGGAGCGCTCCTCCTGGAACGACGCGAAGGAGCTCTCGGGCTTCCTCGACCGCCTCCGCCGCGAGTGGCCCAAGACCGCCGTCCGCGACATGACCTCCGACGCCAAGCCCATCATGGAGCGCGGCCAGGAGGTTTCCGTCCGCGCCATCGTGCACCTCGGGAACCTGAGCCCGGAGGACGTGGCCGTCGAGCTCTACCACGGCGCCGTCACCGGCACGGGCGAATTCGCCTCGCCCGAGCGGTCGGAGATGAAGCCGGCGGCCAAGGCCGGCTCCGACTGGGAATTCCGCGTGACCGTGCCCTGCGCCAAGACGGGGAGGCAGGGCCACACGGTGCGGATCGTCCCGCGGCACCGCAGCCTCGTCCATCCCTTCGTCCCCGGGATGGTCCGCTGGGCCTAGGCGGCCCGCGGGGGATCCGCCGTCGCGCCCCGCGGACGGCGAGGAGCGGCCCGGCCGGGCTTTCCGCTCATGGAAGGGCCCGGTCCGGCCGATAATCGACAAGATATGATGATCACGCTGTACCGCCGCGGCGACGACGGCGAGCTGAGCTATTACATTATCCACGACAACCAGCTCACCCTGGTCCCCGAGTGGTCGTTCACGACCGCTTGGACATCGGCGCGTTCGCGTTGGAGCGAACGGCAGAAGCGGTACGGTTCCGCGCGCGAGATGGACGAGGCGATCAGGCGCCTCGTGAAACGCAGGCTCAGGATGGGCTACAGCCTCCTCTACGCCTTCTCCGGCAGGGGAAGGCCCGCCCACCGTTCCGGCGACGGCCGTTCCGCCTACGCCGAGGAGCTCGCCCGGCAGGTCCGCTGACCGGGCGTCGCCGCCCGGCATATCCGCTGACCGGGCGCGGCGCCCGGCGGTCCGGGCGCGGCGCCCGGCGGTCCGGGCGCAGCGCCCGAGACTTGCGTCCACTGCCTTTCCGGGGTATCCTCTCGCCATCATGAAGAAGCAACCCGTCTACGTGACTCGGCACGATCTCTCGAGCCTCTTCGAGAAATCGCTCACGCTCATCGGCCCCACTTGGAAGGCCTCCCTCCCCGCGGTCGCGATCATCTACGCGCCGATCGCCGCTCTGACCGCGCTCTTCTTCGTCTACTACTTCCAATACATCGGATCCATCGGCGAGTTCACGAACGCCGAGCAGCCCGCCGAATTCCTCGTGAAATCCCTCGGCTTCATGGGCATCACGCTTCTCTACAGCGTCGTGTCCTCCATCGGCGGCTCCATCGCCGAATGCCTGGTGTCGCGGAACGCCTTCATGGCCGCCACCGGGGAGAGGGCCTCGTGGACCAAGCTCATGCGCGAGATCGCCCTGGGCAAGTTCGGCAAGATATTCCTCCTCAACCTGCTCCAAGGGCTTGTCGTCGTCGGCCTCGTCGTCGCCTTGGCGGTGGTCGTATCCGTCGGAATAATCCTCATCGCGCTCGAGGGAGCGGCGGCGATCATCGGCGGAATCATTACGATCATCGGCGTCCTCGTCGGCTATCTGGCCATCTTCATGGCAAGGTACCTCTTAACCGTGGCCTTCCCAGTGCTCGCGAACGAGGAGCTGGGAGCGGGCGGGGCATTCTCGCGGACCTTCAAGCTCCTCAAGGGCAACGCGTGGAGGGTGTTCGGCGTGTCCGTCCTCTTCAGCATCGCGCTCTCGCTCGGCGTCACCATGGTCTGCACGCCGCTGTCGATCGCGGTGATCATCCCCTTCATCGCCAACTTGCAGGATTTCGCCGGCGCAATGTCGGGCGAGGTGGAACAGGTATACCAAGCCATGGCTGACATCGGCCGCTCGGTGCTCCTCCCCCTGACGATCATCATCGCGGTGGCCGGCGTCATTACGTACTGCATCGCCCCCCTCTTCCGCACCCTGCTCTACATCGATCTCCGCGTGAGGTCGGGCGATCTCCCGGATACCGCGCAGTTCTCGGAGCTGGGCGCCGAAACGCCGCCCCCCCAGGCCTAGGCCGCGGTGCGCCTCGTCGATCCGGGCCGGCTTCCGCCCATGGACGGCAGCTGGGAGCGCAAGGGGGTCCAGCCGGGGATATCGGCGACCATCATCGTCATGGTCCTCGGCTCGCTCTACTTCCTCGTCGGGAATCTCGGCGCCGTCGGCTTCATAGCGGCGAAGGTATTCCGGGAGTTCGCGGCAACGGGAGGCTCGGGATTCGGCGCCGCGGAGCTCGCGGAATCCTTGCGGGGCTTCATCGCCGATAACCGCCTCTGGCTCCTCGCGTTCCAGGACGCCTGCCAGTGGGGATTCTTCCTCGCATGGGCCTACGCCTGGACCCGGAAGTCCCTCACCCGGAAGGTGGCCGCGTACGCCCGCTACGACGCCGCGCCCGTAGGCATGATCGCCCTCGGCGTCATCGGCGCCGCCGCCCTCATTCCGGGCCTGGACCCGATCTCGCGCGCGATAGACGCCCTCCTTCCCTTCTACCGTCGCCTAAACGAGGCGAGCGTCGCGCTCTATTCGTGGACGAATCCGGTCGAAGCCGCCGTCGTCGTCTTCTCCATCAGCGTCACTCCCGCCGTATGCGAGGAGTTCGTCTTCCGGGGGATCTACCAGCGGAGCCTCGAGCGGTCCCTGCCCTTCCCGTGGCACTTCATCGTCTCGGGCGCGGTCTTCGCCCTCTTCCACCAGAGCCCGCTCGGGCTCTTCTCGCTCATCCCGGTCGGGATCTTCCTGGGCCTCCCCTACTGGGCTTCGGGCTCGATCTGGCCGGGGATGGCCGTCCCCGCGGCCTACACCGGCCTCATCCTCCTCCTCCTGAACGAGACCCTGC
>CAYNQK010000134.1:0-7055 GCA_964399285.1 uncultured Spirochaetales bacterium | reverse complement strand
CACTTGTATACGCTGAAGTGGAGGTGGCTGCCCGTTGAGTAGCCCGAGGTGCCGACGTTGCCGATAAGCTGCCCCTGCGCCACGCGCTGGCCGGCCTTCACGCTGATCTTGGATAGGTGCGCGTACAGGGTCTGGTAGCCCGAATAGTGCGATATCGAGATGAAGTTGCCGAGGATGGGGGTGTAGCCCGTACTCGCCACCGTTCCGTCCACCGCTGCGCCGACTCTGGTCCCGTATCCAGCGCCTATGTCCAGGCCGTTGTGGAAGCGGCGTTCGCCGGTGATGGGGTCGTTACGCCAGCCGTAATACGAGGTGATCCAGCCGCCGACGGGCCAATGGAAGAGGTCTCCGGATATTTCCTTGAGCGCGAAGGAGGAGAGGCGGGCGTCCGGGAGGAAGAGCTTTTCCCCCGCGCTGAGCGATTCGGAGAAGAGTCCGTTGGCCTCGATGATGCGGTCGGCGGAGACGCCGTAGGCGTTCGCGACCGCCGCGACGTCGTCGCCTTCCTTCGCCGTGTAGAGGATCCCGCTCATGTTCGGGATCTTGATGACTTGGCCGATCCTGATGCCGCGGGCGTTCTTGATGTTGTTGAACGAATAGACCGTGTCCAAGGTGATGCCGTAGCGCTCGGCCACGCGGGCGAGCTGGTCGCCCTTCTGGATAGCGTAGGCCTCGTAGACGAGGCCTTCGTCCGCGGGGGGCTCGCCCTCGGCTTCGGCCATGCCGGGCACGGCGGATCCGATGCGGTCCACGCCGCCCGCGCCGCCCGCCTGAGGGGCCATTCCGATCCCGGAGGAGGGGAAGAGGGCGGTGAAGGCCCAGAACATGCAGAAAGCGGAAATGAGGATGGGGTTCTTGAGCCGTTCGAGCGGGTCGCTTCCGCGCTCAGCGCCGTCTTTCCGCACGTGTTCTCCCTGATGACTTTTGTCGGGCCGAAACCCGCCGTATTCTATATCGGATTTCGCTTTAGCGCAACTGAGAGATTCTTTCGACTGGATGGACCAGGGGTCGTTTTTGGGGGCCTCAAGAAGGGTGATATTCTGTCTATATGGCGTCGCGGACGCGACGCGGCATCCGCGCTCGTTTCCTCTCGCCGACCCTCGCTTCGTCCTGCGGAGCTCGTTCATCGGTTACCCATACCGCAGCCATCGAGAAATGAAGCGGGGAAGAAACCTTTTGAAAAAGGTTTCCTCCCCACGCCCCACTTTCCAAAAGGTCGCGTGATGCCAAATCGCCGAGCGACGCATAAAGCGGAAACGGCCTCGGTTTTGATGTCACGCGATCCTGACATCCCATTCCATAGTCGTCGTCTTCCTAGCCGCCTGCCCCGTCAAATACTGCATCGACGGGAGCGGCGAGAAGGTCAGCATCAGGCACGAGGCCTGTATCGGCTGCGGCGCCTGCATCGCGGCCTGCACCCACGGCGCCCGCGAGGGGATCGACGATACGGAAGAGTTCTTCGCCGCGCTCGCCAGGAAGGAACCGATCGTCGCCATCGTGGCCCCGGCGGCGGCGGCCCGCTTCGGCGAGGACCTCCCGCGATTCTTAGGATGGCTCAAGGAGGCGGGGGCCTCCGCCGTCTTCGACGTGTCCTTCGGAGCCGAGCTCACGGTCGAATCGTACCTCAGGCATTTCGCGTCCGCGAAGCCGGACGTCATTATCGCCCAGCCCTGCCCGGCGATCGTCTCGTACGTCGAGCTCTACCGCCGCGAGCTCCTGCCGAGGCTCGCCCCCGCGGACAGCCCGATGCTCCACACCATGAAGATGATCCGCGAATTCCATCCGGAGTACCGGAAGCACCGTCTGGCCGTGATCTCGCCCTGCATCGCCAAGCGCCGGGAATTCGACGAAACGGGCCTCGGGGATTTCAACGTCACGCTCGAGCGCCTCTGCGCGCGCATGGAGCGGGACGGCGTCGGCCTCGCGTCCCGGGCCCCGGCCGATTTCGACAATCCGCCCGCGGAGACGGCGGTGCTCTTCTCGAGCCCGGGCGGCCTCAAGCGCACGGTCGAGCGGGAGGCGCCCGGCCTCGGGCCGCGCGTGCGCAAGGTCGAGGGGCCCGATACGGTCTATCCCTACCTCGACTCGCTGAGCGGCTCCATAGCGGCGGGGGCCCAGCCCGCCATCGTCGATTGCCTGAATTGCGAGAAGGGCTGCAACGGCGGGACTGGCACGGGGATGGAGGAGACAAGCGTCGACGTCCTCGAATCGAGGGTGGAGCGGCGCCGCGAGGCGCAGCGCGAGCTCATCGCGGGGAAGAGCCTCTTCAGGAAGAACCCCGAGCGGGCGGTGCGCGCCGAGATCAAGCGAAAATGGCGGCCCGGCCTGTACGCGCGGAGCTACGAGGACCGCTCCTCCGAGGGGGCCGTCCGGCGGCCCGACGATGATCGGAAGCGCGAGATCTACGCGTCGCTCCTCAAGGAGCGGGAGGAGGATTTCCTCAACTGCGCCTCCTGCGGCTACGGGAGCTGCGAGGGCATGGCGATCGCGATCCACAACGGCCTAAACAGGAAGGAGAACTGCCACCACTACAAGACCTCGATGATCGGCAGGCAGCGGAAGGCCCTCGCGGACATGTCCGTCGAGCTCGACGAGGAGATCGTCGCCGCGACGGCCCTGCTCGACGGCCTCATGGAATCGCTCCCCGCGCTCAAGCGCAGGGTCGACGAGGAGTCCAAGTCGATCACGGATTCGACGGCCGCCATCGAGGAGATGGTGGCCTCCCTGAAGTCGTCTTCGGAGGTCTCCCGGAGGAAGAGGGCCGCGCTCGACGAGCTCAGGGACCGCTCCCGCGACGGGGAGGAGGCGCTCGCCCGTTCCATGGAGGCCATCCATGAGGCGGCCGCGAGGGTCGAGGGCATCAACGAGATGGTGGAACAGATCGACGCCATCGCCTCCCAGACGAACCTCCTTTCGATGAACGCCGCCATAGAGGCCGCCCACGCCGGGGAGGCGGGGGCCGGTTTCGGGGTCGTGGCCGACGAGATCCGGAGGCTCTCCGAGGAGGCCGCGGAGGGCTCGTCCACGATCGGCGGAACCCTCATCGCGCTCTCAGAGGGCATAGGAAAGGCCGCCGAGCTCTCGGGCAGGACGGCTTCGGTCATGCGCTCCGTCCTGGAGAACGCGGCGGACACCTCGGCCGGCTTCGAGGAGATCTTCCAGTCGCTCGCCGAGATGTCGGCGGGCACGGACCAGGTATCGCGTTCGCTTTCGGACCTCGCCCAATACTCGTCCATGGTGCGGGACGCGTACGCGGATATCGAGCGGTCGCTGCTTTCAGTCAACGGGGAGCTCAGGAAGATCGAGGACGCCTCCCGCAGGAACGTGAGCTCCATCGAAGGCTGAGCGGCCCCGCTCCCCCCTTCCGGCTGGAACGGGCCGTGGCCGGCCCGGACTTGCCAAGCGGCGGATTCGGATTGATAATCCTCTGATCATGTTCACCAAGAAACGCTGCGACGGAACCTACATGAAGGATCTCCCGCATTTCACCCGGATCATGCCCTACCTCATGCCCACGCGGACGGAGTCCTGCATCTACTTCGAGCAGGAATTCGACGTCACGAGGGCGCTCGAGTACGTGGCGGCGGCCAACGAGGGTTCTCCGTCCGGCGAGAAGCGGCTCACCTTTTTCCAGCTCTTCCTCACCGCCGCGGTCCGCACCATCGCCCTCAGGCCAAAGCTGAACCGCTTCGTGTCCGGGTTCCGCTACTACCGGCGGAAGAGGATTTCGTTCAATTTCGTGGCCAAGCGGGAACTCACGGACGAGGGATCGGAGATCAACGTCACTCTGGATTTCTCCCCGCGGGAGACGCTCGCCACCCTTCCCGCCAAAGTGGGCGCGTACGTGTCGCGCGTGAAGAAGGGCTCCTCCACCGACGCCGATTCGTTGAACGCCTTCCTCGCGCGCCTCCCGCGCTTCGCGCTCCGGGCCGTGATCGGGACGATCAAGTGGCTGGACTACCACAACGCCCTCCCTTATTCGTTCATACGGGGCCTTCCCTTCTATTCGACTATTTTCTTCACCAACGTCGGCTCGGTCGGGATCGACGCCCCCTTCCACCACAATTTCGAGTTCGGCACCTGCGGGCTCTTCGTCGCCATCGGGAAGATCGGGAAGGCGCGGGCCGCCGGACCGGACGGAGCGGCCGATGAACGGGACACGGTGAAGGTGACCTTCAGCTTCGACGACCGCATCACGGACGGCATCTACTGCGCCCGCGCGATCGACCTCCTCCGTTCCTTCATCGAGGACCCATCGGCCCTCGAGAAGGAGCCCGAGCTGAGCCCGGAGCTCGTCGCCGAGCTCGCCCTCGAGGAGTAGGCCATGTACGAACGGAAACCCTGGTTCGCTTTCTACGGCGAGGTCCCGCGGTCCCTCGACTACCCCGAGGGATCGATCTACGGGATGATCGCCGCCGACGCCGCGCGTCACCCCGGCGTGACCGCCCTCGAATTCCTGGGCCGCAGGACGACCAAGGCCGCGCTCCTCCGGCGCGTCGACGCGATGAGCAGGGCGCTCGCCGCGGCGGGCGTGCGGAAAGGCGAGCCCGTCATCGTCTGCCTCCCCAACATGCCGCAGGCGGTCATCGCCCTCTACGCGCTCGCGAGGATCGGGGCGATCTACGCGCCCATCCACCCGCTCTCCGTTCCTGCCGAGATCGAGGCCTTCGCGCGGCTCGCCGGGGCGCGGAAGGCTATCACCCTGGACGGCTTCTACCCGCGCTTCAAGGGCCTCGTGGAAGGCGGCGTCTTCGAGCTCGCCGTCGTCTGCTCCATCGCTAGCGAGGCCGGGCTCCTCGCCTCCGTCGGATTCGCCCTCGGGCCCGGGAGGAAGATCCCCCCCGTGCCCTACGGGGAGCGCGTCCTGTCCTGGCGTCCGCTCGAAGCCTCCGGCGCCGCCGCGCCGGAGCTTGAAACCCCCGATCCCCTCGGCGCGGGCGATCCCGCCCTCATCCTATTCTCCGGCGGCACCTCGGGCGAACCCAAGGCCATTCTCCTCTCCAATCTCAACTGCAACGCTCTCGCGGTCCAGACCTACGCCGCGGGCGGACCGATGGATCCGGGCGACGCGATGCTCTCGATCCTCCCGATGTTCCACGGCTTCGGACTCGCGGTGGGAGTGCACGCCATGCTGGGGCAGGGCGGCTCCTGCGTCCTCGTGCCGCGCTTCAAGGCGGATACGCTGGCGGCCCTGGTGCGCAGGCATAGGCCTGCCTTCATGGCCGGCGTGCCGACCCTCTACAGCGCCCTCGCCGGAGATCCGAAATTCCGCAGGACGGACCTCTCCTCGTTCAAGGGGATCTTCTGCGGCGGAGATTCGCTCAGCCCGGAGATCAAGCGCCGCTTCGACAACGTCCTTTCGGAGGGCGGCTGTTCCGCCACTCTCCGCGAGGGCTACGGCCTCACGGAGACCGTGACCGCCAACATCCTCATGCCCAAGGGCGCGTACCGCGAGCGATCCATCGGCGTTCCGTATCCGGACATGACCGCGAAGGTGGTGAAGCCCGGGACCGAGGAGGAATGCCATCCCGGCGACGAGGGGGAGATCTGCGTTTCCGGCCCGACCGTCATGCTCGGGTACCTGAACGACCCCGAGGCCACCGCCGCCGCGCTCAAGCGGCACGCCGACGGGCTCGTCTGGCTGCATACCGGCGACTTGGGATCGATGGACGCTGACGGCTTCTTCTACTTCAAGCAGCGGGCCAAGCGCGTCATCAAGAGCTCGGGCATCTCGGTCTACCCCTCGCAGGTGGAGGACGTGCTCGCCAAGCACCCTGCTGTGAAGCTCGCCTGTGTCATCGGCGTTCCCCATCCGACCCAGGTCGAGGTCCCCAAGGGCTTCGTCGCCCTGAACGCGGGCTACGGCGCATCGCCCGGCCTCGAGAAGGAGCTCATCGAGCATTGCCGCGCCTCGCTCATGCCCTATTCCTGTCCGCGGTCCATCGAGTTCATGAACGAGCTACCCATGACCAAGGTGGGCAAGGTGGCGTACCGCGAGCTGGAAGCGCGCGAGGCCGCGGGAACCCGGTGAGCGGATCGATCACGCGTCGGTCCCGCCTTACCTGAAACTGAATACCGCGTCGACCGTCCTCGTGATCGAAATGATGCCCGGAGAGACGGCGATACCGGCGCTCCTGGATTTCGACTTCTCCGCCACGAGGCCTGAGAAGTCCATTCCCCAGTCTCCCGCTCCCTGCATTCCGTTGTTCGAGATGAATTCCGCGTTTCCGAGCTTGAACCCCATCCTGGCGGCGATCCCTCCCGCCGAGGCCTTGGCCTTGTCCAGCGCGAGGAGGTCCGCCTGCGATTCGTAGCCGGACAGCTTCGAATGGGAGAACGAGAGCCCGTCGATCGAGTCGATGCCGAGTTCGAGGAGGCTGCCCGTGAAGTCCTCGAAACGAGCTATGTCGCGGAAGGTTATCCTCGTCGACTGGAGCGCGAAATAGCCGAGGAAGGTTTGCTTGCCGTACGCCTCGTAGGCGTATTCCTTGCCGGCGTTCACGAATCCGCTTTTAATATCCGCCTCGGGTACTCCGTATTCGCCGCATACCGAGAGGATGCGCTTCATCGTGTCCTTGACCCGAGCGGAGGAGTCCGCCAATCGAGGACTGACCTTCTTTACCGTGAGATTGAAACTGATCATGTCCGGGACGAAGGTGACCTCTCCCGTCCCCGAGACGCTGATGCGCCGGCCGCCGTCGGAGCATGACGCGAGCGCGGCGAGCGAAATAGCCCATGCGATGATCGCCATGGTTTTCTTCATCGTTCCTCCTTCGAGCGCGA
The DNA here is from genome assembly GCA_964399285.1 of uncultured Spirochaetales bacterium. Taxonomy (GTDB): domain Bacteria; phylum Spirochaetota; class Spirochaetia; order Treponematales; family JBGSOB01; genus CAYNQK01. The sequence goes on along the minus strand of CAYNQK010000134.1, from coordinate 272 downwards.
TTCGTGCCTTGAGGCGAATCCGTCGTCAAGGTCAGTAGACCGTATGGCGGGAGGAAGGAGTTCAAGAAGTTGTAAAGGCTTTGTAAGAAAAGCGCCTTGGCTATTCGAGCTTGCGCATTCGGTCGGCGCCGAAATGCTTCTTTCGCTCCTCGTATCGCTGTAATGCCGCTTCCTTCAGATAATCGAAGATCTCTTGCGCGATACTCTTATCAGCCTTTTCGTGCTGTTTTTGGAGAAAAGCCTCTCCTGAAAGTTCCATCCCAAACTGGCGG
>CAYNQK010000133.1:0-7064 GCA_964399285.1 uncultured Spirochaetales bacterium | reverse complement strand
ACTGGACGTCGCAATCCCAGTAGCCGGCCTGCACGTTGCGGAGCGCGAAGCGGTTGAAGTCGAAACCGATGATCTTGACCTTGCCGCCCTTGCCGTGGCTGATGCCGGCGGCGTCGAGGGCCTGGACGGCGCCCTGGGCCATGCCGTCGTTCTCGGCGTAGATGACGTTGAAATCCTTGCCGGCGGTGATGGCGGCTTCGACCACCTTGCGGGCTTCCTCGAGGCTCCAGCTGTCGCCGCCGGTTCCGTCGGCCACGATCTTGACCTTCCCGGCGTCGCGGGCCTTGAGCAGGGCGCCCGAGCGGCCGAGTTCGGCCGCGGAGCCGAGCTGGCCGCGGATGAGGATGACGTTGTACTGGGGAAGCTTCTGCTTGAGCATCCAATCCACCGCGATCTGGCCCTCGGAGGCCATGTCGGAGACGAGAGCGGCCTGGTAGTTCGCGGCGTCCGTCGTGATGAGGCGGTCGAAGAGGAATACCGTCACGCCGGCTTTCTTCGCGGACTGGAGGACGTTGTCCCAGCCGGACGCGTTGGCGGCGGAGATGAGGAGATAGTCCACGCCGTCGCGGATGTAGCCCTGGGCGGCGGCGATCTGCTCGCTGTTGTCGGCGGTGTTGGTCTGCTTCGCGTCATAGCCGTTGGCCTTGGAGAAGACCGCGTTCATGTCCTCCACGTTGGCCTGGCGATAGCCGGACTCCTCGGGCGGCAGGTTGACGATGCCGACCTTGATGAGGGGCGCGGCGATGGCGAGGCCCGCGACCGCCAGCATCAGAACGAGAACCGCGAATACTCTTTTCCCTCGATTTGCCATTCAGTACCTCCGTTGACTCGAAACGACTCCACGTTTTTGAGGCGGCAACGCCGCGCATCGTCAGAACGGGTTCGTGCGCGCGCCCCGGCCGGGATCGGTCCCCGTACGGTCCGCGCGAGGATATATTTCAAACCCGTTTCGCGAAACGCGCTTTAGACAAAACGGTTTTTTGGGGCACTTTTCGAGAGGCGGGCCTCGACCCCTAGTATTCCCTTCCGGCCATGTCCCTGCGGGCGGTGGCGGCCGGGAAGATGCCCTCCGAGGTTATCATGCGGATGGGCAGGTCCTTGCCCGCCATGTAGTCCTGGACGGCCTTCATGAGCTGCGGACCGAGGATAGGATTGCATTCCACGGAGCAGTTCATCTCGCCGGCCGCCATGGCCTTGAAGGCGTCCTTGATCCCGTCGACGCCGACGATGACGATGTCCTTGCCGGGCTTGATGCCCCGCTCCTTGATGGCCTGGATCGCGCCGATGGCCATGTCGTCGTTGTGCGAGAAGACGACGTCGATCCTCCGGCTCTCGGACGCGAGCACGCCCTTCATCACCGTGTAGCCTTGCGAACGGAAGAAGTCCCCGGTCTCGGACGCGATGATGCGGTAGTTCGGGTGGTCCTTGATCACCTCCTCGAAGCCCGCCTTGCGGTCGATCGTGGGGGCGGCGCCGGCGTTCCCCTGGAGCTCGACGATATTGACGGGCTCCGAGGTTCCGAGCTCCTCGACGATCCAGCGCGCCGCTCTTCTCCCTTCCTCCGCGAAATCCGATCCCATGAAGGTGAGCCACAGCGAGCTGTCCTTGATCCCGACGGTCCTGTCCGTGATGATGACCGGGATCCCCGCGGCCTTGGCCTCGTTCAGGACGGCGTCCCAACCTGACTCGACCACGGGGGAGAAGGCGATGACGTCGACGTTCCGCCGGATGAAGGAGCGGATCGCGGCGATCTGCTTCTCCTGCTGCTGTTCGCCGTCCACGAAGATGAGGTCGATGCCCGCCTTCGCGGCCGAGGTCTTGATGGACCTCGTGTTTGCCGCGCGCCATTCGCTCTCCTTGCCGACCTGCGCGAAGCCGAGGACGATCTTGCGGCCGGGAGCGAAGCTGCGTGACGTGGGCGGCCGTTTCTCGCTGGCGGCGAGGGTCTCGCGCGTCACCTTCACGGGCCGGAGGTAGACCCGCTTGGGGATGCCCTCCTTCTCGGCGAGGAGGTCCATGCCGTACGTCACGGCCTCCTTGCCGCCGGTGGGGCAGGTGAAGGTGGCCGAGAGGATTCCCTTGCGGACGAGCTCGATGCCGCCCATCGGCCCCGCGAGGCCGTCGATCCCGATGAGCCTGATGCCCTTGAGGCCCGCCGCCTGGCAGGCTCTCCAGGCGCCGTAGGCCATCGCGTCGTTCTGCGCGAAGATGACGTCGAAGCGGGGCAGGGTCCGGATGCGCGCGGAGAGCTCGTCCTCCGCCTTGTCGCGCAGCCAGTCGGCGATGATCGTGCCCGAGAGCCGCGCGTCCCTCCTGTCCGCGATCACCTTGCGGAAGCCCTCGCTCCGTTCGATCGAGGGAGGGGAGCCCGAGCGCCCCGCGATCTCGAGGATGGACCCGCCCGAGCTCCCGAGGAGCTCGGAGGCCACCTTGCCCGCCTCGCGTCCGAGCCGCTCGTTGTCCGGCCCTATGAAGAGGCTGTAGTCGTAGCCCTCGACCTCCCGGTCGAGCACGATGACCGGGATTTTCGCGTAGGCCGTCCGCACGATCGGGGTGAGCGCGTGGGAGTCCGTCGGCGAGATGATGAGGAGGTCGACGCCGTAGCCCATGAGCCTCTGCACGTCGTCGATCTGGCGGGCGCTCGAGTCGCCGGCCTCGATGTAGATCACCTTGAGGTACGGGTACCGCGCGGCCTCGGCCCTGATCTCCTCGGTCATGGCGATGCGCCAGGGCTCGGAGAGGTTCGCCTGGGATACGCCCACGAGGAAGCGCACGCTCTCGGGGCGCGCCGTCCTCGAGCATGAAGCGAGGGCCGCGAACGCGAGGAAGGCGAGCGCGAGGAAGGGGAGCGCGAGGAAGGGGAGCGCGAGGAAGGGGATGGTCGTCCCCCTTACGGGCCTATCGACGGAAACCGCGCGCGCGCGCTTCATGGCTGGACCCCCTTCCTGCGGTCCGTGGGCGAGGCGCCCGTCACCTTCTTGAAGGCGCGGCTGAAGTAATGCTGGCTGCGGTAGCCCACCCGCTCGGCCACCTCGAAGGCCTTCGCCGAGGGATCGCTCATGAGGATCGTCGCCTTCTTCACGCGGATGCGGTTCAGGTACTCGACGAAGGAGAAGCCCGTCTCCCGCTTCATGAGCCGCGAGAGATAGCCGGGGCTGATCTGGAGCTCGGCAGCCGCGTTCTCCAGGCAGAGGTCGGGATTCCAGTAATGCTTGTCTATGTAGTTCCGCGCGAGCACCACGTAGGACTCGCTGCCGTCCCCCTCCTCGAGTTCGGCGCGGAGCTCCTCGTAGGCGTCGCAGAGCCCGGCCAGGGGATCCGGCACGACGCGGGTCGCGAGCGAGGGGGCTTGGTAGACCGTTTCGGCGGCCCTCCGTTCGATGGCCTCGGCGAGCGCGGCCAGGGCCTCGGCGGAAAAGCCCGGCGCTATGCCGAGCACCGTCTCCGCGTCGTCCTCGAAGACGTAGGAGCCCTCCCGGGGCAGGGCCTCCTCCATCACCGTCCTCAGGGCTACGAGGGCGAGGCGCCTGTTCTTCTCCATCGCCGGCTGGCCCGGCCGGGCGCGTTCCGGCAGGCGGGCGGCGAGGAGGGTGGCGGGGGAGCCTAGGGCGATCTTCAGGAAGGCCAGTCCCTCGGCGACCTCCGTCGTCGAGAGCGATCCGATGATCCAGTCGCGCAGGAACCGTTCGCGGAGCACCGGCAGGTTCCGCTCTAGCTGTTCGGCCGCCCAAGCCCCGTACTTGTCGGCCTCTCGCCGGGATTCGAGCTCGGCTATCGCCCGCTCGACGACCGCGCGGAAGCTCGACGCGTCGACGGGCTTGAGCACGTAGTCGAAGACGCCGAGCCTGACCGCCGACCGGGCGTACTCGAATTCGTCGTGGCCGGAGACGATGATCACGATCTTGCCGGGCAGCGTTTCCTTGATCGCCTCGATGAATTCCAGGCCGCTCATGAACGGCATCCTCACGTCGACGAACATGACGTCGGGATCGAGTTCCCTCGCGAGCCTGAGGGCGGTCTCGCCGTCCTCGGCCTCGGCCGCCGCCTCGATGTCCAGGCCGAAGGAGGCGATGAGGGACTTGAGGCCGCGCCGTATCTTCGGCTCGTCGTCGGCTATCAGCGCTTTCCACATATCTTCACCTCTCCGCCTCGATGACGGGGTGACGCACGGTGACGACCGTGCCTTCTCCCGGGAAGCTCCGGAACGAGAGCCCGTACGGCTTCCCGAACGTAAGGCGGATGCGCTCGTGCACGTTGCGGATGCCGTAGCCTCCCGGCGAAGGCCCGCCCGGGTCGAGCGAGCGGGAGAGCTGCGCCAACGCCTCCGCCGACATCCCCACGCCGTCGTCGGCGACGGTCATGACGATGTCGCCGCCGTCGAGCCTCGCCTCGACCGAGAGCGCGCCTCGGCCCCTCCGTTCCTTGATCCCGTGGTAGATCGAGTTCTCGACGAGCGGCTGCAGGGTGAGACGGAGGACCTGCCGCGGCCGAAGGGCGGGATCGCACGAGATCGAATAATCGAACTTGTCCTCGTAGCGCATCTTCTGGATATGGAGGTAGCTCTCCACGTGCTCGAGCTCGCTGGAGAGGGGTATGAACTCCTTCCCCTTGGAGAGGCCGATCCTGAAGAGGCTGGAGAGCGCGCCCACCATGCTCACGACGTCGTCGACGCGGTGCTCCTGGGCCATCCACTGGATGGTATCGAGGGCGTTGTAGAGGAAGTGGGGCTTTATCTGCTCCTGGAGGATGCGGAGCTCCGCTTCGCGTTTCGAGCGCTGTTCCGCGTAGACCTGGTCGATGAGGCCCTGGATGCGGCCGATCATCTCGTTGAAGCCGAGGCCGAGCTCCCTGATCTCGTCGTCGTGGATGCCGGAGAAGCGGACGGAGAGGTCCCCCTCCTCGACGCGCTTCATGAGGCTCCGGAGGTCGAGCACCGGCTTCGCTATCGAAGAGGTGAAGAGGAAGGCCGTTCCGATCGCCAGGATCAGGGTGACTCCGCCGATGATGAAGGTCCAGTAGCGGATCATATTGACCTCGCGCAGGATCTCGGCCAGGGAGAACACGCCGATGGTGCGCCAGCCGGTATAGGGGGAGTCCTGCGCCATGACCTGGTAGTCGACGCCGGCGACGGCGACGATGGCCGAGGAGGGGCGGCGCAGGTCCGCGTCGAGCGGAAGGCGGTAGACCACCTCGTTCACGGGGGAGTAGACCATTTCGCCCGCGGCGTCGGCTATGTAGAGGAAGCCGCCCTTGCCGATAGGCGAGGCGGTGAACAGCTCCTCGATCGCGGAAAGCCGCATGTCGACGAGGATGACCCCGCCGATCCCGGCGTTCCCCTTCGATGGGTAAGCGGCCTTCACGATGGACACGACCTCGTCGGCGCCGTAGGCCTTGGTGGAGCGGATATTCCTCCCGATCGGGCGCGAAACGAGGTGCACGTCGCGGGGGGCGGCGGCGGCCCGGAGGTACCATCGTTCCTCGGTGAGCGGGTCGCGCGTGGTTCGCGAGAAGCCGTCGCAGAGCCAGGTGTCGTTCGCGGAGACGATCATGATGCCCGCGATCTCCGGGTGGGCGTCGGAGATGACGGAGAGCATGCCGGAGATCTCCTCGCGCTCGGGGAACGTCCCCCATCCGTCTTTCAGGAAGGAGGAGACCGCCCGCATCCCGGAGATGAGGTCGATGATGCGCTCCATTTCGCGGACGCGGAGCTCGATGTTCTTGTTCACCTGGGCGATCATGGCGGCCATGTTGGAGTTGGTCTCCCGCTCGATGGAACGGGCGTAGAACAGGGGGCCGACGAAGCCGAGCGATATGAGCGGAAGGAGCAGGATGGCGAGGAAGTAGACCATCAGCCTGAGGCGGAGGCTTATGGTACGGGCCTTCCTCCCGCCGGCCGCGCCGTTTTCCCCCCCCGTTCCTCCGCCATCGAGCATGGTCCCAGGCTATGGGATGGGAAATGGCCTGTCAAGCGCGCGGGGCGGAGTGGATGGGAAAAGAAGGCGGTAACCAAGGGGGTAAAACCGTATTATAATCGCCGGGAAGAATGGCGAAACCTCGCAGGGACGCCTGAACCCGTAAATCTTCTATAAAACGAGGTGGGGGCATTGAAAACGAATACATGGCTTTTATCCGCTGCGTTCTTATCGATTGCCGCGATCGCGTCGGCCACGGAGCAAGCGCCTGACGTCGTTATGTATAAAAATTCGAAATGCGAATTGGCGACTCATTGGTCCTATCCCTCGCCGCTCGAGGCCCTTTTCATCAATAGCGGCGAGCCTTCGCCTTTCAGGGCGCTGTCTACCGGCAACTATCGAGGCCACGTCGCTACTTGGGAATTAAAAGATGACGCCATGTACCTGAAAGAGGTGATGATCGGCGAAACGAAAGTCGATCTGAAAAGGCTATCCGACGTCGACGGCCCCGGCGGTCCCGTGAAGGCGTGGTGGTTTTCGGGCGTCCTCCTCGTGAAAACGGCTCCGCGGAAAAAATGGCATGATAATCCGGCAGGCGGAAGGAAATACTACGCCATCGAATACGACAAGTTTTGCTTCATTGAAGTGCGGGAGGGATCGATCAAATCCGAGTACGCGATGGACCCGGAGAAATACTGGATATTCGCCAGGGAGCATGAGAAGAATCCTGACGCGTTGGAATCAATAGGACATGAATCGATAAGGAAGTATTTCTCATATATCGGCGGCGCTAGGGAGGCAGACGATGCGAAGAGGAAGCCCCAGCCACCTGAGCGAATGGCTCGGTTGAGAGAGTGGATCGGATATGTTGGATCGATTCGCGCGGAGCGCGAGGATAAAATCAAGCGACAAAGGGAAAAAGAGGAAAAGCAGAAGAAGGAGAAGTGCGAATCGATTTACTCCGGCCTCGGCGGTTACGATAAGGCGAGGGAATTGGTGAATATCCGGGATGCGATCATAGGGGACATCAACGGCCTGCCGTACTCGATGTTACTAGAAATGGACATGAAGGATGAGGGCCGGCTGGTCAATTCCGTCTGGTGGTTCAATCCGGTCCAGGGCGATAAAGCCGTTTATGACTGGAAGGATTTC
>CAYNQK010000132.1:0-7084 GCA_964399285.1 uncultured Spirochaetales bacterium | reverse complement strand
CCGGGGGCGGGGGGTCTGGGTTTGGGGGGAGGGGTGTGGAGGGGGGGGGCTCGGGCGGGGACGGCGCGGAGGTCGGAGGCGGCGGCGTCCGGGGAGAAGCCGTCCGCGCAGGCGGGGCCCGGCACGGAGGCGGGGCGGCCGTCGCGATTGAAGAGCAGGGTGCGCATGCCTATCTCGGAAGCGGCGCGGAGGTTGTCGACGCGGTCGTCGATGAAGAGCAGGCTCGGCGCGGGGCGGCGGGCGCGTTCGACGAAGAGCCTGTAGATGGCGGGATCGGGCTTCCTGAGGCCCACGTCGCCCGAGACGACGGCGAGCGAGAAGAGGCCTTCGATGCCGTGGATGGACCTGAGTATCGCCGACCATTCGCCGAGGTCGTTCGAGAGGAGGCCGACGTCCGCCCAGGCGGAGAGCTCTTCGGCCGCGGCCGCGAAACCGGGATCGAGCCGCACCCTTCTCCGGAGGTAGCCCTCCTGGATCGCGGAATAGCCGTCGTCCAGTCCGAAGGAGGACCAGAATTCCCGGGCTCCGGTCTTTCCGAGGCTCGCCGCGCGGTACCGCGCGACGATCTCGTCGTCGGACTCGATGACGCCCCGCTCGCGGAGGAAGGGGATGAGGCAGGAACGGACGTCGTCGCCGTCTATGAAGATGACGCCCATGGCGTCGAAGGCGATCATGGGGCGGCTTTCGCTCATGACGCCATTCTACCCGGATCGCGCGGCCTCGTCGCGGGGCGCGCGAACGCGTCGTTATGACGCGCGGGCTCGTCGCGGGGCGCGTGAACTCGTCGCGGGACGCGAAGCCGTCGCGGGACGCGAAGCCGTCGCGGGGGAGGGGCGAAGGCCGCCTGGCTTCCGTGATAGGATGCGCGTCATGGCTGATTCGGGATCGGACAGGATGGAAATTCGGCTTGACGAGCTCATGGCGCGGATGCGGACGGCCCTCGCGGGCGCGAGCTTCGACCTGGTTGTGGCGGTGGCGCGCGGCGGCGTGCTCCCGGGCTACCTCGCGTCGCGGCTCCTCGCCCTTCCCCTCGAGATCGTCCGCCTCAACCTCAGGGACGAGAGCCACGCCCCGGTCCGCGAGCGCCCCGAGCTCTTGAGGCCGATCGACTTCTCCGCGGCGGGGAAGCGCGTCCTCCTCTGCGACGACGTCTCCAACTCGGGCGCCACCCTCCGCGCCGCGGCCGAGGCCATCGGGGCCGCGAGCGTCGCGACACTCGTCATCTCGGGAACGGGCGACTATTCGCTCTTCGGCCCCCACGACCGCTGCATCGACTGGCCCTGGGACTGAAGGCCGGCGCGGATATTCGGCGAAGCGCCGGATGGCGCCGCCGTCCCCGTGCGGCCGTCAGAGCGCGAGCGTCAGGACCTCGACGATCTCCTTCTGGCCGAGTTTCACGAAATTCCCGATCGTCCGCGATCCGCCCTTCGTGGCCTTGGCGGCCATCTCCTCGATGCGCTCCTTCCCGACGCCGAGAGCGGAGAGCCGGACGGCGAGCCCGCAGCGCTGGTAGAAGGCCTCGAGTCTGCGCACGCCTTCGAGGGCGGCCCGCTCGGGACGGACGTAGTCGTCCTCGACGTCCCAGACGCGCGCGGCCCAGCGGGCGAAGAGCCCGGGATCGTGCTTGTAGGCGAATTTCATCCAAGCGGGGAAGACGACGGCGAGCCCCGCGCCGTGGGGCACGTCGTAGATGCCCGAGAGCTCGTGCTCGATGTCGTGCGATGCCCAGTCCCCGATCCGCCCCATGCCGAAGAGGTCGTTGTGGGCCAGCGTCCCCGTCCACATGAGCTCGGCCCGGGCGGCGTAGTCCCCGGGCGCGGCGAGGACGCGGGGGAGGACCGCGGCGACCGAACGCATGGTGGCCTCGAGGAGGCGGCTCGAGTAGTCGACGTCCTTGCTATTGGTGAAATACCGTTCCATCGCGTGGGACATGATGTCCGCCGCGCCGATGGCGGTGGCGTCGGGCGGGAGCGTGGCGGTGAGCTCGGGGTCGAGGACGGAGAAGGCGGGGCGGAGGTGATCGTCGCAGGTGAGGCCGCGCTTCAGGAGGCCGTCCTCGTTCGTGATCACGGTCGAGCCGCTCGTCTCGGAGCCGGCCGCGGGTATGGTGAGGACGCAGCCGACGGGGAGGGCGGCCTTCGGGACGGCCTTGCCCTCGTAGAAATCCCAGACGTCGCCCTGGTAGGGGACGCCGGCCGCGATCGCCTTCGCGGAATCGATGACGCTCCCGCCGCCCACGGCGAGGACGAGGCCGATCCCTTCCTTCCTGCAGAGCGCGACGCCCTCGCGGACGAGTGAGAGGCGGGGATTCGGCTGGACGCCGCCGAGCTCGATCCATGAAACGCTCGCTTCCTTCAGCGAGGCCTTCACGCGGTCCAGGAGGCCGCTCCGCGCGGCGCTTCCCCGCCCCCAGTGGAGAAGGGCCTTCTTGGAGACGGCGGCGGAGAGCGATCCGACCGCGCTCTCGGTTCCGCGTCCGAAGACGATCCTCGTCGTGTTGCGGAACATGAAATTTTCCATAATTGGCTCCTTCTCGGATTCGGTTCGATCGACAAGACGCCGATCGCTCGAATATACCGGCTCGCGGGCCGCGAGTGAAGCGCGCCCGCGCCTTCCTTGAAAGCTCCGTTACACCGTGTTAGCATTCCCGTAATCGTAAGGACCGGGCGATGACGGGGCGTCGAGCTCCCCAACGCTCCGTCCGAGGACGAAGGCCGCGCGCCGCGGACGGGCCCTCCCGCCGCGCGCCGCCCTTCCCGCCACCCGCCATCGGAGGTACATCATGAGAAAGTCGTTCCTGTGGATCGCGGCGCTCGCCGCGCTCATCGCGATTTCCTGCACGAGCCAGCCAGGGGCAACGAAGGCCGGAGAAGCGCCCGAGATCGGTACGGTCGACGCGAAGACGGTCCAGGTCCTCAAGAACGGCAAGGCCAAGGCCATCGACCTCATTTCCATCAACGATTTCCACGCGGCGCTCGACGAGGAGCCCAAGGGCAAGAACCCCGGAGCGGCCAAGCTCGCGACCGCCGTCCTCGACGCCAAGAAGGCCAATCCCAATACCCTCTTCCTCTCGGGGGGCGACAACTTCCAGGGGAGCGCCCTCTCCTCCATCACCAAGGGAAAGGTCGTAGCGGATTTCTTCAAGCTCATCGGCCTCGCCGCGAGCGCCGTGGGCAACCACGAGCTCGACTGGGGCCTCGGCAACTTCGAGGCCTGGGAGAAGGACGGCGGCTTCGACTTCCTCGCGGCGAACGTCGTCGAGAAGGCGACAGGCAAGGCGCCCGCCTGGGCCGATCCCTACAAGATCGTGAAGGTCGGAGGGCACAGGATCGCCCTCGTCGGATTCATGACGCGCGAGACCCTGACCACCGTGAAGGCGGAATTCGTCGCGCCCTTCGAGATCGAGGAGCCCGCGGCCGCCGCGGCGCGGATCGTCCCCGAGATCCTCAAGAAGGAGAAGCCCGAGCTCGTGATCGCCCTCACGCACATCCCCTCCGCGGCCGACAAGGCCGATCCCGGCGCGGCCGTCGGCATGCCCCTCCTCAAGGAGCTCGACGCCCTCTGCGCGGTTCCGGGCATCGACGCGGTCGTGAGCGGCCACAGCCATTACGCGGTCGCCGGGAGGAACGCCGGCGTGCCCGTGACCCAGGCCTACTACAACGGCAGGACCATCGCCAAGCTCGCGGTGACCTTCGCGGACGACGGGAGCAAGATCATCACTCCCTCCTTCGACGACTTCTACAAGAACAAGGGAAGCATGGCGGAGAACGCGGAGGTCAAGGCCCTCATCGCCGCTTCCATGGCCGAGCACGGGAAGGCCCTCAACGAGAAGGTCGCGACCCTCGCCGGGCCCCTGTCCCACGAGAAGGGGAACAACGTGACGCCCATGGGCTACTGGGTCTGCGAGTCGCTCAGGGCGCGCTACGGCCTGGACGCCTACGTCCAGAACGGCGGGGGGCTCAGGAAGGGATTCGCGGCGGGGGACGCGCTCGTGAAGGACTTCTGGGAGCTCATGCCTTTCGACAACTACACCGTGACCTTCGAGGTGTCGGGCGCCGACCTCAAGAAGATCATCGATCACGGCGTCGATTCGGCGGACTTCGGGAACGGCCAGTTCTCGGGCGTCGTCGCGACCTACGATCCCGCCGCACCGTACGAATCCAAGGTCGTATCGCTCGCCCTCGCGGACGGAACGCCCGTCGACGACAACAAGATGTACAAGGTGGGCACCAACGACTTCCAGTTCGGGGGCGGGGACAAGTACGTGATCAAGCCCTACGCCAAGAACGTGAAGGAGACCTTCGAGCCCGTGCGCGAGGCCCTCATCGATATCGCCCGCAAGGCGAAGGAGATCAAGGTCCCGGACTACAAGGTCCTCGTCGCGAAGTGATCGCGTCCGCGCCGCGCTGTTGACGGACGGAAAGGGCCGCCGGGGATGGTTTCCCGGCGGCCCTTTTTTCATGCCGAAGCCCGCGGGGTCATTTGAAGAAGCGGATGTTGTCGATGTAGAGCGTGCCCGAGAGGCCCTTGTCGTCCGGACCGCCGAAGAGGTCGAGGATGCAGGACTTCACCTTGTCGAGGTCCCTGAAGGAGAGATCGGCGTCCCCGTACATCGGATCGCGCTCGAGCTTCCACTCGAGGCCTTCGTTCTTCCCGGGCTTCACGTCCACGCGGACCGCCCTGTTCCAGGACCAGCCGTCGCCCGTCGCGAGCACGAAGGAGAGGTGGACAGTGACGTCGGAGTCGTTGTAGATGTCCATTTTCACCCGCTTCGCCCCGCTCATGTCCACGAGGTTGCTGGGCATGTTCACGTAGGGCGCGCGGTTGACGGAGTTGACTTCCTTGTTGGAGTTGCCGTTGAAGCGGAAGGACGCCATGAGGGCGTATTGGCCTTCGGTGGCGTACTCGGTCTCCTCCACGGCGCAGCCTAAGGCGGACCATGCGGGATCTCCCGTCCACTGCGTGCTGATGCCGCTCCAGACGTCTCCCGCCGCCTCTCCCTCGAAGCCCTCGTAGAGGATGCCCCCGTCGGCGGTGGCGCTACCCGGCTCTCCGGGGCCGGGCGTCGGCTCGGCGGCGGGCTCAGGCGCTGGCGCGGCTGCGACGGGAGCCGGCTCGGCTTTCGACACGCACGACGCGAGGACGAGGATCGCGACGATCGACGACGCGATGGCTTTCATTGCTTTCATTGACGTGTTCCTCCTATGCGGAATGAGCGGACTGACGCGCCGCGGGACGGATGCCGCGCGGCGGGCGGGCGCCAGCGTATCACGCTTCCGCGGATACGCCAAAGAATTCCCGAAGAGGAAAGTGTCAAGCCGGCGTCGTCGTGGTAGAATGGCCGAGGAGGGAACGCACATGAGGAAGGCATTGCTGGCGATAGCGGCGTCGTTGGCCGTATTCGCGTCGTGCAGGACCAAGGCGCCCGAGCCCGCGCCGCAACCGAGCCCGGAACCCTCGCCCTTCGATTACCTGAGCAGGAACGGCATCATCGAGCGCTTCAAGAAGGAGACGGGATTCACGTTCATCGACGACGTGAAATCGGTCGAGTACCTCCAGAACGAATTCGAGGACGGCTCGAGCATCGTCAAGTTCACCCTCTTCCTGCAGGAGCGCGACATCGATTCCATCCTCGCGCAGAAGCCGCCTTTCTCCTCCGAATGGACGAGCAGCGACATCTACAAGGATTACCAGAACGAATGGCTCAACCTCCAGAAAGTCCGCAACAAGCATTACGCGAAGCTCTATCCCAAGGGATCCTACGCGCTGAGCCCGCAGATAGAGAAGGGCTTCATCAGCCTCGTCGGGAGCCTCGGGCAATCCGGCGGCAGGCTCAAGATGATGTGCGTGAATATCGATTACGCTTCGATCATCTACTACGTCATTTACAATGCGGAGAAGCCGTAGCTCTCACGTTCGCCGGGTAGCGACAGGAACAAAAAAACGAGCCGTCGCACCGCTCGCTTGCGCGAGCTAACAACTCCGTCTCGTTTTTTTGTTCCTGTCGCTACACCAATCGACGCGCTGCGGATTCACCTCGGTTAATGTGTAGAGAAGCTCTCGCGGTGAGGGGGGGGCTCGGGAGAGGCGTCGCGCTGATCGCTTGCGACTTCGGTTCGTTTATTCTCGCCGCTGCTTCGCGCGAGACGTTCGTATCTGCGGCGATAGGTCTTCCGGTTAAGGTGGAGTTTCGATTGCGGATGCTTGAAGACTTGACATTGACGAGGCCGAAAATCGATACTTATGCAATTACCGCTTCTGCGGTAGAAGGAGAATACTGTGAAGAAAATCATCATCGTCCTTATCGCCTTGGCGCTCGTCGCGTCCGCGATGCCGGCCCAGGGCGTGACGTCCTCCATCGGAGCCGCGTACATCCTGCAGAATTTCAGCTATGATTATTACGGGATGGAGGAGAGTTTCACCCTGCACTCCCTCGCATTCAATATCGAGGTCTTTTCCGGGTCTTTGATCGGTCTCTATATGTCCACGGCTTTCGGGATGACGATCGGCGGCCAGTTCGCGCAGAACGATGCGGTCTACGATTTCGATATGGACGTCTACGACTCCGCCATCGCGATGAGCGCGCTCCTGGGCCTCGGCGGAAAACTGGAGCTCGGACCGATCTCCGTGACCGCCGGCATCGGCGCCGACGTCGAGATGGCGATGCTCATGAGCAGCGATTACTACGTCGACAGCTTCGACTTCATGGGCGTCGGCCCCGGCGCCGGCGCTACGGCGACGCTCAGCCTGGGCGGCGGCTTCGGCGTCTACGCCGGCCTCCGCGCTTCCTATATCATCCTTGAATTCATGGAAACCATCGACGCGGACTTCGTCGGCGGCCTCAGCATCGTCCCCCACGCCGGCATCAGCCTGAAGCGCTAGGTTCCGGTATCTGCGAAACGAGGCCGCCCATCCGAACGGGCGGCCTTTTTCTTTTCCCGCCATATCGCTCCCAGGCAAGGGGGAGGCCCCTCGATGGGGCCGGGGGGAAGGGGGGGACCCCTTCCCCCCATTCTTCCTCGCCAAGGTTAAAGACTCCCCGAATCGCTTCAATAAGCGCGGATGGTCTCCTCTGTAGCTGGCC
>CAYNQK010000131.1:0-7182 GCA_964399285.1 uncultured Spirochaetales bacterium | reverse complement strand
CCGTCGTATAACGGCTATTACCCCAGCCTTCCAAGCTGGAGACGTGGGTTCGACTCCCATCGGACGCTAACCGGAAGAAAAAGCCGCCAGTAATGGCGGCTTTTTCATTACCGAAGGGAGTCGAACCGACTGAGCGCCGACCAGAGGGAGGAAAAGCGCGAAGGGACTCGCGCGACAGCGAAGGAGGCGGCCCTGGAGGAGCATGCAGGACGCATGCGACGGAAGGGCGACTCCCTTCGGACGCTAACTGGAAGAAAAAGCCGCCAGCAATGGCGGCTTTTTCATTACCGAAGGGACTAGAACGGACTGAGCGTCGACCGGATCCCTCGGTCGCGATCAGGAGGCCGGGAAGACGAGGGCCTCGTGGACCTTCGGCATCCATTCGCTGATGGGGATGCGCTGGGGGCACTTCTCCTCGCAAGCCTTGCAGGCGGTGCAGTTTTTCGCCCAGGCGGCCTGAGGGAAGTGCCAGTTGTAGAGGGACCTCGACAGGCCCATGTCCTCGAAGGCCTTGCCCTGGTTGTAGAGCTCGAAGTTCCGGGGAATGTCGACCCCGCTCGGACAGGGCATGCAGTAGGCGCACTTGGTGCAGGGAATGGGCTGGGCCGAAGCGTAGGCGTCCTTCACGCGCGCGTAGAGGGCTGCGTCCGCGGGGCCGAGGCGGCCGACGCGGGAAGCCTCCGCGCTCGCGAGGTTGCCCTCGAGCTGGGACATAGATGACATCCCGCTGAGCACGGTCGATACCTCGGCCTTGTCCCAGAGCCATTGCAGGGCGGCGTCCACGGGATTCCAGCCCGCGGCTTCCCAGAGCGCCTTGATTTTCGGCGGAGGGTTCGCGAGGAGCCCTCCCAGGAGGGGCTCCATGACGACGACCGCAATGCCTCTGGAAGCGGCGAGCCTGAGGCCCTCGGTGCCCGCCTGGATGTCCTCGTTCATGAAATTGTACTGGATCTGGCAGAGGGGCCAATCGAAGGCGTCGAGGACTTCCCTGAAGAGGGCGATATCGCCGTGGAAGGAGAAGCCGAGCGCGCCGATGCGGCCGTCCGCCATCGCCTTGCCCGCCCATTCGAGGGCCTTCAGCTCCCTCATGCGGTCCCATCGGTCCCGCCAGAGGGCGTGGAGAAGGTAGTAGTCGACGCGTTCGACCTGGAGCCGGGAGAGCTGCTCGCCGAGGTAGCGGTCGAAGTCGCCGTAGGACTCGATGAGCCAGCAGGGCATCTTGGTGGCGAGTTTCACCTTCTCGCGGTATCCGTCCTCGAGGGCCTTGCCGACGACGACCTCGCTCAGGCCGTCGTGGTAGGGATAGGCGGTGTCGACGTAATTGACCCCAGCGTCGATGGAGCGCCTGATGAGGGCGATGGAGGCGGCCTCATCGACGACCTTCTTGCCGTCCTTCTCGACCGAGGGAAGGCGCATGGCGCCGAAGCCGAGGGCAGACGCCTCGAATCCCGTTTTCCCGAACGCGCGATACTGCATGATTGGCCTCCGCGTTACGCGCCGTAGCTCGACTCAGTCGCGGCGACGCGGGTGAAGGGTACGATCAAACGGCGGTCATGGCAAGCGGGAGGATCGAACGTCCTCGAGGGCGATGACGGAGTACGCGGGGGTCTCGTAGGGGTGGGCGCCGAGCAGGGCCTCGACGGCCGCGGGGACGGCCGAGTCCTCGCAGACGAGCTCGACCTTCATCTCCTCGACGAGGCAGTCCTCTCCCGGCTTCCCCGAGAAGGGCGCGGCTCCGGGGAGGGGCCTGAAGCGCCCGAGCCCGCGGTGGACGAAGCAGCAGCGGTCGTAGTTCCCCGCCCGTCCCGCGCCCGATCGGAACATCGCCTCGAGGACGGCCTCGAGATGGGATTCGGGCACGTAGAAATCGATCCGCTTCATGGCTCCCTCAATCGAAGACATAGGTGAAGGTGCCCCAGACGGCCTTGTCGGAATCGTTGTAGAAGGTGGCGCGGCGGAATCCGTAGAGCACGGCCTCGTCGATGTCGGAGTATCCCGAGCTACGCTTGAGCTCGACGTCCATGAGGGTAGGCGCCGTTCCGCCCTTCGTCGAACCGACGCGGAAGCGGATGACGACGGGACGGAGGTACTTGTCCTTCTTGTAGTCGGCGCGCTTCACGGGGAAGCGCGCGTCCTCGAGCATGAGCCAGAGGTCGTAGCGCTCGGAGAGCGGCACGGGCGTCTTGAGGACGTAGGAGCCGCCCTCTTTCACGTACCTCGTCAGGAAGAGCTTCTTCTGCGCATCGGCGTCCTGGAAGCCCCGCGCGGGGATGGCGTCGAAGTACTGGGAAGGCACCTCGTAGGGCATGGGCATGTAGAGGTAGATGTCCTCGTAGAAGGAGCGGCCGATGAGGCCCGAGCCTCCCTCGAACCGGGTTTCCCAGGAATTGCCGGCCTCGGAGCCCTTCATGACGACGACCTCGGGGCCGGGTACGGAGCTGGGCGCGGGCGAGAGGGCGCTTCCCGCTCTCGGGCTCGACGACGCCGAGGCGATGGCGGCGCCCGAGGGCGCGGGGCTCGCCGCCTTGGCGGGAGGGGCCGGCGAGCGCGGCGCCTGGCTCGGCTTGGGCGAGGGGCGGGGCGAAGCGGCCTCGACGAGGCGGGGCTTACGGCCGTCTTCCTCGAGGGGGGGCGGTTCCTCGGGCGGAACGGCCTCGAGGGGCGCGGGCTCGACGACGGCAGCGACCGCGGCCTCGGGAGCGGCGTTGAACGGAGCGGACTCGGAGCCCGAGGGGGCGCCCAGCTTGATCCTCAGGGGACCGGGCTCTCCCTCTAGGCTCTTGTCGAGCATGGACGAGAGGAGGAGGAGGACGATGGCCGCCAGGGCGTAGGCGGCGGCGGTGAGGCTCCCCGAGAAGACGTTCCTCCGCTTCGTCTCGCGCCGGAGGAATTCCTCGCGCTTGTCCATCAGCTGCCGGGCCTCGTCGAGAGGCTCGCGTTCTCGATCCCCGCGGAACGCAGGGCGTCGAGGACTTTGACGAGGAGGTCGTACGAGATGTCCTTGTCGCCCTCGACGACGGCGTCGGTCTCGGCCCCGGCGGCCTCCTCCTTGAATTTCCTGATGGCCGATCCGAGGCCGGCTATCTCCACGGGGGCGCGGTTCACGTAGAGCTCGTCGGCGGATACGACGACGATCCTGAGCTCGCGGACCGCCACGCTCTCCGCGGTGGTCGAGGAGGGGAGCTCCATGGGGATTCCGGGAACGGTCTTGAAGACGCTCGTTATCATGAAGAAGATGACGAGCTGGTAGACCACGTCGATGAGGGGGGTCATGTCGATGTTCGCGCTCGCCTTGAGCCTGCGCTGGATCCTCATTTGCGGAGCCCGCCCCGGCCATCGGACGAACGGATCATCGAGATCAGGGAGTTGACCTGGTTCTCGAGCTTGATGAGGATGAGGTTCACCCGCCCGACGAGGACGTTGTAGAAAATGACCACGGGTCCTGCCACGACGCCGCCGCCGCCCGGCGTGATGAGGGCCGCGGACACGCCGCGGGCCAGGACGGAGGGAGCGGCCACCGAACCGAAGCGGCCGAGGACGCCGAAGGCCTTCATGGTGCCGGTGACGGTCCCGAGGAGCCCGAGGAGGGGCGCGATGTGCGAGATCGTGCCGAGAGCGGAGATGCGCTTCTCGAGAGCGGGGGTCTCCTGCGCCGCGGCGTCCTTCATGATCTCCTTGAGCGTGGCCTCGTCCGCGCCGCGGTGCTCGATGCCCGTCTTGATGAGGGAGGAGAGCGGCGAGAGGTTGTTGTCGCAGATGGAGAGCGCCTCGTCGAAATTGCCCTTCTCGAGGCAGGACCTGATGCGGGAGAAGAGCGCGGACTCGTCGGTGCGTATTTTGCTGAAGAACAAGAGGCGCTCTATGATGATGTAAGTGGCGACGACGGCCAGGACGATGATGATCCAGAGCACCCAGCCGCCCTTGACGATGAAATCGACCATTGATGACCCCCTCGTGCAATTAACATAGCGCGTATCGAGAACGCATTTCAGGGCAGGAGAGCCGTATTTTCCATTTTTTAGGGCCCTAACCGGGAGGTCTTCGCGGCCGTCATCGGCCGCCGAAGACTTCCCGGAAGGCCACGGCTATCTCGCCCGCGCGCGATGGCTGGACGTCGCGGTGCGCGACGATGCGCCAGGTCCCCTGGTGGGGCGGATTCACGAGGATGCCGCGCTCGCGGAGGGCCGCGACCGCAGAGAGCGGGTCGAAGGCGGGGGAGCCGGGCTTGGCGGCGGAGATGCAGCGGAAGAAGACCATGTTGATCTGGACGGATTCCACGTCGACGTCGATCGTCGGGATGGAGGCTATGGAACGCGCGAGCATCCGCGCCGTTTCGTGGTCTTCGGGGAGGCGCGGGAGCTCCTCGCGGAGCGCAACGAGGCCGGCGGCCGCGAGGACGCCCGCCTGCCTGAGCTGGCCTCCCATGATGAAGCGCTTTCCGCGCGCCTCCTTGATGAACGCGGCGGAGCCTGAGAGCATGGATCCGACGGGGGCGGCGAGCCCCTTGGAGAGGCAGAACATCACCGAATCCGCATGGGCCGCTATTTCAGAGGCCTTCACGCCGAGGGCAGCGGCAGCGTTGAAGATCCGGGCGCCGTCCAGGTGGACGGGGACGCCCGACGAGCGCGCGGCCTCCGCGACGGGGGCCATGGCGGCGATGGGGACGGCCCTGCCTCCGGAGGTCGCGTTCTCGAGGCAGAGGAGGCCGGTGCGGAGCGCGTGGACGTCGCCCGGGTCGCGCCGGCGGTCGAGGAAGGCGTCGAGGGTGATGGCGCCTCCCTCGGACCGCACCGTGCGGAGCTGCACCCCCGCGATGACCGCCGAAGCGCCCGCCTCGTGCTGGACGATGTGGCAATCGTCCGAGAGGACGACCTCCTCGCCCCTCCGGCAGTGGGTGAAGAGGGCGAGTTCGTTTCCGAAGGTGCCGGAGGGGACGAAGAGGGCGGCCTCCTTGCCGACGAGGGAGGCCGAGAGCTCCTCGAGCTCCTTGACGGTCGGGTCGTCCCCGTAGCCGTCGTCCCCGACGGGGGCCTCCGCCATGGCGCGTCTCATGGCGGGCGTGGGCCTCGTGACGGTGTCGCTCCTCAGGTCGATGTAGTCCATGCGCCTAGTCTAGGCTCCGGACCGAGCCGGCATCAAGCCCGTGCGGGGGCAAGAGCGGAGGAGGGGGCAGGACGGGCACTCGGGCGCGCGGGCTGAGCAGGTCCGCTTCCCGTGGCGGTTCACCGCGTGGGAGAAAGCGGTCCAGTCGGCGCTTTCGATGTACGCGGCCGTGGCCCGCTCGGCTTTGACCGGATCCCTCGCGTCGATGATCCCTGTCCGATGGAGCACCCTGATGAAATGGGTGTCGGGGATGATGCCGGGAAGGCCGAAGCAGGCGGACCGCACGAGGTGCGCGCTTTTTCTCCCGACCCCGGGGAGGGCGGTGAGCGCTTCCATGGATTCGGGCACCTCTCCTCCGTGGAGGTCTCGGATCGCGCCGGAGAGGCCCTTGAGGTATCGGGCCTTGACGCGGTAGAAGCCGGCGGGCCTGATGGCCGCCTCGATGCGGGTGAGGGGCGCCTCCGCGAGGGCGGCGGGATCGGGCCAGAGCCGGAAGAGGCCGGGAGTCACCCGGTTCACCTGCTCGTCCGTGCACTGCGCGGAGAGCACGACCGCGACGAGGAGCTGGAAGGGGGAATCGTAGGCGAGGAGGGGTTTGCCCTCGGGATAGAGGGGGATGAGGACGTCGCGGAGGCGCCGCGCCATGGCCCGAGGCCCCGGTTTTCCCATCGATCCCCCCTCTCCGCGGTCGGCCGTTTCCCGGGCTCGCGGCCGTTCACCGGCCTCCCGGGCACGGACTCACTATAAACCGGGCCGGGTTCCGATGCATATTGATTTCCCGATCGGGCTCCCTTATACTGACGGCGTACGGAACGCATATCGCTATCCGACGGAGGAATGCCGTGAAAAGGTCCTTGCTCCTCATCATCGTCCTCGCCCTCATCGTGCCGTCCTGGGCCGCCGCGGACGAGTCCGAGTACTACTACATCAACGTGCCCATCATCAAGGTCTACGCGGATCGCTACGGGTACCAGATCGTCTATAAAGTGGGCTCCACCAAGATGGCCACCGCGTACCTCCCCATGGAATGGTTCCTCTCAGGGGGCATCGGCGAGATCGACTACGGCGCCGGGATGATGTACCCCTACATCAGCGTCTACTACAAGGAGGGGAAGGTCCAGCACTTCCGGCTCCATCTCAACTCCGACCAAGCGGACGCCCGGTGGGGCATCTTCGACCAGGCCGTGGACTCAAAGAAGCTCTTCGGCGAGGTCAAGGAGCTGAAGCTCGTCTTCTAGCATGGACTTAAGCGCCATTCGAGAAGCCATCCGTTCAGAGGGCCTGGACGGATGGCTTTTTCATAACTTCATGCATCGCGATCCGCTCAGCGACGCTATCCTCGGCGTGGACGGAGCCGCCGTCAACAGCCGGCGCTGGCTCTACGCTCTCAAGGCCGCCGGCGAGCCGGTGCGGATCGTCCACGCCATCGAGGCTGGCATCCTGGACCGGCTTCCGGGAACGAAGATCGTCTACGACTCGTTCGACGGCTTCGCGCGGGCCCTCGGGGAGATCGGAGGCGGACGCTGGGCCTGCCAGGTCTCGGAGAGACTCCCCGTGCTCTCCACCCTGGACGCCGGGACCTACCTTCTCCTCAAAGCGAGCGGAATCCGCCCCGTGGACTCGTCCTCCCTCGTGCAGCGGGCCTTCGGGATCCTCGACGAGGAAGGAATCGCTTCGCACGAGCGCGCCGCGAGGGAGCTTCTCGCCATCGTGCGCGCCGCCTGGACCCGCGTAACGGAAGCGCACCGCGAGGGACGCGGGATCAGGGAGGGCGAACTGCGCGACCTCATCCTCGGGGAGTTCGGGGATCGTGGCCTCGTCACGGACCATCCGCCCATCGTGGGCGCGGGGATCTCTACGGCGGACCCCCATTATTCCGCGGAGGGCGCGGGAAGGGCCTTCAAGGACGGGGATCCCGTGCAGCTCGACCTCTGGGCGAAGGAGGAGGCTCCCGGCGCGGTCTACGCGGACATCTCGTGGATCGGCGCCTTTTCCGCCGAGCGTATCCCCGAGCTGGACGCTCACGCGGAGAGGGTCTTCTCCCTCCGCGCCGCGGCTATCTCCTTCATGAGGGAGGGG
>CAYNQK010000130.1:0-7375 GCA_964399285.1 uncultured Spirochaetales bacterium | reverse complement strand
CTCCCTGGACGCGGCCGGACGCGAGCATGCGGACGGCCTTGCCCGCGGGCCCGGACCTGTCCGCGGGACCGGATCCGCCCGCGGCCATGGCCCTCAGGATCCCTCGCCGCTGTTCGCGGGCTTGGCCAGCGTGCGTTCGACGATGGCTTCCATCTCCGCGTAGTCGAAGGGCTTGTAGATCACCTCGAAGGGGATGTAGAAATCCGGGCGCAGGAAACCGGACATGATGATGATGCGCTTGTCCTGGCAGTACCTCTTGAGGAATTTTACCCAGTAATCGCCGCCGAGGAAATCCATCCGGTAATCCGTCAGGATGAGGTCCACCTCGTTGTCAAGCATCTGCTTGAGCGCGCCCACGCCGTCCGAGGCCACGAGGACCTCGTAGCCCTTCTTCTTGAGGTAATCGCGAAGCGTGAGGCGGATGGTGTCCTCGTCGTCCACGACGAGGACGAGTCCCTTGGAGGCTTTCTCGCTCATGGCCGTATCCTTCCGTATAAGTCCGCGATGATTCCGCCGAAGGCCTGGAAATCGATCGGCTTGGCGAAGAACCCGTCCGCTCCCTCCGCGATGATCCGATCCCGCACCGTCTCCTCGTTTTCTCCCGATATGGCGAGTATGAACGGCGCCCCCGAGGACGCCTCGGCCTTGATCTTGCGGCAGAGCGCGTAGCCGTCGATGCCGGGGAGGTTCACGTCCAGGATGATGAAGCCCGGCCGCTTCTCGAGGAAGAGCCTTCCGGCGTCGAAGCCGTCCCAGGCCTGGAGCACGCCGAACGCGGGGAATCGGAGCGAGAAGAAATCCTTGAGCGCCTGATTGAAGTCGCGGTCGTCGTCGATGATGAGGACCGAGTTCCAATCGGCTCCGCGGGGATCGCGTTGGGTCAGCCCGTCCGGAGCGCGCATGCCGCGGGATTCCAGGAAACGAACGAGGTCCTCCGCGTACACGCGGTACTGTCCGCCCGGAGTCGTGAAGGCCTTGAGATGCCCTGAGCGGATCCAGTTGATGGCGGTCTGGTTCACGACTCCGCACATGTTGGCGACTTCGAGCGCTGAGTAGATCTTTACGCGTTGTTCGACTTTAGCCATGGCGTTACTCATACCAGTATAAACGCGCGGCGCCGCTTGTCAACGTTGCCGGACGCCGGCCGGGCCGTTGGTTTGACAAAGGAGGCGGGGAGGGCTATCCTCGTCGGGCGCCGAGATCAAGGGAGGTTTCCCGTCATGCGAATACCGACATTGCCCCCGAAGGCGAGAACGGCGATCATCATCGCGGCCTGGATCGCCGTGTTCGTCCTAGGAACGGCGAACATCTTCGTCGGCATCGGCCACGAGAGCCTCTGGTTCGACGAATCTTATTCGCTCGCCGCCGTCTCGCACCACGCTCGCGAAATCGTCCCGCTGATCGCGGAGGATTTCCACCCCCCGCTCTATTTCCTCATGCTCCGGGGCTTCACCCTCGTCTTCGGCCGGAGCGAGGCCGCCGCCCGTTCCCTTTCCGCCCTCGGCATCCTGGCGCTCGCGGGCCTGGGCCTCTTTCCCCTGAGGAAGCTCTGGGGGGAGTGGCGCGGCCTCCTTTTCTCCGCCCTCGTTTTCCTCACCCCCATCTCGCTGGCGATGGGACAGGAGGCGAGGATGTACTCGTGGACCGCCTTCTTCGTAACGGCCTGTTTTCTCTGCCTGAGGGCGTGGCGACGATACGGAAAGCGCGGATGGCTCGTAGCGTCCGGCCTCCTCGCCCTCGCCTCCGCCTATAGCCATTACTACGGCCTCATGGCCGCGGCGTTCATCTGGGCCATCGTCCTCGTCGAGCTCATCGTACGCGAGAGGAAGCGGCTCCCCGAATTCCTCATCGCAGCCGCGATAACCGTGGCGGCATACGCCCCCTGGCTTGTGGTCCTTGCCGGGCAAGCCGCGAGGGTCGCGAAGCATTATTGGATCGGTCCCCTGACGGGCAAGACGGTCCTCGATGCCGCCGCCTATCCCTTCGGATTCAAATTCTGGACTCCGCCGACGGCCCGGGCCTTGTTCTGGGGAGCGACGGCGGTCATGCTCTACGGCATCGCGTTCGGATCGGTCAAGAAGGAAAAGAACGCTTACGACGCGGCCATGGCCCTCGGGGCCTTCGCGCTCACTTTGATCGGGGCCGTGGTCCTGTCATCGCTCGTGCGCCCGATCCTTGTCGAGCGGTACATGGTCTCCTGCCTCGGGCTCTTCGCGCTCGCGCTGAGCTACGGGCTCGGGTCGCCCTTCCCCGCCGCGCAGGCGCTTCCGGCTATCGCGCTTTACGCCGCCCTGAATTTCCCGATCATGCGGCTAACCCGGATCCAGCGCCTCAACGGACCCATGTTCGAAGTTCGGCGGGAGGTCGCGTTCCGCGCTAAGCCCGGAGACGTCTTCATCCACGGGAGCGAGCACACCCTGGGCGTGTTCTGCTATTACCTTCCTGAATTCCGGCATTATCTCTATTATCCGAAGGGCGCACCGATCTATTCGAACCACGCGGTGTTCGAGCCGGCGGGCACGAGCGGATCGGACCAGGCCGCCTTCATTTCATCGGGCGGTTCGACGGTCTGGTACGTCAATCGTCCGGGAGATTTTACCGCGGGGCCGTCCCAGGCGGGCCTCGAAGACATCACCCTCGAGCCATCGTACCCAGCGCGGATGTTCGCCATCGGGAATGCCTGGTTCCAGGTGAACGTCTCGAGTTACCGGATAAGGCGGGAGAACGAAGCGGGAGAGAAGAAATGAAGGAAATCGAATTATCTGTGGTCGTTCCGGCGTATAACGAGGAGGAGGTGCTCGAGTCCTGCCACCATCGGCTCACCGAGGTCCTCAAGGCGATGAAGACGCGCTACGAGATCATCTACGTGGACGACGGGAGCAAGGACAGGACCTGGGCGATCGCGAAGGACCTCGCCGCGGGGGACAGGCACGTCCAGCTCGTGGGCTTCTCGAGGAACTTCGGGCACCAGCCTGCCATCTCCGCCGGCTTCGAAGCCGCGCGGGGCAAGGCCATCGTCGCCATAGACGCGGACCTCCAGGATCCGCCTGAGGTCATCCCCCAGATGGTGGCGAAGTGGAAGGAAGGATACGACGTCGTCTACGGCAAACGGGCGTCGAGGAAGGGCGAGTCGCTCTTCAAGAAGGTCACCGCGAAGCTCTTCTACCGGACCCTCGCCAGGCTCACGGACGTCTCCATCCCGGTGGACGTCGGCGATTTCAGGCTCATCGACCGGAAGGTCTGCGACGCGCTCAACGGACTCAAGGAGAAGCACCGCTACGTGCGCGGCCTCGTGGCCTGGCTCGGCTTCCGGCAGACCGCCGTCGAATTCGCGCGGGCGCCGCGCGCCGCGGGAGTGACCAAATACCCGCTCAAGCGGATGCTCTCGTTCGCGGCGGACGGAATCGTCTCGTTCTCCTCCAAGCCGCTCCGCCTCGCTACCGTCCCGGGCGTCATCCTCGCGCTCGCAGGCTTCGGGTACCTCGTCTACGTCATCATCCAGAAATTCTCCCCGAATGGCACAGAGACGGGATGGGCTTCCCTCATGAGCGCCGTCCTCTTCCTCAACGGCTATACCCTCATCATCCTCGGCATATTCGGCGCGTACATCGGCAGGCTCTTCGACGAGGCGAAGGGCAGGCCGCTTTACGTCGTGAGGGAGAAGATCACGCAGGACCCGAGATGACCGGCCAGCGGGGCTTCGCCCGTCTATTCATCCAAGCCGTCAAATTCGGCGCGGTGGGCGTTATCAACACCGCCCTGACCATGGCGACCTTCAGTCTGCTCACGCGGGCGCTTGGCGTCGGCGAGTACTGGGCCAACGCGGCGGGATACGCCGTCGGCTTCGTCAACAGCTTCCTGTGGAACAAGCTCTGGACGTTCAAGAGCCGGAAATTCCGCGTCTCGGAATTCGCGCTCTTCGCCCTCGTCGCTCTGGCGGCCTACGGCGTACAGCTTCCTTTTTTCAGGCTCTTCAACTCATGGAGTCTCCAGAAGGAGTTCGCGGAGTTCCTCGCCATGGTGCCTTATACTGTGGTCGGATTCCTCGGCAATAAATTCCTCACGTTCAGGAAAGGAAACGGCATGCATGAATCGGTGAAGCCCGGATCGATCGCCCTCGTCACGGGCGCCTCATCCGGGATCGGCGCGGCCATAGCGCGCGAGCTCGCGAGGCGCGGCTACCGCGTGGCGCTCGCGGCGCGGAGCGCGGAGAAGCTTCAGGCGCTCGCGGCGGAGATAGCCAAGGAGGGCGGTCCTGCGGCTTGGGCGCTGAGGGCGGATCTCTCCCGGGCGGACGGCCCGGCGGCCCTCCACGCGGAATGCGCCCGGCTCGGGATAGAGCCGAGCATCCTCGTCAACAACGCGGGTTCGGGCATCTTCGGCGAAACGATCGAATTCTCGAAGCCCGAGAAGGCGGCGGAACTCAGGGCCATGATAGCCCTCAACGCGACCTCCCTGACGGAGCTCTGCGCGCTCTTCGGGAACGACATGGCCGCCCGGGGATCGGGGACGATCCTGAACGTGGCGTCGATGGTCGCTTCTATGCCCGTGCCCTTCGAGGCCGCCTACGCGGGATCGAAGGCCTACGTGAAGAACTTCACCGCCGCGCTCAGGGCCGAGCTCCGTCCGCGCGGCGTGAGGGCCTCTTGCCTCTATCCCGGCTACGTTCGGACCAATTTCGACGCCGCGTCCCACGCCGACAGCGAGGCGTACAAGGCGATGTCCGCGAAGATGGGCATGGCGCCCGAGAGGGTCGCGCGGATCGCGGCGCGGCAGATCCTGTCGGGACGGGCGAACGTGGTGACGGGCGTCATGAACTCCATCGCCGCGGCCATGGTCGCGATCGTGCCCAAGGGCCTCATCGCGCGCGTGACCTATGGATATCTTAAGAAGCTGATTTCGAAGGGGTAAAGCCTGGAGAAGGCGTGAAAAAGGCCCGGGCGCTCGCCCGGGCCTTTTTATTATCAGCCCTAGGCCTTGATGAAGAGGAACTTGAAGAGCCCGATGTAGCGCGGATTATGGCCGCTCCTGGGCTCGAAGGTGCTGAAGATCACGAAATTGCGTCTTGCGTAGAAATTCTTGGCGACGAATCCCGCTCCGCCTTTCGCGATGCCGGAGATGAGGTTTCCGAAGGCCCCCTCGCCCGCCTGTTTTCGCGCTTCCGCTTCGGCGCTGTTCCGGACGTGGTTCTCGAGATCCGTGAGCGTCGGGTTCGTGAGCGCCATGACGGCGACGACGACCGCCGCGATGATGATCACGCTCATGGCGCTCCGCTTCCGCTTCACTACGTATCTGGCCATCGGGGTACCTCCTTGGGGCGAGATCGAATGTACTCCGCCTGGCGCGCTTCCGCAAGGCCTGGCGGAAATCAGCTCTTCCGCGGCTCCCGGAGTCCAGGGACGCCCATGCTCCTCACCTGCGCGTTGTGGTAGAGGTCGTGCCCGCAGAGCCAGGCGATGGCGTCCAGGAAGCTCATCTTCCACGGGGCGAAGGTAGAATCCATTTTCGCCGCGTCCGAGGCGCGGATCTCGTCCATGCAGACGCGGTGCGCGAGCCTGAGGTAGTCTCGCGTCGCCTTCCACGCGGCCTCGTCCGCGGGAGCGGGAAGGGGGGGGAAATTCGCCTTCTCGAAGGGGTAGGGCTCGAGCTCCGCTCCCGCCCCGAGCCCCTCCGCGATGAGGTACTTGTAGTACGCGCAGTGGATGGCGACCTCCCAAGCGGAGTATTCCTCGAAGGTGGCGGTCGAGGCCGCGCGCGCGGCGTCGAGCGAGTCGAGGGTGGCCATGAGCGACGGGCCGTTGAGGCTCTCTCCGTCGAATTCCCTGTCGGCCGCGTCGAGCGCGGCGCTAAGCCTTGTGTCCATGTGCCGAGTATGGACCCGCTCGCGATCGGACGCAAGCGATAAAAAAAAGCGGCGCCCTCCGGGACGCCGCTTTCCCGCTATTCAGGACTTTCGCATCACTCGGTGTAGCCGATCGCGAGGATCGAGAATTCCTTATCCTCGTCGCCCTCGGCCATCCTGATCTCGATGGTATGCTTCTTGGATTCGGCGGCATCGAGGAGCACGACGGTCCAGGGATTGTTCCACGCCCCCGAAGGGCTGCCGTCGTAGGTTCCGACGAGCTCCCCGTCCACGAGGACGTCAGCGTTCCCGAAGCTCGAGAGCGCGCTCTTCTTGTAGACGAGGAGGATGTTCTTGCAGGCGAGCGTCATGACGAAGGGATCGTTGGCCGAGCCCATGGGCTTGTACCAATTGGAGGGGAATGTCTTGCGCTCGCGGTCGTAGATGAAGGAGCCGAGGTACTCGTCCGGCTCGCTGAAAGCGCCGGCCTTGACCGAGCCGCCCTTGGGCGGATTGTCCGGCGTGGCCATCTTAACGCCGTCGAACTGGAATCCAATGGCGGGCTCCGCCGGGAGAGGGGCCGCGGGTCCGGGCTTGGCGGCGGCGGCCATGGAGAAGTAGTAGGAGACGCACTCGGCCATGATCGCGTGGCCCCTGTCCGTGGGATGGTAGATGTCCGCGAAATAGTCCTCGTTCGTGATCGCTCCCGAGTCGAGCTCCGGCAGGACGGCGTCCTTCGCGCTCACCATGGGGAGGGCGTAGGCCTCTCCGATCGGCGCGAGCCTGTCCTGGAGGTTCCATCGCGACTTGAAGACCGAGAAGACGTTGACCACGGCGGGCGCGTTGGGCGCCTTGAGGATCGTCCGGACGAGGCTCTCGTAGGCCGCGCCCGCTGTGGGATCGTCGCCGTCGTTCACGGAGAATTCCACGAAGACGAGGTCGGGCATGCGTCCGGCGCGGTCGATGACGTCGCGCTTCAGGCGGATCATCCCGAGGGTCGAGGGCGTCCCGCCCATGCCCGCGTTCACGAATTTCACGTTGGAGCCGTCGCCCTTGCCGTAAGCGGACTTGAAGGCCAGGTAACTGAGGTAGGCCCAGCACTTCTCGGGCTCGCTCGCGCCCGCGCCCTCGGTGATGGAGCCGCCGATCGCGGCGACGATCACTTCCTGCCCGGCCTTGGCCTTCTTCATGACGGCCTTGATCCGGGCGGTGTCGCCGAGGCTCATGAGTGAGCGCTTGATCATGGGGCTGGCCTCCACTGCCGGGGCGGGAGCGGGCGCGCCCTCGCTCTGGCACGCTGAGAGCGCGATGGCCGCGGTCGCGGCCGCGAGGGCGGCTATGGTCGCCCTCCGTACGGTGATTCGCATCGGTTGCCTCCTGGATGACGCCGGTCCAGTATACGGACCGGCGCCGGGGAGCGCAAACCGATGAAACGACTCAGCGGGCGACGAAGGTGAGGGCCGTGCCCGACTTCCCCGCCCTCAGCACGCGCCGCTGCTGCGCCGACCATCTCGAGGAGCAGCTCTTCCCCAT
>CAYNQK010000129.1:0-7379 GCA_964399285.1 uncultured Spirochaetales bacterium | reverse complement strand
CTTGTTGGGCTGCTGCCAGAAGTCCTGGATCCAAGTCCAGGTGCGGTCGTATATGTCGACGAAGTCCTGGTCGTAGAAGTGTACCTTGGGGAAATCCCTCTTGTTCAAGACTCCGCTCCTTGAGATTCGCTTCTTGCCCTCTTGTCAGGGGCGGGGACGATCGGGCCCCGGCCATTGCGTGGAGGATGGCGCGTCATAAGTACTTTTCCTTATGGTGCCGATAGTTCCTGGAGACGAGCCCCGGGGTGCAAGAATTCCGGCCATTGTATCAGAGAACGAAAAAAAATCAAGAAAAAAGTGTAGGAAAAAGGGGGACAAAGTCAAGGCTTTTCCGTTCTTTTCCGGAATATGGGTGCTTTTCGCGGTGTTTACAGGCCCTCAGGGGGTATCCGAGAGCATAGCCCTCAGCTCGTCCCGATCCTCGGCCTCGAGCCCGGCCGCCATGATCCTTCCGAACGCGGTATCGGCGTCGTGGATCGCGCCCAGGAGGAGGCCTTCGCGCGCGCAGGCTTCCTTGAGCCCCGCGGAGGGCGCGGCGGCGCCCGGGCGCCTGAAAGCGGCGACGGCCAGGATGCCGCGCTTCCTGAGCGAGGCGAGGAAGGGCTGGAGGTCCCGGGGGAAGGGATCACGAGAGAGGAAGGCGGGATCGGGGAATTCCATGACGATGATCCGGGCGCCCTGGCTCTCCGCGAGCCGGAGGCTCATGTCGAGCGATCCCGGGAGGGCGGGGACGCAGAGGGTCTCCCGGGAGCAGCGCGCGAGAAGCGAGGCGATGATCTCCTCGTCGGCCTCCCAGGCTCCCGGGGCGAGCGAGGGCCCCGTGACCGGGAACTCCGCGCCGTCACGGTACAGGACGACGCCGTTCCCGCCGTTCGAGGCGCGGGCCGCGGCGCGGGCGACGTCGGATCTCCAGGTTTCCTCGGAGCCTCCCTGGCCATCGTCGTCTTCCGGGACGGGGTCGGCGACGAGGGCGATGGGGAGGGGGGCGTCCGCGAGCGCCCAGCCGATGAAGGCCGAGAGCGCCGCCGTCCAGGGCCCCGGGGGGAGGGCGACGATGCCGCGCGGGGTTTCCTTCCGCGCCGCCTTCGCGACCGCGACGAGGGCTCCGGCCCAGCGCTCCGCGAAGCCCGCTCCCGTTCGCGGCTCGGGCCAGGCGGAGATCCGCGCTGGCCCATCCCAGCCGACCTCGTCCGCCCTGAAGGCGCCCTTCGCGGCCTCGGGCAGGAATACCCTCAGCGCCTCGGAGGGGAGGAGATCGCGGAGGGCTTCGCGGAGGACGACGGGATCGGCCTGGCCGCCGGTCTCCTTGATGGCGAGGCCGATGAACCGCTCCCGCGGGGCGTCGTCGCCCGCGCGGACGCGCTCTGCCTCCTCGGGGTGCGCGGCCACGAGGCGCTCGAGGACGCCGCGGAGGGCCGCGGGATCGGAGACGGGCTTCCAGCCGCGCTCGG
This sequence comes from uncultured Spirochaetales bacterium, assembly GCA_964399285.1. GTDB lineage: Bacteria > Spirochaetota > Spirochaetia > Treponematales > JBGSOB01 > CAYNQK01. The sequence continues at coordinate 5,928 of CAYNQK010000129.1, read as the reverse complement.
CGATGATCGCCTCGGGATCCTTGCCCTCGATGAATACCGCCTCGAGGAGCTCGCGGGCCATGCGCGCGGTGAGGCGCCCGCCCGAGAGGAGGCCGACGATCGAGGCGAGCCGCCCCGCGGTGAGGCCGGAGTACTCGAGCGCGACGGCTTCCCTCCGCTCGAGCCGGGCGATGTCCTGGCAGATGAAGCGCGCGACCGTGCCGGGCTCGGCGCCGAGCCTCAGGCATTCCTTGAAGTAGAGGTAGCGCCCGCTCCGCGCCGCGAGCACGTTCGCGAGCTGGCGGGAGCGGGGCTCGTCGGGGAGGAGGCGCGGCAGCGCGGCCCGCGGGGAGCCTTCCGCTCCCGCGTCCCCGCCGAGCGCGGGGAGCGAACGGAGCAGGGCGGGGTCCGGGACGTACGGCGCGATTTCCATCTTCGCGTAACGCCGTACCGGGGATTCGGGCCGGGACTTGAAGGCCTCCGTGCGGTTCTCCGCCGCGTTCCACAGCCTGGACTCGGGACGCACGCGGCCCCCCGCCGCGATCACGTCCTCCTGCCGCGAGACCTCGGCGTCGATCGCCTTGCGGGCGAAGTTGAGGGAATTGAGGTTGCGGATCTTGACCGCGGCGGCCGCCTCGGCGCCCCGCTCCGCCATGGAGACGTAGGCGTTGCAGCGGAGGGCGCCGTCGCGCGCGAGCGGATCCGCGATGCCGAGGAAGCTCAGGACCTCCCTGATGCCCCCGAGGAAGGCCTCCGCCGCTTCGCCCATCGCGGGCGCCGGGGCGGTCCTGAGGAGGATGCAGGGGCGCCCGAGGCTGGACCAATCCATTGACGCGTCGCCGCCCCGCCTCACGAGGCGGCCGGAGAATTCCTCGAGCCGCAGTTCCGCCGCGCGGAATCCCGCGCGCTTCTGCCCCTCTTCCTGCCGCTCCGCGGCCACGACGAGGGAGAGCCCCGAGAGGCTCGCGCCCTGAGGGAGGGCGGGGAGGCTCGCGTGCCGTTCCCAGGCGAAGGGGGGATCGGCGCGGAGCCCGAGGGCGGCGGAGAGCGCGAGCGCCGCGGAGAGAGCCGTCGGGTCCGGGACGGGCGCGGCGCCCTCTGTTCCCGCGAAGGCCTTTTCGCCCGCCGGGACGAGTATCCTGAGGTCGAGGCTCACGCGGGCTTCGAGCATGACGGCATTGTTAACCCTCGGGCCGGCCTTGCGCAAGGCTCCGCGCGGTGCTAGGCTCGAAGCGGCGGGGCCGAGGCCCCGGCTCCGCTCCGGCGCCCGACGCGCCGATACTAGAAAGCGGTAAGGAGGCCCGGGGTCCATGATCGGCATCCGCATCGCGAACGGCGAGTTCTTCCCCGTGGCGGGGGAGGGCGGCGCCCAAACCAAGCGGCTCGTCCTCACGACGGTCAAGGACGACCAGACGAGCGTCCATATCGACCTCTACCGCAGCCCCGACATCGATTTCAAGGACGCGACCTACCTGGGGAGCATCGTCGTGGACGGCATCCCTTCCCGGCCCAAGCAGATCCCGGACATCGAGCTGGTGGTCGAGGTTTCCGAGGACGGAAGCCTCCACGCAGTCGCCACCGACCGCGAGTCGGGCCGATCCAAGAGCCTCGACGCCGCCGTCCGCCGGGGCGAGGAGGGGCGGGAGTCTTTCGACGTCCCTGATTTCGAGATCACGCCCCATGGGCTCATTTCCGACGAAGAGGAGCCCGTCGAGGAGCCCGCGCGTCCCCGCTACGAGCCTTCCCTCACCATGATGCGCGAGGCCGACGACGAGCCCGCCCCTCAGGCGGGCGGACGCGGGGGCCGTCGCGGCCTCTCCGGAGCGGCGATCGCCCTCATCATCGTCGGAGCCATCCTCCTCCTCGCGATCCTCGGCTATTTCGCCGCGTGGATCATCACGGGCCGCGCGCCCTTCTTCGGAGGGGAGGGCCGGCCGGTCGTCGTCGCGTCGCCGGAGCCGAGTCCGGAGCCCAGCCCGACCCCGACCCCGACGCCGGAGCCCTCGCCCGTTCCCAGCCCGGAGCCTTCGGCCGCGGCGGCCGCGGAGAAGAACGGCTCCAAGGGAGTGGTCCACAAGATCAGGTGGGGCGACACCCTCTGGCACATTTCGATCAGGTACTACGGCACGCCCTGGCTCTATCCCAAGATCGCCAAGGCGAACAAGATCAAGAACCCCGACAGGATCATCTCTGGACGCACGCTCTGGATTCCGCCTCGCTAAGCTAGCGCTCGCCTTCGCGCTCGCATCCTCCTCCTGCGGCTCGCAGCCTAGGGTCTACTCCCTCACGCGCGATGAGCTCCTCGCCTCGCTCGCGGCCAAGGGTTCCGCCGCCCTCGCGGAGACGCCCCTCGACCGCGCGGACGAGGGCGGCCGCCTCGAGGCGGGCGGCGCCTACTGCCTCGCCCTCCACTTCTCCCGCCTCGGCATGGCCGGACACGAGGAGGCCCTTCTCAAGGCCGAGGCATCGCGCGGCGAAGGCCTCGCGTCGCGCCTCGCGCTCAAGCGGCTCGCCGCGTCGCTCTCATCGCGCCGCGACTGGGCCGCGATCATGGGCCTGCCCGACGCGCTCAAGGCGAGGCTTGAGGCGGACCCCTCCTCGACGCCGATCCTCCTCGACGCCATATCCGCGTCGAATCCCGAGGGGAAGGCCCTCGACGCGGCGATCGCGCTCGCGGAGCGCCTCGCCTCCGCGCGGAAGCCCCAGGCGCCCTACGGGATCGCCGACGCGCGGGTCCACCTCCTCTCGCGCCGTAAGGGCCCGCCCTATCGCGGCCCGGGGCTCTCCGAATTCGCCTTCGGCGCGGCCGACGCGGACGCCCTCGCCGCGCTGGAGGAAGGGTACTCCGCGGAGGAGGGCGCTCCCTCGATCCCGGTCCTGCTCATCCGCGCGCGCGCCCTCGTGGCGCGGCGCGAGTACCATCAGGCCATCCTCGCGTACCGCCTCCTTCCCGGCGACGACGACGTCGCCCGGCTCTCCGCGCTCTTTTCCCCCGGCGCCGCGCAGGACGCCCTCCTCTCGGAGGCGGGCCGCGCATGGCTCAACGGCGGCGGGGAAACCGAGGGCGACGCGCTGTTCTCCGCGCTCGCCGCCCTGCCCGGAGCCGCTCCGGCCGGCAAGGGCCAGGCCCTCCTCGTAGCCGCGCGCTGCGCCGCCGCCTCAGGCGACCGCGGCGGGGCGACCTCCCTTTTCCGCGCGAGCCACGCGGCCGCCCCCGCGGGGAGGATCAAGGACGCCGCTGCCTGGCACCTCGCCGACGCCGCGATGGCGGATAGGGGCCCGCGGGAGGCGTGCAGGGAAATCCTCAGGACCATGCCGACCTGGAGCGAGGGCCCGTATTTCTACGACGTCCTCTCCTCTGTAGTGAGCGGCCTCGTGCGCCTCAGGGCCTTCTCCGACGTCGAATCCCTCGGGCTCGCCCTCAGGACGAGGCCGGGCACGGGACTCGACGAGCGCATCGGTTACATCATCCTCCGCGCATCGCGCCTCGGCTTCCATAAGCCGAGCGCGGAAGGCGCGGCCCTCGGAGCGAAGGCCTTCGCGTCGCCCCTGGGCTACTACGCGATCATGGCCTCCGCCCTCGAGGGGCGCGATCCGGCGACGACCCTCATCCGCGCCGCGCGCGGCGGAGGGGAGGCCGCCGCCGCGTCCTCGACACCGTCACCCTCGGAATCGCTCGCCACCGCGAGTACGCTCGCGTCGGGGATGCCGCCGCAGGGGGCCGAGGAGCTCGCGTTCATGAAGCAGCTCATCGAGTACGGCCTCGCGTCAGAGATCCCCTCCCTCGATCCCGCCATCCTCGGCGCGATCAGCGTCGCCGACCTGAGGGCCGTCGCGGCCGGCCTCTACTCGGCGGATCGCTTCTTCGAGAGCTTGAGGCTCGCGGTGAAACTCACCTCGCGGAAGGACCGCGAGGCGTCGCCCGCGGACTACGCGCTCCTCTATCCGCGCGCCTTCGGCGCGGAGATCGAATCCGCCGCGGCCGAGTGGGGACTCGACCCGGCGCTCCTCCTCGGCCTCGTCCGCACGGAGAGCGCCTTCGATCCACGGGCCGTCTCCAAGTCCGGGGCGCGCGGGCTCGCCCAGCTCATGCCCGCCACCGCGGATCCCCTCGCCGCCTCGCTCAGGATGGACGGCGCCGACCTCTTCGATCCCGAGGACAACATCGCGCTCGGCGCGGCCTACTTCTCGCAGCTCAAGCGCCGCGCGAACGGCGACGACCTCCTCGCGGTCCTCTGCTACAACGGCGGCCCCACGCGGGTCATGCGGCTCCGCTCGCAGTCGTCATATCTGCCGCAGGACCTCTTCCTCGAATCGGTGGAAATGGCCGAGACGAGGGAATACGGAAAGAAGGTGCTTGCGGCCGCCGCGATATACGGATATCTTATCGAGGGGAGGGAATTCGCGGACTCGGTCGCCGCGTTCGTGCCGGGATTCCCCATTCGCCCCGTGAACTGAGGAAGCCCATGGACACCGTAGGATCGCCGCGCTCCGGCGCGGATCGCAGCGCGCCGGATGACGGCGCGCGCGCACATTCCGGCGCCCGCGAGGGCGCCTCGAGGGCGGCGTCGATAGCCGCCTCGGTCATCCTCTTCCTCCTCGCCGCCGCCGCGACCTGCTCGGGCGTCGCCTACGCCACGGGCGCGGATTTCCCCGCTTGGACGCTCGCCATCGGCGCCTTCCTCGTCGAGGCCTTTCCCGTCGTCTGGGTCTTCGTGCCCGCTTACCTGCTCGCCTCGGGCGTATTCCTCGCCATCCCCGGATTCAGGCGCGATCGCGCCCTCGGCCTCTCGCTTTCCGTCTTCCCCTTCCTCACGTTCGTGATCCTCGTCCGCTTCCTCGACGATCCCGACGCGGCCGCGGCGCGCTTCCCCGTTCTCTCCATCGTCCCCCACGGCCTGTCCGTGGCGGTGCTCGCGCTCCTCTTCATCGCCGAGTGCGTCGCCATCGTCGGGCTCGCGAAGGCCCTCTTCCCTTCCGCGGGAACCGACGGCGTAAGGCTGCCCGCTGGGACGGGAGGCTCGGGCGGCCGGGCCCCGGCGCGGCGACCGGAGGCCGGCCGAGGGGGTTCCCTCCTCATCCTGGGGAACCGGCGCGTTCCCGAGACGGAGAAGGGAGCCGAAGCCGGCGCGAAGGGTTTCGACTTCAAGGTTCCCGAGGTGCCCGAGCTCCCCGCCCTCAGGATCCATGGCGATAAGGTCGACGGGGACGCGGATGCGGGCTCAATCGGATCCGCGGGCGCTGACGAATCCGAGGTCGCGGATAGATCCGAGGTCGCGGATAGATCCGAGGTCGCGGACGGAGATGAAGGCATCGACCTCGATTCCATCGACGCCCTCGACGACGCGGAGACCCTCATCGCGCCGCGCGGAGGCGCGGCGTCTCCGGGGCGCGGCGCCAGGCCGGCGTCGCGCGCCGCGGGCGGAGCCGACGGGCTCGGGGGCATCGTGTTCGAGTCCGTGCCGCCCCAGGGCAAGGCCGCGAGGAGCGGATCCGACGAGGAGGGCGGCGAGGGCGCGGAGGGCGCCGCGGAGCCCGCGCCCGGACGGCGGCCCAAGAAGCGCAAGCACTATTCCGTGCCCATCGAGGGAATCCTCAACTCCTATCCCGACGGCCAGTACTGGATCATCGACGACGCGACGCGCAGCCAGGCCGAGGTCCTCAAGCGGACCCTCGAGGAATTCCGCGTGCAGGCGGAGGTGACGGGCATCCGCAAGGGACCGGTCATCACGATGTTCGAGATCCTCCCCGCGCCGGGCGTGAAGCTCTCCAAGATCGTGGGGCTCCAGGACAACATCGCGCTCCGCCTCGCCGCGCAGAGCCTCCGCATCGTAGCGCCCATCCCGGGCAAGCACGCGGTGGGCATCGAGGTCCCCAATCCCGTCCGCGCCATCGTCTCCTTCCGCGAGATGATCGAGAACGACGCCTTCACGCACAAGAAGAGCGAGA
>CAYNQK010000128.1:0-7527 GCA_964399285.1 uncultured Spirochaetales bacterium | reverse complement strand
GCCAGGCGGCGGGGGAGCCGCCGGGCATGATGGAAGGCCCGAGGAGGGCTCCCTCCTCGCCGCCGGAGACGCCCGTGCCGATGTAGAGGAGGCCGGCGTCCTCGACGCGCGCCGTCCGCGCGACGGTGTCCTGGTAGTTGGAGTTGCCGCCGTCGATGAGGATGTCGCCCTGCTCGAGGAGGGGGACGAGGCTGTCGATGCATTCGTCCACGGCCTTGCCGGCCTTGACCATCATCATGATCTTGCGCGGCTTGGCGAGCGATTCGACGAGCTCCTTGAGGGTCGTGCAGGCCTTGATCCTCTTCCCGGCGCCCCGCCCGGCCGCGAAATCGACGGCCTTGGAAGTCGTGCGGTTGTAGACGGCCACGGAGAAGCCCTTGCTTTCCATGTTGAGCACGAGGTTCTCGCCCATGACGGCGAGCCCGATCAGTCCGATGTCGGCCTTGTCCATTATTTCCCCCGAATCAGTGAGCTAGATGTTGTCGACCAGGAAGCCGCCGTCCACGGGAATGGTGACCCCCGTGATGAATTCCGAGGCCTTGCGCGCGCAGAGGAAGAGCACGGAGCCCACTAGCTCCTCGGTCTCGCCGAACCTCCCGTAGGGCGTCCGGCCGATGACGGTCTCGCCGCGGGCGGTGAGCTTCCCCGTCTTCTCGTCGATGAGGAGGGCCTTGTTCTGCTGTCCGATGAAGAAGCCGGGCGCGATCCCGTTCACGCGGATCTTGTGCGGCGCGAGTTCCTTGGCGAGCCCCTCGGTGAGGTTGTAGACGCCCGCCTTGGCCGCGTTGTAGGCCCACACCCCGGACATGGCCTTGTACGAGCCCATCGAGGCGATGTTGATCACGTCTCCCTTGACGCCCTCGGCGATCCAGTGGCGCGCGAAGGCCTTGGTCGGGAGCACGAGGCCGGCCATGAGGTTGAGTTTCACCACGTCCATGAAGACCTCCTCGTCGAGGTCCACGAAGGCGCTCTTGCCGCGGTTGCCGCCCACGCCGTTCACGAGGATGTCCGGCTCGCCGATGAGGGCGGCCGTCTGCGCGATGGCACGCTCCACCTCGTCCTTCGAACCCACGTCCACGACGAGCCCTTCTATTTTCGCGCCCGCCCCCGCGGCCTCGCGGAGCCGCTTCACGGGTTCGGATATCGGCGTATCGCACTTGCGCTCCCAGATGCAGACCGAGGCGCCGGCTTTCGCGAAGCCGACCGCGATCGCGCTCGCGATCGCCCCCGCGCCGCCCGTAACGACCGCCTTCCTGCCCTCGAGGGAAAACATGCCTTCGATGTAACTCATGCGTGAACCGTAGCACTTCGCATTTTTTACGGCAATGGGGAATATTCCCGAGCGCCGCTCTACAGGAATATTACTCCCGCGTAATATTTTATAGAATGAAGGGATCCGCGCCCGGGCGCTCGCGCGAGCGGGCCGTTTGGGCTATTATCGCGGCATGGAATCCAAGACCTACCTCGCTCTCGAGGATCGTCCGGGCCGGACGACGCGCGCGGAATTCGACGCCGCCTTCGCCGACGCGCTCTCTCAGGCGCTCAAGGATCTCATCGGTGAAATCACCGATGCCTCGGTCCTGATCCTCCCGCCCGACGCGACGCGCCTCCATTCAGGCGCGGGCGGTTTCACGGACTTAGCCTCGCGCGTCCTCGGGAAGCGGCTCGGCGGCATCATGCCGGCCCTCGGCACGCATAAGCCCATGGGAGAAGCGGAGCTCGCGCGCATGTTCCCGGGAAGCCCGCGCGGCAAGTTCCTCGTCCACGACTGGCGGAACGACGTCGTCGAGCTGGGGCGCATCGAGGGCTCCTTCGTGGAGCGCGTCTCCGGCGGCGCGGTTTCCTTCGATTGGCCCGCGCAGGTGAACAAGGCCATCGCGCGCGGCGGGCATTCCCTCGTCGTCTCCATCGGCCAGGTGGTCCCGCACGAGGTCGCGGGCATGGCCAACCACGCCAAGAACCTCTTCGTCGGCGCTGGCGGCAAGGAAGGCATCGACAAGAGCCACTTCGCGGGCGCGGCCTTCGGGATGGAGCGCATCATGGGACGGACGGACAATCCCGTGCGCGCCCTCTTCGACGAGGCGTTTAAGCGCTACGGCCCCGCCCTGCCGCCCGTCCTCTGGGTCCTGAGCGTCGTGGGACGCGGCGCGGACGGAAAACTCGGCGTGCGCGGACTCTACGTCGGCACGGGGAGGGACTGCTTCGAACGGGCGGCCGCCCTCTCCCGCGAGCTCAACCTCGACATGCTCGACAGGCCCATCAAGAAGGCGATCGCCTTCCTCGATCCCGATGAGTACCGGAGCACCTGGCTCGGGAACAAGGCAGTCTACCGCACCCGTATGGCCATGGCCGACGGCGGCGAGCTCGTCATCCTCGCCCCGGGGCTCGAGGGCTTCGGAGAGGACGCGGGCATCGACGCCCTCATCCGCCGCTACGGCTACCGCGACCGCGCTACGGTCCTCTCCCTCGTGGAGCGGGAGCCCGACCTCGCCGCGAGCCTCTCCGCCGCGGCCCATCTCATCCACGGCTGTCCCGAGGGCCGGTTTACCGTCAGGTACTGCCCCGGAACGGGCTTGTCCCGGAAGGAGATCGAAGAGGCTGGATTCGCCTCGGGTTCCCTGGAAGAGGCCATGAAGACCTATCGCCCCGAGGCCATGAAGCCGGGGTGGAACGAGGTAGGCGGCGAGGAGATCTTCTATATACCCAATCCCGCGGTCGGGCTCTGGACGGAACGATCCCGCTTTGAACAAAAAGCGTAAAGATGCTATGATGTACCCGGAGCCCCCGAAAGCCCCTTTCCGGGGCCGATCGGGCCTCCGCAAGCGGCCAAAAACCGCGAATTCCGCCAAAAAAACGTCTTGAGGTGTCATCAATGGGCTTTTTCAGCGCGTTTTTCGGAAAAAAAGCGGCCGAAGCGGCCTTCCTCTCGACCCTTTCGGGGCGAGAGCGGCAGAGCGTGGCCAACCTGAGCCCCATGGCCTACCGCGCCATCCTCATGGAAAAGGAAGGCCGGAACGTGGAGCTCCAGGGCATCGACCGGACGATCCTGGATTTTCTCCGCAAGCTCAGCCCGGAGGAGCTCGAGAGCCTCGAATGCTCCGTGAAGGCCTTGAAAAAGGCCGACGCGCTCTCGGAGTCCGACCAGATGAACGAGGCCGCCGCAGCCTATAAGGAAGCATTCGAGCATAATCCCTACAACGACCTCGCCCTCATGAGCTACGGCTGCGCCCTCGCCAACACCGGGGACGTCCACGAGGGCATCCGCTGGGTGGAGAAGGCCCTCCAGGTGAATCCGGACAACGACCGCGCGCGCCGGAACCTCGAGGGCATGCGCAACCTCATCCAGGACGCCTCCTAGCGGAACCGGACCGTCGCCCCCGATTGGCGGGCCGCCGCGTCGATTTCCGCGATGAGGACGGCTTCTCCCTCTGGCATCGCACGTGTATCATCGCGCCATGCGTCCATCGGAAACGATCCAGTTCGACGCCTCGAAGTGCACCCGCTGCGGGCTCTGCGTGTCGGTCTGCGTCGGCCGCGTCATCCATCCTGAAACGTCGAGCGTCGACCATTCCGGGTGCATCCGCTGCGGGCATTGCCTCGCGGTCTGCCCCGATGGCGCGCTCAGCCTCGGCGGCGACCGGGGCCTGCTCCTCGGAGCTACCGAAGCCTCCGCTGACGCCTTCGAGGCCCTCGTCCGCGCGAGGCGGAGCTATAGGATCTTCCGGGACGCGGACGTCCCCCGGGAGAAGCTCGACCGGCTCCTCGCCCTCCTCGCGTATTCCCCGACCGGCACGAACTCCCTCGCCGTCCGCGTCGCCGTCATCCCGGACCGCGCCGGCGTGAAGCGCTTCGCGGACGGGATGATGGGTTTCTTCATGCGCGTCGCGCGGATATTCGGGAATCCCCTCCTCCGCCCCCTCGTCTCGCTCGCGGTCGGCCGGGCCGCGGCGCGGAAGGCCCTCGGCTTCGCCAAGCGCTACTTCGGCCGCTACCTCGCGGGGGAGGACGTCCTCGCGCACGGAGCCTCGGCCATCCTCGTCTTCCACGCGCCCCGCTCGGCTTCGACGCCGGACCAGGACTGCGTGATCGCCGCCACCATCGCGGCGCTCCACGCGGAGACCCTGGAGCTGGGCGCCTGCTTCAACGGCTTCATCGTCCAGGGGCTCAAGTACGGCGCCGCCCTCCGAAAGGCGATCGGCATCTCGAAGGGCGACCGGGTCTACGCGGCCCTCCTCCTCGGCATCCCCGGAGTCTCCTACCGGAGGATTCCCCCCCGCCCGCCGGTAGAAGCCCGTTTCCTCTGAAAAACCGTTCCCCGGCCTTGACTTCTATATACATACATGTTAGTATGTATATAGATCCCATGAAACGGACGAAGGAAGAAGCAGATACCACCAAGGCCTCCATCATCGACGCGGCGCTCAAGGTGTTCTGCAGGCGGGGCTACGCGGCCACGAGCCTCGAGGAGATCGCCGCGGAAGCGGGCGTCACACGCGGCGCCGTCTACCACCACTTCGACGGCAAGGTCGGCCTCTACGACGCCGTCATCGAGGCCAAGACGATGGGCGCTCGCGCCCTCATGGACGGGAGCGATCCGGCCGCGCCCGTTCCTCAGTCCCTCAAAGCCCTCGCGGCCCGGGCCCTCGCCCTCCTCGAGGAAGACGATGAGTACCGCATGGTCCAGGACCTCGTCCTTTTCAAGACCGCGTACGCGGAGGAGCTCGAGCGCGGGATGGAACGGAAGCGCGAGGCGATGGCCGGGCTCGAGAAGGCGCTCACGGACATGCTCAAGCGGGGAATCGAGCGCGGCGAGATCCGCGCGGACCTCAAGCCCCGGGCCGCGGCCATCGCCCTCGTCGGGCTCCTGAACGGCGTCGCCGTCTCCTGGCTCCTCGACCCCGCGCGCTTCTCCATCAAGGCGATGGCCAATTCCATCGCCGACTCCGTGATCAAGGGAATGACTGTATGAGTTTTTTTCAGGTTTATTCATACATACTTGTGTGTTTGTTAATCATTCATCGATCCAGAAGGAGGTATCATGATGAATACTGAGCACGATGCGGATGGCGCTGAAGGCAAGAAAGTCCTCGCCATCATCGGGAGTCCCAACCTCGCCACGTCCAACACGGCGACCCTGGCCGGCGACTTCATCGAATCCATGAGGGAGCTCGACCCGTCGATCCGGGCGGAGATCGTGAGCCTCGGGAAGGCGAACGTCGGCCATTGCCGCGGGTGCTGGGCCTGCACGGAGAAGGGCGAGTGCCCCGTCCCCGACGGCCTCCCAGAGCTTAAACGGAAGATGCTCGAGTGCGATCTCCTCATCCTCGGGAGCCCCGTGTACGTGGAGGGGCCCACCTCGCTCGCCAAGGCCTTCATCGACAGGATCTACGTGTGGCTCCACACCCTGAGGCTCATCAGCAAGCCCTCGATCACCGCGGTGACCACGGCGGGATCGGGCGCCTCGAAAGTCGAGCGCTATCTGGACATGGTCCTCGCCCTCCTCGGCACCGTGAAGCTGGGCGGCCTCAGGGGCATCGGGTACCGCCCCGGGGAGATGCCCATGCGCGACGCTTACCGGAAGCGCTCCGCTACCCTCGCGCGGAAAGCGATCGCCGTCCTGAACGGGGCCCGGCGCGCCCGGCCGAGCATGGCGAACCGCATCGCCTACCTGAACATGAAAATGAAGGCCCGTTTCGGCGCGAAATGGCTACCGTACGAGCATGGATACTGGAAATCCAAGGGCTGGTTCTCCATGAACTTCGGCGCGGCCGCGAAGGCGGAATCGGAGGCGCGCATGCGAGCGGCTCCGCGGAACGCCCCCGCCGCCTAAGGGCGTCATGGTTCCGCCCTGGACGGTCGTCGGAAGTCCGGTATCCACGGCCATCCGGGGCAGACACGATCGGCGCGATCATGTATACTCCCGACCAAGAAATAGCATTCCCTCTTCGCATCGGGTTCGTTTGATCGTCAAGAGGGAGCGGTTCGCGGCGCCGAAGGTTCGGCCCGCTATGAATCGTCCGTGGCGCTCAACATCATCGCGCGGTCCGCGAAAGCCGGCCCGCCTCCCGTCGAGTTCCCGTTTACTATTCACCATTTTTCTCAGAAAAGGATTCTCATGAGAGATTATCCCGCCAAGCGCTCCTCATCGGGCAGCGCCTCCTTCCGTCCCTCCGGCTCCCAGGGCCGGCCGCGCTCGCCGGGCTCCGACGCCCAACGCGGACCCTCCAAGCCCCGCTCGTTCAACGATGGCGACCGCGCTCCGCGCGCCGACCAGCGCCCGTCGCGTCCCGGCCCCGGCGGTTTCCGCCAGGCTTCCGGAGACTTCCGTCAGGCCTCGAACGACCGCCGTCCCGGCTTCGGCGGAGACCGCCGCGAATCCGGCGATCCTCGCCGCGGATCCGGCGATCCTCGCCGCGGTCCGGGCCGTCCCCGCCAGAAGACCGCTCGCCGCGGCGTGGTGAAGCTATTCATCCACCCCTCCCGCTTCATCAAGGAATCGACGCCCGCGACCGTCGAGGCCTACGCGCCCGAGCACCGCTTCTCCGACTTCGCGCTCGATCCGCGGATCATGCGGAATCTCGTGGCCAAGGGTTATACCGCGCCCACGCCCATTCAGGATAAATCGATCCAGATCGTCCTCGAGGGCCGCGACCTCATCGGCATCGCCAACACGGGCACGGGAAAGACGGCCGCCTTCGCGCTCCCCGTCATCCACCGCCTCGTCCACGACATGGAAACCCGCGTCCTCATCATGGCGCCCACGCGCGAGCTCGCCCAGCAGATCAGGGACGAGTTCATCGCCTTCTCCCGCGGCTGCGGCCTCAGGACCGCCCTCCTCATCGGCGGAGCCTCCATGAACGTCCAGAAGCGCGAGCTCCGGGACAGGCCGCGCATCGTCATCGGGACCCCGGGGCGGATCAAGGACCACCTGGGCCAGGGCACCCTCAGGCTCGACGCCTTCAATATCGCTATCCTGGACGAAGTCGACAGGATGCTCGACATGGGCTTCATCGTCCCCATCCGCGACATCCTCTCCAGGCTCCCCGTCGAGCGCCAGTCGCTCTTCTTCAGCGCGACCATGGAGCCCAAGGTCGAGGCGCTGATCGGCGGATTCTCGCGCTCTCCGGCCATGATCTCCGTGAAGACGGGCATCACGGCGGACAGCGTGGACCAGGACGTCGTGTACTACGGCGCCCCCGAGGAGCGGATCGACAAGCTCCACGACATTCTCATCGCCAATCCCGGTTCCCGCGTCATCATCTTCGAGGACACCAAGCACGGCGTCGAGCGCCTCGGGCGAGAGCTCCGCGACCGCGGCTTCAAGGCCGACTCCCTACACGGGAACAAGAGCCAGGCCCAGCGCTCCCGGGCACTCAAGGCCCTCAAGGACGGCAGCGTCTCCATCCTCGTGGCCACGGACGTCGCGGCCCGCGGGATCGACGTGGACGGCGTGAGCCACGTGATCAACTTCTCCGTCCCCTCCACCTATGAGGACTACGTGCACCGCATCGGCAGGGCGGGCAGGGC
>CAYNQK010000127.1:0-7723 GCA_964399285.1 uncultured Spirochaetales bacterium | reverse complement strand
ATTTCCACCAAGGTGGGATCGCTTCGCGATATCCACTCCGTAAAGCATCGCAAGGAAACGATTCTATTCCCGCTTTCGCGGGCTCGATTCAGCCCGACAATCGACTAACGTGCAATCACTCTCATCTTTATGGAACGCAGAAGCGCCGCATCTAGCCCCAAGGCGCATTCACGTCCGAGCTCTCGCCATGCTAAAATCGGATCAGCGATCCAAGGAGCGAACCGATGCTGGAAAAATTCGTTCTCGCGAGCCTCGCCGCCATCCTCCTCACGTTCTCGCCCGCCATCGCATACGCGCTTCCCGGCGATGAGTCCGTGACAGGCGTCGTCGATCCTGAATCCGCGCCGGGCCCCTGGCTCGAGCGCTCGAACGAGTATTTCCGCTTCGTGTATAAGCGCTCCGAGGCGGCTACGGTCGATAGGCTCATGGCCGCCTCGCGCGGAGCCTACGAGACGGTCACGGGATTCGTGGGCATGCTCCCCCCCGAGCCCGCCGTCGTCATCGTCCATGGATCGATGGACTCTCCCTCCTTCTCCGGCATGGCCTCGAGTTTTCCCGACCGCATCGAACTCCAGGCCGGCCAGGTGACCTGGGCCACGGCCGAGGGACTCCTCGCCCACGAATTCACGCACCACATGCAGAAGAAGCTCGGATCCTCGGGATGGATCGGACGCGTAGCGGGCATTTTCGGGCCCGAGTACCGCCGGTCCCTCTCGATCTCCTTCGCCGACCTCTCCATCGAGGGCGGCACGAGCTTCCTCGACCGGTACCGAGGATCGGAACGCGGCTCCCTGCAGATACGCGCCGCCGTCATCGAGGGCAGGATGTGGGATTGGGACAAGGCCTCGTCTGCCGGACTCAGGCAGCCCGGGTCGCTCCGCGTCTACCTCTCGGGCCTCCTGTTCCAGGATTGGCTCTTCGACCGCTTCGGACCCGACGCCTACGCGCGCGTCATGGCCGCGCGCGACGGGCTCCTCGTCCCCCTCGAGAGCGAGGCGCTCAAGGCCGTCACCGGGCTCGACCCCGAGGTTGCCTGGGGCGAGATCCGCGTGCGCCTCGAGGCGCGCTACGCCCCCGCGAGGTCGTATCCGCTCGGCGCCCCGTGCACCCCGCGGGACGCGGTCGACGAGACGCAGTGGAGCGGCCTCCTCCCCACTTCCCGCGGTTTACTCCAAACGCGCGAAAGCTTAAGGCGGCTGCCGAGCCTCGGATTCTGGCGGCCTGATCCCGCGGATCCCTCCGCTCCAGGGAGCTTCGCGCCCTTAGGCGGCCTCCTTCCCTCCGGCGTCACCGTGTCCTCGGACGCCTCAGTCTTCGCAGCGATCGTCAACCAACCCGAAAAAAGCGGACTCACGTCGGACTCGAACCATAACCGGCTCGTCGTGGGCCGCATCGAATGGAGCGCGGATTCCCAGCGCGCGAAAGCCGCGGGGATGAGGACGCTTCCCGGCTCCGGCTACTTCGCGCCCTGCTTCAGCCCCGACGGGAAGCGCCTCTTCGCGGCCAAGCGCGCTTCGGACGTGTACCGCCTCGTCGAAGTCGACCCCGCTTCCGGCTCGGCGCGCGAGATCCCGCTCCCGCTCTCGGGCTCCGTCCTCGAGATCGCCGCCTCGCCGGACGGGACGCGCCTCGCCCTCGGCATCGTGGAGGACGGCGCCTACGACGTGGGCATCTACGACCTCGCCGCCGAAAACTTCCAGGCGATCACGAACGACGAGGCCATGGACTTCGCGCCCCGCTTTCTCGCCGACGGGACCTTCGTCTTCAGCTCGGACCGCGAGGACGTCATCGCTGTTTACCGTTGGGAGGACGGCGCCTTCTCCCGCGAGATCCTCGACGCGATCGCGGCCTTCCAGCCAGTCGAGGACGGAACGGGCGGCTACTACTACTCGAGCTACTCGGCCTCGGGACGCGTAATCCGGCGCCTCGCCGATTCCGAGCTCAGGAAGGAATCCCTCCCCGCCTTCGCCTCCTTAAGCCCCTCATGGATCGCCCGGCATGACGGCATCAAGCGGGTCTTCAGGGAGCGGGGCGCCGCCCTCGCCGGTCGCGCGGACGCGCCGAAAGCCGCTCCGCCGAGCGAGCCCCGCCGCTTCGTCGACGTACCCCGCATCCTCGCCTGGAGCCCCGAAGCCGCCCTCGATCCGCTCGCATGGGGCATCGGCGCCCGTATCGACGGCTATAGCTACCTCGGAGGCTCGAGCCTCTCCGCATCGCTCCGCTACCATCCCGATTCAATCCAGGCCTCGGGGCGCCTCGCTCTCCTCCTCTCCTGGCCCCTCCTCACGCTCGAGCTCTCGGGCGGCCAGGACTACTCGGGATGGTTAAGCTCCGAGGCCGAGCCCGTTTACGCGCTCACGCGCTACGCGAAAGCCTCCCTCGCGATGCCCCTCGTCCGCTGGCGCTCTCCCGCCTTCGCCGAAGCGCGCCTCTCCGCCACCGCCGGCGCCGTCTACCGTAATTCGATCTCGAGCCCATCGCCCATCGAGCTCGTCGATTCCCTCGGGCAGAGGGGCGAGGACTCTTTCAGCGCCTACCCCGGCTTGTCGGGGGGCGTATACTGGCCCGCGCCGCGGGCGGCCTTCTGGGGAGGCTCCTACGCCTCGGCGGGCGCGCGCGCCGTCATCGACATGGCAGAGGCTCCAGACCCCTTGCGCTTCGGCGCCGTCGCCGACATCTCGGGCGGCCTCCGCATCGGCACGGATCTCATCCGGGTCTCGAGCGGGTTCGCCTGGCGCGAGGACGGCGGCGCGATCGCCTACCTCCCGCGGCTCGTTTCCCGCTGGAACGACGACGGAACCGCTCCCCTGCGCGGCGAGCTGTCGCTCTCCTGGGCCGCGTCCTTCCTCGGGAACGAATGGACCGACCACATGGTCCTCCTCGAGCACTACGGCTCCTCCCTCGGCGCCAAGGCTTTCTGGGAGGCCGATCCAGCCGCGGGCGCCCGCCTCCTCCCCGAGATGGAGTTCTCTCTCGACTTAGGCGCCCGCGTCATGACCTACTACTTCTCCGTCCCCGCTCGCATCGGCGTGGCCTATCGCTACCGCTTCGGCGCCGCTGACGTCGAGCCGGAGGACTTCTGCCTCAGGATTTCCTTCGGCGGCTACGAGGGTCGGTTCTAAGGCTCCCGGAACCGCTCTCGGCTATTGAGAAGGCGTGAAAACCGCGATACTATCGCTGTGTCCGGAAAATAATAAGGAGGAAATATGAAATACCTTAGGCCGTTGACTTTCGCCCTGGCTCTCGGGCTCGCCCTCGCGGCGGTCCTCGGCTGCGCCCCTGAGGCGCCGTCCCCCGTTGTCCCCGACGAGCAGGCGCCTCTCCTCGTGTACTCGTCCCTCATGCTTTCCGCCATGCCGTCGACCGCGACGCCGGCGGATCAATACGTGGATCCTGTCACCGTCAATAATCCCATGGGCGCGGGCACGGCGATCGTTGACGCGGTGCTAACCAAGGATCTCGGATCGAATCCCATGACCCTGGCCTTCGAGGGGACTATTACCTACGACGGCTGGTCCGTTCCCGCTTCCCAGGGCGGCGCCATCGTCATGAACGGCGAGCTCGATCTCGATTTCCAGCTGAGCATCCTGACCGTCGCGGGCGTCGGCGCGACGAGCACCATGACGTATCGCTTCTCAGGCTCCCTCTCCATCTCTGACGGCGACCGGAGCACCCCCTACGACATCGATGTGACGGTGACGACGGTCACTCAGATGGATGAATCCTCGGCCCTCGTTTCGAGCGAGATGAGCATCGAGGGAACCGTCAACGGCACGACGATCCACGAGTCCACCTGATCCGCGGGATCGAGCATTGCGCGAAAAAGGCCGCTCCGCAGGGGCGGCCTTCTTCTTTTCAAGCATTTGACCGAAGGCCCCCCGCTCCGTTATCCTTCCCCCCATGATCAGGAACCTCTGGTACGCCGTCCTCGAATCCCGCGAGCTCAAGAAGCGCCCCCTCGGCGTCACGCGCCTGGGCGAGCGCCTCGTCTTCTTCCGCGACCCCGCCGGGAAACCGGTCTGCCTCTACGATCGCTGCGCCCACCGCGGCGCCTCGCTCGCCATCGGTGAGATGGTGGACGGACATATCCAGTGCCCCTTCCACGGCCTCGAGTACGATTCCTCGGGGAAGTGCGTGAAGATCCCGGCCAACGGAAAAAACGCCCCCGTTCCCGCCCAATTCATGATGCGATCCTACCCCTGCCACGAGGAATACGGGATCATCTGGATCTGGTGGGGCCTCGAGCCTCCCGCGGACCTCGAGCCGCCAGAATTCTTCGATGACCTCAAGGGCATGAGGACCTGGTCCACCGTCGTGGATCCCTGGGACAACCACTACACCCGCGTCCTCGAGAACCAGCTCGACGTGGTGCACCTCCCCTTCATCCACCGGACCACCATCGGCCGCGGCAACAAGACCCTCGTCGAGGGACCCGGCTTCGAGTGGAAGGGCGACAGGCTCTTCTACCATTACGTCTACAACAAGGTCGACGCCGGCTCCCGCCCCCGCACGCCCAAGGAGGTCCCCGTCCCCGATCCGACCCGGGACTACAAGCTCGAATGCATCCTGCCCAACATCTGGGAGAACCGCATCGCCGAGAAGGTCCGGGTCCTCGGCCTCTTCGTCCCGGTCGACGAGACGCATACCCTCCTCTACCTCCGCTTCTACCAGAGCTTCATGCGCCTCCCCCTCCTCAAGGGGCTCATCGGTTGGCTCTCGGGCCGCATGAACCTCGTCATCGCCCACCAGGACCGGCGAGTCGTCAACACCCAGATCCCCAAGGCCGACGGAACCGGAACGGGAGAAGCCCTCATCCAGGGAGACCTGCCCATCATGGAATTCAGGAAGAAGCGCATCGAGCTCAAGAAGCGGGCCGAAGGGAAGGCCGCTCGGTGATTCCGCGCCGTTTCATTGTGCCTCAGCGACCCCGAACCTCGGCGGCCCGTCCGTGACGCCGCAGGCCCTCCTCGAAGCGGGGCTCCTCAGGACGTACTCGAGCGGTTCCTATCTCTTCCGCCAGGGCTATCCCGCGGAAGCCGCCTTCTATATCGTCTCCGGCGAGGTCAGCGTCGTCACCGCCGGCCGCGACGGCGCGG
This sequence comes from uncultured Spirochaetales bacterium, assembly GCA_964399285.1. Taxonomy (GTDB): domain Bacteria; phylum Spirochaetota; class Spirochaetia; order Treponematales; family JBGSOB01; genus CAYNQK01. The sequence continues at coordinate 2,627 of CAYNQK010000127.1, read as the reverse complement.
AGACCGAGGTCGCCCGCTTCGGGAAGGGCGACTGGATCGGTGAAGCCGTCGCCATCGCCCGCATCGCCTATCCTTCCTCCGCGCGCGCCAACTCCGACGTCGAGGCCCTCTCCTACGGCGCCCCCCTCCTCGAGCGCATCGCATCCAGGGACGAGGCCTCCGCGGCCTTCCTCCTCCGCCTCTTCTCGCGAAAATGCGTCGCCCTCAACCGCCGGCTTTACGAGCTCACCGCCATGCCCGCCCGCGAGCGCCTCGCCCGGTACATCCTCGCACTCCCCCCCATCTACGGCGGCGAGGCCCCCAGCATGGCTCCCTACCGCGTGAAGCTCGGCCGCAAGAAGGCGGACATCGCCGCCCTCCTCGGCATCGCCCCCGAGACCCTGAGCCGCGCCCTTCGCGCCCTCGAAAGCGACGGCCTCGTCACGGCGCGCGCCTCCCGCGTGGACGTCCGCGACCGTTCCGCCCTCCTCAAGGAAACCGACCTCCCCCTCTAGGCCATCGTCTCGGAATTGACGGCCGTCAAGGCTTTTCCGTCAGCGTCTCCGTATCCTGGTGATGAACCCAGAGCCCGAGGAGGCGTCCTTGAAGCGACCCATCATCACGATTGACCGATCCCTCTGCAACGGCTGCGGCCTCTGCACGACCGCCTGCGCTGAAGGCGCGCTCGCCCTCGACGAGGAGGGAAAGGCCGTCCTCCTCAAGGAAATCTTCTGCGACGGCCTCGGCGCCTGCTTAGGCGTCTGCCCGACGGGCGCCCTCGAGGTCGTCGAGCGCGACGCCCCCGCCTACGATGACGCCGCCGCCGTGGACCACGTCAGATCCATCCGCGGCGACGAGGCGACCCTCCACGTCCACCGCGGACCCGCGGCCTCCGGCCAATCCGCGTACGCCCCCTCAGGCCATTCGGTCCACCACCAGGGCTGCCCCGGTTCCGCCATGCGCGCCATAGCGCGGGCCGCTTCCGCCCCGGCATCCACCTCGAGCGCCGTTCCCGCTGCGCCGGCCTCCCAACCCTCGGAGCTCGGCCAGTGGCCCATCCAGCTCCACCTCGTCTCGCCCGCGGCCCCCTATTTCGAGGGCGCCGACCTCCTCATCGCGGCCGATTGCACCGCCTTCGCCCTCGGCTCCTTCCATTCGAGCCTCCTCAAGGGCAAACGCCTCGCCATCGCCTGCCCCAAGCTCGACGACACGCAGGGCTACGTGGAGAAAATAGCGGCCATCCTCGGCAGCCACACCGTCTACTCGCTCACCGTCGCCGTCATGGAAGTCCCCTGTTGCTCCGGCCTCCGCCGCATCGTCGAGGACGCCATCGCCCGCTCCGGTAAATCCATCGCGGTTAAAACCGTAGTGATCGGAATGGACGGTTCAATAGCGTAATCGACAGGAACTCTATCTACTCTTCTTCGCGCCTCCGCGCACTTCCATATTTTGGAATTCTCACGCCAAGCTCGCAAAGACGCAAAGACGCAAAGACGCAAAGACGCAAAGACGCAAAGACGCAAAGTATGAAAACCTATTGCCATCTTCTTAATGAGCCCGACCGTTCATTTTATTCTCTCTCTTATGCGCCTCTGCGTCTTCGCGCGCGCCTCCTCTATTCCTCCTCTTCTCCTCTTCTCCTCTTCATCTCTTCTATGCGTCTTTGCACGCCCTCCTCTTCTTATCTTCTCCTCTTCTTCTCTTCTTTGCGTCTTTGCGCGCCATTTTCTTTATCTTCTCTTCTCCTCGCCTCCACCTCTCCGCAAGCAAACTTCGCCCGATTCTCCCCCCCGAGGCGTTACAGTGTGTCGGTTTAGGTCTTTTGAGCGGATCCTCAGAGCGAGGCGAGTTCCTTCTCGAACGCTTCCTGCAGGCTCCTTCGCACGTAGGTCCTGATCTTGTCCCGCTTGACGTCGTCCATCGTCCTCGGATTGAAGATGAGAATGTGTATCGGCTCCGCCCCCTCGGACTTCCTCGTCCCGTACACCACCGCGTCCACCTTAAGGCGCGTTCCGTGCAGGCTGAGCTGAATGTCCTCGAGCTTCGATCCGGCTTTAGGAGGCGAGCAGCCCTCGCAGCGCACCGTCATGCCCACGCAACTCACGTCGATGATCTGTCCGCGCACCATCGATCCGTTCAGGTTCATGTTATACTCGGCGTTCATAGGCCAGGGCGCCGACCGCACGTAACGACGCTTTCCCCGCGCCTCGTTCGCGTCCAGCGTCTTGAGCACGATCTCCGTCGCCTTCGCCACCCCGATCTTCAGGACGATGAACCCGCAGGTCACCCCCACGTCCATGAGGTACTTCTGCGCGAGATTCTTGTTATCGTTGTACGTGACGATCCCGTATCCCGTTCCGCCGGGCGCCTTCACCCTCCGCGAAAGCCAGGCCTCCCACTCCGCTTCCTTCATCCCGTTGTCGATATTGACGAAGACGAGCGCCCCCGGCTTCTTCGCGAGATAGGCGCTCAGCTTATCGTGGTCCTTGCAGGTATACACCTCGAACTCGTGCTGGGCCAGCGAATCCACCACGTCGTCCAAGACCGAGGGGGGATAGAGGAAAATAACCTTTTTGCCGAACGCATCCGTTGCCTGGTCTGACATACGCCCACTATAATTCGAAGCCGGCCTCCCGGCAAGAAAAAAA
>CAYNQK010000126.1:2418-7767 GCA_964399285.1 uncultured Spirochaetales bacterium | reverse complement strand
GGGGTGGCGCGGGAGAAAAACGCGCGAAAACCTGGAGCGCTTTTTTCTCCCGCGACAGGACCCCACGTGGAATATCGAACGTCTCATCCCTTTTCATCCGAGGTCGCGCTCGATTTCAGGCGCGGACGATCGTCCTGATCGACGGTTCGGTGAGCTCCATCACGAAGGGGAAGTCCGCGGGCCCGAGGAGGAGGGTCTCGCCGTCGAACTGCGCGAGGACGGGCCGATCGTAGCGTATCTCGACGCGATCGGCCCGGAAGAACTCGACCTCGTCCATGCCGCGGTGCGCGGCCTCCGCCACGGCCTTCTTGAGGGCGAGCTTCCGCGCGATCGAGGTCTTCCTGATCGCGCAGACGTTGTCGTCGTCGGGAAGGATGAGGACGTTGGAGCCGTAGGTCCTGCGCCCCGTGACGCCCATGGCGACGAGCTCGTTCGCCTGCCTGCGCTCCGCGGTCCCGGCGGCGCAGCGGTAGAGCGCTTCCATCTCCGAGACGTCGTAGGTCTTGTCGTAGAATACGGAGGCGATGTCGAGCCAGAGCTTGTACGAGTCGCCGGGCAGGACGCCCTTCAGCTTGTTGGTCATGTGGGTGACGTAGGCGTCGAGGCCGATGGAGGCGATGTTGAAGGCGTAGCGCCTTATGGCCCCGTTCCGCGCGGAGGCCAGGATGGCGCGGGAGGGCTCCACGCGCGAGGGGCCGAGGAGGCGGCCGAGCGAATCGACGAGGGTCCTCCCGTCGGAACCGTCGTTCCCCGTGCCCATCGGGAGGCGGAGGACGATCGTCCGCGAGCGCGCGGCCGCGTCGGCGTCCATGAGGGCGCTCTGGATCTCGTGGGCCGTGCCGTCGCCGCCCGCGCAGACGATGAGGAGCTCGCGGCCCTCGCGCCGGACGGCGAGCGCGTCGCGCGCCATCTCGTAGGCGTGGCCCCGGCGCTCCGTGCGTTCGAGCCGGAGCGCGACGCTCCCCCGCCGCGGGCCCAGGAGGGCTGCCCGGCCCGAGAGCCCGTTCATGTCGGAGAGGTGCCGCTTGGCGATGGCGCGCCGCGTGAAGCCGCCCGCGCGCGGATTGGCGATGACGAGGACGTCGAGGTCCGTTCCCGGGAGGAGCGTGGCCTTCCCGAGGAGCGAACGGAGGAAATCAGCGAGTACGCCAGCGTCCATGCGGCCCCCTTTCCCGGGCCGCATCATAGCACGGGACGGGGGCGCCGAACGCGGGAATCGCCCCTACATCCGCTCCACGACGGAGATGCCGAGGAGGTCGAGGCCGGTCGAGATCACGCGCGCGGTCTCGGCGCAGAGGGCGAGGCGGGAGGCCCGCGTCGCCGCGTCCTGAGCGGAGAGCACGGGGCACTTCTCGTAGAAGCGGTGGAAAAGGGCCGCGAGCGCGTAGAGGTAACCGCAGAGCCTGTGCGGCTCGAGGCTACGCGCGACCGCCTCGACGACGTCGCCGAACTTGAGGAGCTCGAGCGCGAGGAGGCGCTCCTCGGGGGCCGCGACGGCCACGGGGCCGGGAGCGGCGCCCTGCTCCCCCGCCTTGCGGAAGATGGAGCGGATGCGGACGTAGGCGTTCTGGAGGTAGGGGGCGGTGTTGCCCTCGAAGGAGAGCATGCCCTCCCAGTCGAAGACATAGTCCTTGATGCGGTCGCTCGAGAGGTCCGCGTACTTCACCGCGCCTATCCCGACGGCGCGCGCGATCGCCCCGCGCTCCTCCTCGGAGAGATCGTTTTCCTTGGCGCTCACGATCGCTAACGCGCGCTGCTCCGCCTCGTCGAGGAGATCGGAGAGCTTCACGGTCTCTCCCGCGCGGGTCTTGAAGGGCTTTCCGTCCTCGCCCAGCACGGAACCGAAGGGGACGTGCTCCGCCTTGACGCCCTCCTTGAGCCAGCCCGAGAGCGCGGCTCCCGCGAAGACCATGGCGAAGTGCTGTTTCTGCCGGGAGTCGGTGACATAGACGAGGCGCGTCGCGCCGAGCTCGTCCACGCGGAAGCGGAGGGCGGCGAGGTCGGTGGCGTCGTAGCCGTATCCCCCGTCGGACTTGCGCACGATGAGGGGCACGGGCTCGCCCTCGGGGCTCATGAATCCCGACGGGAAGAGGCAGAGGGCGCCCTCGCTCATGCGCGCCGCGCCCGAGGCCTCGAGGTCCGCGGCGGCCTTGGGGAGAAGGGGATTGTAGAAGCTCTCGCCCCGGTAATCGCCTTCCTCGAGGAGGACGCCGAGCTTCCCGTACACCGAGGCGAAGTGCCGCTTGGACTCCTCGATGAGGGCCTTCCAGAGCGCGACGGTGGCGGCGTCCCCGCCCTGCAGGGCGACCACGCGCGAGCGGGCCCGCTCCGCGAAGGAGGCGTCCGCGTCGAAGCGCGCCTTGGACGCCCTGTAGAGCTCGTTGAGGTCGCCGATGGAACGCTCGGCGGCCTTCTCCCAGCCCTCCTCCGCGATGTGCTCGATGAGCATGCCGAACTGGGTGCCCCAGTCGCCGAGGTGGTTCTGCCTGATCACGCGGTGCCCGAGGAAGGAGAGTACGCGCGCGATGGCGTCACCGATGATGGTGGAGCGGAGGTGCCCGACGTGCATCTCCTTGGCCACGTTCGGGCTCGAGTAGTCCACCACCACCGTATCTGGCCTCTCGGCGGCGCGGGCGCCGGCGCGGGGATCCCCGGCCATGTCCTCCACCGCGCGGGAAACGAAAGCGGGATCGATCCGCAGGTTGATGAAGCCCGGTCCCGCGATCTCGGGTTTCCCCGCGAGCCCATCGAGGCGGAGCCCGTCCGCGATCGCCTGCGCGACATCGCGGGGCGGACGCTTGAGGCGCTTGGCGAGGCCCATGGCCGCGTTCGCCTGGAAGTCCCCGAACTCGGGGTTGGCGGAGGGGAATACCAGAGGGTCGGCGTCGGCGAACTCGTCGCCGAAGGCGCTTTTGATTGCCGCGCGGAAGGCCGCGTCGATGCTTGAGCGGAGGTCGATCATGGCGATCATAGTACCGGCCGCGCGCGGACGCGGCAAGGGACGGCCTGGACTCCGCGGACGCCTTCGACTACAGTATGCCCCGTTCCGCCGCGTTTTCCGGCATCCAAGGAGGGCTCGCACATGGGCAAATTCATCATCGTCGTCGCGATCGCGCTCGCGGCCTCGTTCATCCTCGTCGCCGCCGTCGCGGGAGCCCCCTTTCCTTCATCCGGCGCCGCATTCCTGGCTTCGGGCGATCCCCTCGTCGCGGTCTCGCTCTGCGCGCTCTGTTTCGCCCTCGCGAGCTTCGTCGCGGGCATGGTCACCAAGGACTACTCCTGGGTCGACCGCCTCTGGTCCACCCTCCCCGTCCTCTTCGCCTGGTATTACGCCTATCGCGGCGGCTTCTCCCTCCCGATCATCGCCGCGGCCCTCCTCGTCACGGCATGGGGCGCGCGGCTCACGGCCAACTTCGCCAAGAAAGGCGGCTACGCGGGAACGGAGGACTACCGCTGGTCCGTGCTCCGCGGCCGCATCAGGAACCCCATCGCCTGGCAGGCCTTCAATCTCGGTTTCATTTCGCTGTTCCAGGTGGGGACCTTCGTCCTCTTCACCCTTCCCCTGCGCCGCATGGCGATGGAAAGCGCGGCTCCCGGGACGGCGAGCCTCGTCCTCTTCGCGCTCGCCTGCGCCCTCATGGCCGGCGCCGTCGTCATCGAGGGGATCGCGGACGCGCAGCAGTGGAAATTCCAGGAAGCCAAGCGCCGCTTCCGCGCGGGCGAACGGATCGACGGGAAATTCAAGGACGACGCCGCGCGCGGCTTCAGGACGAGCGGGCTCTTCGCCCTTTCGCGCCACCCCAACTACTTCGGCGAGCTCATGACCTGGATGTCGCTCTACCTCATGGGCGCCGCGCTTTGCGGGAACGGTATCCTAGACGCGTTCCTGCACTCGAGCGCGGCGGGCATCCTCGTCCTCGTCGCCCTCTTCATAGGCTCCACGATCTTTACCGAGAGCATCACCGCCTCCAAGTATCCCGCCTACGCCGAATATCGAAAACGCGTGAGCGCGATCGTCCCCTGGTTTCCCGGGAAGCGCGGCTGAGCGGAGGCGTCGCCCGGAAGACGGGGCTCACTCCGATGACGGCTCGTCGGGGGGCGGAGCGATAGGCGCTCCGTCTCCGCTTCGGATGAGGCCGTCGTAGAGTTCGTCGTAAATCGGCCTAGCGCGCAGGACGGCGGCGGAGAGGCCGGCGACCGCGCAGGCGAGGATCAGGGCGGGAAGGTGCTCGAAGGTCCCCGCGAGCTCCATCACGAGGACGGTCCCGGTGAGGGGCGCGCGGACAACCGCGGTGAAGAAGGCGGCCATCCCCAGGATCGCGAAGGTCGCCCCCTGATAGTCCGCTATTCCAAATCCCTCGATGCACCGTGCGACCAGTCCCCCAGCCGCCGCGCCGAGCGCGAGCATCGGGAGGAAGATGCCCCCCGGCGCGCCCGACGCGTAGCTCAGCGAGGTGAGCGCGAACTTCGCGGCGAAGGCGGCGCAGAGCATGATGATGCCGAAGGAACCCTCGGCCACTCCGGCGATGAGCCCGTGGCCTCCTCCGGAGACGATAGGGAAGACGCAAGCCGCCGCGCAAGCGACGAGGAAGGCGGAGACGAGGCGCCAGCGCGGCGAAGGAAGGAGGCGCGACGCGAGGCGTTGCGTCCCGAGCAGGGCTTTGTTGAACGCCGCGCCGAGAATTCCGCAGACGAGCCCGAGGAGGGCGACCGCGGGATAGAGCGCGAGCGACGGAGGGGCCGCTTCCGCGAAGGGGAAGACGTGCTCCCGGCCGAAGACGATCCAGGACACGCCCGCCGCCGAGAGCGAGGAGAGCATCGCGCAGGCGAGCATCGTCGGGGAGAATGCCCGGTGGAGCTCTTCGACGCAGAAGAGAACGCCGGCGAGCGGAGCGTTGAAGGCGGCCGCGATGCCCGCCGCCGCTCCCGCCGTGAGGAGATAGGGCTCCGCGCGATCGCGCTTGAACAGCGAGGAAAGCCCCTTCCCGGCTAGGGCGCCGAGCTGTATGGAGGGCCCCTCGCGCCCCAAGGAGAGCCCGGCGCCGAGCGCGAGGATGCCGCCAGCGAATTTGGAGGGAAGCTCGAGGAACCATCGGGAAGAGACGCGTCGCGTCAGCATCGCCCGGACCTGGGGAATCCCCGAGCCCTTGATGAGGGGAAAGCGGCGGATCAGGAAGGCGACGGTGAGGCAAAGGGCCGCCAGGTAGAGCCAACGATAAAACGGCTTCATCTTGGTCATCGCGCCGATCCTCTGGTTGACGTTCACCAGAAAAGAAATGGCGTAGATCAAGGCGGCCAAGCCAATAGAGCCCAGGAGCGCCATCAGTACGGTCATTTCTTGCCACCTAC
>CAYNQK010000126.1:0-2408 GCA_964399285.1 uncultured Spirochaetales bacterium | reverse complement strand
GACGGCGAGCGCCGCGCAGGCCGCGAGGAGTATCCAGGGCACGGCGAGCAGGGGCCTTTCGCGCACGATGTCCGCGAGACGCCCCCGCCCGTCCTCGATCATTTCGACGGCGAAGCGGTACGCGGCGGCGATCGCGCCCGCGAGGACGCCGGTGCCGATGGAAAGGCCGTAAACCAATGCGCGTTCGCGCTTCGAATCCGGGAGCTCGGGGACGATCGGGCCGGTTTCCATGATTGATCGTATCAGGAAGGGCATGAACGCCTCAAGTTCCGCGCCGAGCCGCGCGGCGCTTTCCGGAGCGACCGGGGCCCTCCGGCGCGGCCGGGGCCCTCCGGCGCGGCCGGGGCCCTCCGGCGCGGCCGGGGCTCGCTCCGAGCGGGACCCCGGCCTCCGTATCGCGACGGGCAATCAGGGGATGAAGATGATCTTCTTGAAGCGCATCTTTGCCGAGCCCTGCTTCCAGGCGAGGGCGTCCTTCGACGTGGAGACGGCCTCGTTGCCTCCGGCCACGAAGACGCCGTTGCCGAAGGCCACGGAGAAATAGGCGTTGCGCGTCAGCTTCGCGGAGGAGGCCTCCTTCCAGCTCTCGCTCTCGCCGGTCGCCGAGGAGAAGACCGAGCCGAAGCCCGTCACCGCTACGAATTTCCCCGCGGCGTGCGTGATGGCGAAGTACTGCTGCCAGGGCTGGATCTTCTTCCACTTCTGGAAGTCCGTGGTGATGTAGTCCTCGACGGTGCCAACCGCCACGCCCGTTCCGTTCGCGACGACCATGTCGTTGAGGCGCGAGGTGACCTGCCCCTTCATGACGGAGCTCTCGACCGTGAGGCCCATGTCTCCTCCGGGGACGAGGACCGTGATGGTGTTGCCGTTCCCGAGGGCGTAGAATTTGCCGTCGTGGAAATACACGCCGTAGAGGTGCGTCTTCCCGAAGTCGAGCTCGGGGTTGAGCGTCGGGGAGATGCCCTTCTTGTCCTTGAGGCGGGTCCAGGAGAGGCCGTCCTCGGAGAAGGCCACGGCGGAGGTCCCGCCGACGGCCACGAAGATCCCGGCGCCGTAGGCGACCGAGACGAGGGAGCTCGAGAAGTCCGGGTAGTTGTCCGCGACGCGCCAATTCTTGAGGTCGTCGCTCACGATGATCTTGGTCCCGCCGACCGCCACCACGCGGTCGTCGCCCCAGGCTACGCCGGAGAGGGGCGCGTTCTCCATCGATTCATCCTCGTCGGAGAGGCTTATGAGGCTCCAGGCGACGCCGTCCTTGGACACGCCGATCATGCCCTGCTTGTCGCCGCCCACGGCCGAGGGGTTCCCCGCCGCGACGAAGAGCTTCTGCCCCGCCTTGACCTGGGCGAAGGCCGTTCCGGCCGCGAGAAGGGCGGTTCCGATGAGGGCGAGTCGCGCGATCGTTCTTTTCATGGTTCCTCCATGGGTCGAAATGTCCGGCATCCGCCGGAATCGCGTATGGGATACCCTATCGCGGGAATAAAATCGTTCTATCCTATCGGCGCGGACTCCCGTGCGGGGAATTCCGGGGACAGAGCCGCTCGGATATGGATGTCCGGGAGGCGCCCTAGGGGACAGAGCCGCGGGAATGGCTCGTTTCGCCCTCTTTTAATAGAACCGATTTTAGGCTACTCTGCATCGATATTTACCGAATTCCGCCGACCGGCCGCAAGGAGCGGTCCAGGAACGGCGAAGTGGCCTGACCAGCCCGCCTTTAGGCGGCGTCCCCCGGGATGAAAAGGCCAAGGCCGGGCATGAAGACCCCCGTGGCGAAAGCCCCGGCGGCCATGCCCCGACGGGCGCGCTTGGTAAAGCGCCGCGGTGACGGCGCGCGCCCCAACGTCTTTATCCGAATCGAGAACGATATGGAATTCAAGCAACTCTCCCTGCATGAGGACCTCCTCAAGGCCCTCGACGAAGCCGGTTTCCAGACCTGCATGCCGGTCCAGGAAGCGGTGTTCGCCCACTCCCTCTCGGGCGAGGACATCTACGCGCAGTCGCAGACGGGAACGGGCAAGACCGCCGCCTTCCTCGTCAGCATCCTCCATCGCATCGTCACGGTCCCGGAGTGCCGGAACCGCAAGGCCCTCATCCTCGCCCCGACCCGCGAGCTCGCGGTGCAGATCGAGGAGGAGACGAAGAAGCTCGCCAAGCACTTGCCGATCAGCTCGGGGGTCTTCCACGGCGGGGTCTCATACGGCCCCCAGGTGGACATGCTCAGGGCCGACGTCCAGATCATCATCGGGACCCCCGGCCGCATCATCGACCTCATCCAGCAGGGAAAGATGCTCCTCAAGGACGTGGGCTTCCTCGTCATCGACGAGGCCGACCGCATGTTCGACATGGGTTTCATCGACGACCTCAGGAAGCTCATCCGCTTCCTCCCCCCGCCCGCCGAGCGGCAGACC
>CAYNQK010000125.1:0-7846 GCA_964399285.1 uncultured Spirochaetales bacterium | reverse complement strand
CGTGCGGGAGCTCAAGAACCTCGCCGACCGCCCGAGGGCCCGCGTCTTCGACGGCCGATCCGACCTCGCGGGCGCGTTCAGGACCGCCAAGGGATACAACTAGCGTACGCGCCGCCTTTCTCCGCGCTCGGGAGAAAGGCGGATGTCCGTTATCTGTCTGGCGGGGCCTGTCGATGAAAAACGACTCTTCGGCTGGCGGGGATTACCCCGAGGCCTCGCGTCGTTTTTCATCGACACCCGCCGCCTTCGTTCCGGAGTCCATCCGCCTTTCTCCCGAGCGCGGAAATTCGGAGCGGGTCCGGCCTTGTTACCGCGAATTGAGGAGCCAGCGGCCGCGTTTGCCGATGCAGAGGCGAGAGCCTGCGGGAGTTGCGCGGACTTCGGACGAGGGATCCGTTACGCGTTCCCCGCCGAGCTCCACCGCGCCCTGGGAGATGAGCCTGCGGGCCTCCGCGAGCGACGACTTCCGCGCGCGGGCAACGAGGGCGTCGAGGCGCGTCGCGCCCTCGAGCGCCAACGCGGGGGCGTCCTCCGGGAACTCGCGGCGGGAGAAGGCGGATACGAACCACTCCGATTCCTCGGCGGCCGCCGCCTCGCCGTGATGGAGGGCCACGAGGGCGCGCGCGAGCGCCAGCTTGGCGTCGCGGGGCTTCAGGCCTCCGCTTCCGAGGGCGGCGCGCGTCCGGGCCGCCTCCTCCATCGGGATCTCCGTGTAGACCTCCATCCAATCGGGTATGAGCGCGTCCGGGAGGGACATGGCCTTCCCGAACATGTCTCGCGCGCTCTCCTCGAGGCCGATGTAGTTTCCGAGGCTCTTACTCTGCTTCCGGACGCCGTCGAGGCCGGGCGTGATCCGCGACGTCATGATCACCTGCGGGCGCTGTCCGCGGCGTTCCTGGAAGAAGCGCCCCATCATCTCGTTGAAAAGTTGGTCCGTGCCCACGATGGTGAGGTCCGACTCCAGCATCACCGAGTCCCAGCCCTGGAGCACGGGATAGCAGAGCTCGTGCATCCTGAGCTCGCCCCCGGCCTCCGCGCGGCGCCTGAACATGTCGCGCGACGAGAGCCTCGAGAGGGTCACCTCACCGAGGAGTGAGAGGAGCTCCGCGCTCGGCGTCCTGGACCACCACTCGGAATTACGCCTCGTCTCGAAGACCTCGGGATCGTCAGTGATGAGGATCCGCGCCGCCTGCCGCTCGAATTCAAGCGCGTTGCGGTCGATCTCCTCCCGGCTCGGGACCGTCCTCGCGTCGTCCCTGCCCGTCGGGTCTCCGATGCCCGCGGTCACGTCCCCGATGAGGAACTGCACGCGGTGCCCCTCCTCCTGGAAGGCGCGCATCATCCGGAGGTTCACCGCGTGCCCGATGTGCAGGAAGGGCGCGGTGGCGTCCGCCCCGAATTTGATCTTGAGCTTGCGCCCCGAGGCGAGCCGCGATCTGAGCTCGTCCAGGCTGAATACCTCGTCCGTCGTGCGGGCGAGCCGATCTATGAGGTCCGGTTTTCCGTTCCGGGCCTTCTCCTTCGTTTCCATTCCTTCCTCCTCTTCGCCGTCGTCGCCCGGACCGACGAAGCGGCATAGGAGGATCGGGAAGCGGATGTCCCGTCGCGCATGTCCCTGCCTTCCTTCCGGCGCGATCCCGCGCGATCCGGAGGCGGAACCGCCGCCGGCCGATCGCGCGTCGCGCGCATAAAAAAAGCCCGCGGGGATTACCCCGCGGGCCGTGGTTTCCGTCAAGCCGCTTTCAGCGGCCTAGGCCTGCGCGATTCCCCCCTCGGAGACGGTGGAGGAATAATAAGCGTACGCCGCGCGGCCAATGAAACTCATACGCCGACTCTAGCGTGGCGCTCACGGAACGGTCAAGTCCCGCAAGGGGCCGCGCGTCGGCCTCAGAATTCCTTCCGCTCCCAGATCCGCGCGGATACGAGGAAGGAGACGCCCAGGCACGCGGACGTGAGGAGGACGCAGCCGAGGACGGCGGGCGCCGCGGGAATACCGCTCAGGGCCTCGGAGAGCGCCCGGGGGGCCGAGGCCTTCCCGCCCGGGACGCCGATCCCGCTCGCCACGGATGAGCCGATCGCCATGACGAGGAAGAAGACCGATGTCAGGATCCGCATCCTCACGTACCCGAAGCGGTACCAGAGCGGGAAGAGGACGGAAAGGGCGATGAACGGAAAGGAAAGGACGATGACGCCCGGAACGAGATTAAGCCGGGCGAGGGCCGCGGCGCGGGGAAGGAAGGACATGACGAGCGACAGGGTACCTGAGACGGCGCCGATCGCGCCGTAGAGGAGCGCGAGGAGGATATACTGGGCCGCGGGCGGGGCCGAGCGCTTGATGGGCAGGGAAGCGATGAGGGCGAGGCCCTTGCCGCGCTCCTCGAGCTGGAAGGGCATCGCGGCGAACGCGACGAGGAACAGGGCGTTGATCATGCCCGTCATCGGCGCTAAGGCGATCTCCACGGGCATGGCCAGGCAGTTCAGCGCCATGATGGCGGCGTAGAGCGGGTACCGGCGCATGATCTCGAGGTCCTTGCGCCAGAGCGCGGTTACGGTTCCCATGGCTCACTCCTTCCCGTGGTAGAGCATGATCTGCTCGATGTTCGCCCGCTCGGCCGCGCATCCCGGCAGGGCGCGGAGAGCGCCTTCCCTATCCCGCGTCAGGCCCTCGAAGCCCACGCCCGTCTCGCGGATTCCTAGGAAGAGGGAACGGGCCTCGGACGGCAGGTCGCCCCCTCCCCGTATCAGGGAGAACGATTCCTCCATGGAAGCCTTGTCCATGCTGAAGACGATCCGCCCGCCGCGGATGAAGGTCACGTAATCCGCGATCTTGTCCAAATCCGAGGTGATGTGCGTGGAGAAGAGGACCGACCGCTTCCCGTCGGCCACGAAGTCCCTGAGGATCCCGAGGAACTCGTCCCGGGCCAACGGATCCAGGCCGGAGGTCGGCTCGTCCAGCACGAGGAGCTCCGCGCCGTGGGAGAGCGCGACGGCCAGGTTGAGCTTGGCGCGCATTCCCCGGGAGAGCTCCTTCACGCGTTTGCCAGCGGGAACCCCGAAGGCCTCGCGCCGCCGCTCGAAGCCCGCTCCGTCCCAGCCCGGGAGGAAGCGCGACACCGTCCTCGCCGCGCGATCCACCCGCATCTCCTCCCAGAGCCAGTTCTCGTCGGAGACGAAGCCGATCCGCGAGCGAGCGCGCACCCCCTCCGTCCATGGATCGGCGCCGAGCACGGAGAGCTCGCCCCCGTCGCGCCTCGCCATGCCCATGAGGATCTTCAGGGTCGTGGTCTTCCCGGCCCCGTTCTCCCCCACGAGCCCCATCACGTATCCGGGCTCGAGCGAGAACGAGACGCCTTCCAGGTCGAAACCGGGATACCCCTTGCGAAGCCCCCGGGCCTCGATGAGCGCTGTCATTCAATCCTCCTTCATAGCCAGGTCGAGCATCGCGACGAGTTCGTCCCGTCCCGCGCCGATGGCGGTCGCGGCCGCGGCCGCCTCGCGGAACTTCTCCTCGATCAGCCTGAGCCGCGCCTCCCTCATGAGCGCGGGGTTTCCTCCTGAGACGAAGGTTCCCTTCCCCCCGACCGACGACACGAAGCCCGCCGCCTCGAGGTCGTCGTAGGCGCGCTTCGTCGTGATGGCCGAGATATTGAGGTCCCGTGCCAGCGATCGGATGGAGGGGAGTCCTTCGCCCTGCGAGAGATCGCCGCGGATGATGGCGTCCCTGATCTGGGAGAAGATTTGGAGGTAGATGGGATCGCTCGATGCGTTGGAAATGGATACTTTCATTGAGCCTCCAACCATTTATACTGTATATATACGTTATATACAGTCATGTCAAGACTTCCCTCACTGGGAAAACACGACAGACAACAGAAGGGAGGAAATACACCCTTCGGAGGGCCGAGCCGGCTTCAGCGCGCGTCATTTTCGATACCGAAATGAGAAAAACAGGGAAAAAGGTAGAACCATCGCATCTTATTCCCTATAATGGAATTGTACCCAAAAATCTCCGCGGTCGGCCTGACCTTTCTCAAAACCGCGGTTGCCGCGCCAGATAAAAACGAGGAGCAGCGAGCATGACGAATCCGATCCAGACCGTGGCCTTCATCGGGAATTACCTTCCCCGCCAATGCGGCATCGCGACCTTCACGACCGACCTCTGCGAATCCATCGCGGCGGCCCATCCCCGCGTCACCTGCTTCGCCGTCCCGGTGAACGACACCCCCGAGGGCTACGCCTATCCACAGCGCGTACGCTTCGTCATCAGGGAAAACGACCTCGCCTCCTACCGAGAGGCCGCGGACTTCCTCAACATCAACAATCCCGACGTCGTATGCTTCCAGCACGAGTACGGCATCTACGGCGGCGACGACGGGATCTACGCGCTCTCCCTCCTCCGCCGCCTCCGCATGCCCATCATCACCACGCTCCATACGGTCCTTCGCGAACCGAGCCCGCGCCAGAGGCGCATCCTCATCGAGATAGCGGAGCGATCCAGCTTCATCGTGGTCATGGCGGCTAAGGCCGTCGAGCTCCTCAAGGAGGTCTACGGCCTCGACGAGGCGAAGATCCGCCTTATCCAGCACGGGATTCCCGACCTTCCCTTCATAGACCCGAATTTCTACAAGGACCAGTTCGGCGTGGCGGGAAAGACCGTCCTCCTCACCTTCGGGCTCCTCTCGCCCAACAAGGGCATCGACCAGGTCATCCGCGCCATGCCCGCGATCGTCGAGGGAAATCCGAACGTGGTCTACGTCGTCCTCGGCGCGACGCATCCGAGCCTCCTCAGGCAGGAGGGCGAGGCCTACCGGCTCACGCTCCAGCGCCTCGTCGCGGAGCTGGGCATGGAGGAGCACGTGCGCTTCCGCAACCGCTTCGTGAGCCAGGAGGAGCTCAAGGAGTTCCTCGTGATGGCGGACATCTACGTCACGCCCTACCTCGGGGAGGCCCAGATCACCTCCGGAACGCTCGCCTACTCCTTCGGCATCGGGAACGCCGTGGTCTCCACGCCGTACTGGCACGCGGCCGAGCTCCTCGCGGACGGAAAGGGCATCCTCGTCCCCTTCGGCTCCCCGGAGGCCATCGCGGAGGCGGTGCTCCGCCTCGCGAACGACGAGCCCCTCCGCAACGCGATGCGGAAGAACGCCTACCTCGCCGGACGCGAGATGACCTGGCCCAAGGTCGCGGGCCGCTACGTGGAGACCTTCGAGGAGGCGCGGCTATCCCGACGAGGGACGGGAACCGGGCGCGAGGCCTTCCCCGAGGAGGAGCAGCGGGAGCTTCCCGAGCACAAGCTCGACCACTTGAGGGCGCTCACGGACGGCGCGGGAATAATCCAGCACGCGCGCGCGACCGTCCCGCTCTTCTCCGAGGGCTACTGCACCGACGACAACGCGCGCGCCCTCGTGCTCATGTCCCGCCTCGCGGCCCGGGCCGAGGAGGCCGCGCCGGACGCCGAGGCGATGGCCGGAACCTACCTCGCCGCCCTCCACTACGCCTTCGATCCCTCCTCGAAGCGATTCAGGAATTTCCTGGGCTTCGACCGGAGGTGGGCGAAGGAGCAGGGATCCGAGGATTGCCACGGGCGGGCCGTTTGGGCGCTGGGCACCTGCGTCGGGCTCTCGGACGACCCGGGCCTGCAGGGCGCGGCGGGGATCCTCTTCGAACAGGCGCTGGCCTCCGTGCGCGGCTTCACCTCCCCGCGCGCCTGGGCCTTCTCCATCCTCGGGATCCGAGAATACCTGAAGCGCTTCTCAGGCGACCGCTTCGCGGCGACGCTTCGCGAGGAGCTCGCCGAGCGGCTCCTCGCCCTCTACCGCGCCGCGGCCTCACCGGACTGGCCCTGGTTCGAGGGCGAGCTCACCTACGCCAACGCGAGACTCCCGCACGCCCTCGTCATCTGCGGCCGCGCCCTCGACAACGCGGCCATGACGGAGGCCGGCCTCGCCTCGCTCGAATGGCTCATGGCCGAGCAGACGACGCGGGAAGGACGCTTCCGGCCCATCGGCTCCGACGAGCCGTACCGCCGCGGGGGACCCCGGCCCCTCTACGACCAGCAGCCGATAGAGGTGGCTTCCTCGATCTCCGCCTGCCTGGACGCGCTCAAGGCCACCGGCGAGGAGCGCTGGCGCCGCGAGGCCGAGAAGGCCTTCCGCTGGTTCTTCGGGGGGAACGACCTCTCCCTCTCGGTCTACGACGCGGCCACGGGCGGCTGCCGCGACGGCCTCCACGTGGACAGGCTCAACCAGAACGAGGGCGCCGAATCGACGCTCGCCTTCCACCTCTCCCTAGCGGAGATGCGGGAGGTCGAGGAATCGATCGCGCTCAAGGAACCGCTCACGGAATGAGGAGAACCCGATGAAGCCTCTCGAAGTCATCCGGCTCGCGTCCCCGATCATCCGCCCGGACCCCTCGCGGGTCGTGGCCCGGCCCTTCATACCCGCGAGCGAGGACCGGGTGAGGCGCATCGCGGCCCGCGCCCTCGCCCTCGGCGAGGAGGAGGCGCGGAGGCTCCTCGAGGGAGTCCTCGCGGAATTCGGCCCCTACAATCCGGGGCTCCGGAGCGCCTTCGGCAAGCACTACGCGATCGTCGAGCGCCATCTCGCGGAGGAGAGGCCCTCGGAGGAGCGGAAGCTCCTCATCGGCGCGTACTTCACTTCCGAGTATTCCTTCGAGTCCGCCGCCGTCTTCAATCCGTCCATCGTCCCCCACCCGGACCAGGGAGGGCTCCCCGAGGGCGCGCTCCGCTACGTGATGAGCGTCCGCTCGGTCGGCGAGGGGCACGTGTCCTCGATCTCCTTCCGCACCGGGACCGTCTACGCTGACGGCTCGGTCTCCGTGAATCCCCTGTCCAAGGCCGTCGCGCGCGCGGAAACCGTCAAGAGCGCGCTCTACGAAAAGAAGCTCTTCCTCATGAAGCTCGGCGAGATGGGCTTCGGGAACGACTTCCTCCGCGACGCGGCTGAGCGGCTGGCCGAGGGCTTCACCTTCGACGAGCTCGCCTCAGCCGTCTCCGCGGTCCTCCAAGAGCGCGATTCGCAGGTGGACTCCCTCACGGCGGACAAGATGATGTGGCTCGCCCGATCCAACTACGAGATCGAGTTCGACGAGGGCACCGAGTTCTCCGAGCGGCTCATCTTCCCCGCATCGCCCACGGAGCAGAACGGGATCGAGGACGCCCGCTTCGTCCGCTTCGAGGACGCGGGCCGCGTCAGGTACTACGCCACCTACACGGCCTACGACGGAAAGCTCATCCTGCCGCAGATCATCGAGACCGACGACTTCAGGCGCTTCTGCATGATCACGCTCAACGGCAGGGTCGTCGAGAACAAGGGCATGGCCCTCTTCCCCCGGAAGCTCGGAGGCCGCTACGCCATGCTCTCCCGCCAGGACAACGAGAGCGTCTTCCTCATGTATTCCGACAACCTCCACTTCTGGCGGGAGGCGACGCGGATCGCGGAACCGATGAGCGATTGGGAGTTCATCCAGATCGGGAACTGCGGATCCCCCATCGAGCTGGACGAGGGATGGCTGGTCCTGACGCACGGCGTCGGGCCCATGCGGAAGTACTCGATCGGGGCGATGCTCCTCGACAAGGAGGATCCCTCCAAGGTCGTCGGCCGCCTCGCGGAGCCTCTCATCTCGCCCTCGGAGGGGGAACGCGCGGGATACGTCCCGAACGTCGTGTACACCTGCGGGTCCCTCGTCCACGCGGGGCGGCTCCTCATCCCCTACGGCACCTCCGACATGGCCATCGCCTTCGCGAGCCTCTCCGTGAAGGACCTGGTCCGCCGGATGACCGGCGATTCACCGGCGCCCGACCCGCCATGACGCATCCGGGATGAGG
>CAYNQK010000124.1:0-7878 GCA_964399285.1 uncultured Spirochaetales bacterium | reverse complement strand
TTCTACCGGCGAAGGGCCCGCCGCTCTACCGGCGATGGGCCCGCCGCTCTACCGGCGAGGGCCCGTCGCTCATCGACGCGGGCCCTTCGCTCATCGACGCGCTTTCGCCCCGTACCATCCCTCGAGCTCCTCGCGCTCGCCCCACGGGGAGGGCTCGAGCGGTCCGATACGCGCGGGCAAGCGCTGACGTAGGATGCCCAGGGCCTCGAACTCGATCTCGACGGCGTCTCCCGGGAGGAGCCATTCGTCGTTGTCGAGGCCGGTGCAGCCCGGGATCGTTCCCATGCCGATCACCGTGCCGGGCGCCGGCGCGAAGATCGTCCTGAGGTACGAAACGACCTCGGTCGGATGCCGCGAGTACTCGGCGGTCGTGCCCGACCAGACGAGCCGGTCGCGCGCATCAGCGCGTTCGCGCGCATCAGCGCGTTCGCGCGCATCGGCGCGTTCGCGCGTGCCCGCGCGCTCGCGCGAGTCCGCGAATTCGCGAGAATTCGTGATTTCACGCGAGCTCGCGGGGATGTATTCGCCCACGCGCACGCTGACGCCGAGGGCGAGCGGATCGACGACCTCGTCGGGCGTGACGAGGAAGGGGCCGAGCCCCTTGCTCCGCGCGAAGTCCTTGGAGCGAGCGGGGCCGGTCCCGGTCATCTCGGGCATCTGGACGTCGCGCGCGGAAACGTCGTTGAAGATCAGGTAGCCAGCGATCGGATACTCGTGCGGCCCCGCGACGAAGGCGAGCTCGGGCTCGATGTCGATATAGGAGCTGTAGGACGGCCAGCCCGTTTCGTCCCCGTCGCCGATGATCGCGAGGTGATTGCACTTGTAATAGGGAAGGGCGTTCGAAGCCGCCATTTTCCTGATGCGGCTCCTCACGAAGGGCCCGATGACTGCGGCGAGGGGGGCACCGAAGCCGCGCCTGAGCAACGTCCTGGAGGAGTTCTCGAGGTGCCGCGGCGAGAGGCCGAAGTCGAGCATCGCCGGCGGGTCGAGGGGCGGAAGGAGGCGGATCTCCGCGAGAGGGGCCGACTCGAATCGCTCCCCGCCGCGCGCGAGGGCGAATTCCCGGAGCCGCCGCGCCTCGTCCTCGCTTCCGGGGAGGCCGTCGATGTACGCGTCGACGGACGAGAGCCGCCCTATGCCGGTCCCGGCGGCTCGAGCCAGCGCGCTGAAGGGAAGGACGCGCTCCTTCACGACGAGGCCGAAGCGCGGCTCCCCGTTCGCGCTCGAGTACCGCGCGATCTTCATGGGCGGCGCCTCCCCGCCTCGATGCGCGCGCGCGCCAACGGAGCGGCGAACGCGAACGAGGCGATGATCGCGAGGCTCGCCGTCGAGAGAATCCATTTCAGGATGGACGCGGCGCCGCTCAGCGCGACCCAGGGCTGGCGGATGAGGGCCGCGTCGGCGAGGAAGGCGAGGTGGGCGGCGTTCTCCGCCGTATCGAGAATGGCCGCCGCCACGGGGAGGGCGAGGAGGGCGCGAGGCGCCCGAACGGCCACGCGGTACTCCGCCGGCGCCGTATCGAACGGCATGAACCGCGCGATGAGAAGGAGTAAGCAGGCGCCGTACCAGAGAGGATGCGGAAGATCGAGGGCGAAATGGAATCGGTACCGACCCAGGAGCCCCTCCCTCACCCATTCGCCGAATATCCGCTCCAGGCCTTCCGGGAGGACCGAGACCTGAGCGGCCAGGACGCGGCGCACGCCGAGGGGCGCGAGGATGGCGAGGATGGCCGCCTGCGAGGCCGCGTAGACGAGGCCGAGGACGAGGATGAGCGCGGCCCCCGGCCTCGAGCGGGCGAAGGATCGGAGGTCGGACGCGCGCGGAGCCTCACCCATGGCGACGACTCCCTCCGACGCGGAAGGCCGCGCCGTCCCTGCCGAAGACGACGGGCATGCCCATCGGCCTCCACGGCCTTCCGAGGAAAACCCAGCGGAGGACGAACTGGGGCGTCAGGGGCGGGAGCGAGGGCGACGCGTGCGTGATCACGAGCTTTCCGACGCGCGCGCTTCTCGCGGCCGCGAGGACGTCGGGAGCGCCCGCGTGAGCCGCGGCGGCCTCCTCCATCATGCGCGCGAGCCGGTCATGCCCGAGGGCCCTGAAGCCGAGCTTCCCCGCCTCGAGGAGGCGGGAGGCGAAGGCATCGTGGATTAGGAGATCCGCTCCCCGCGCCGCGGCGAAGAGGCGCTCGGAAATTCTCGTGTCGCCGCTCACGACGATCGAGGCCCCGCGATGCTCGAAGCGATAGCCGAATGCGGGCGCGGCCGAGCCGTGGTCCACGGCGAAGGCGGTGACGCGGAGCCCGTCCGACCCGAGGGCGACGGTCTCCGCGTCGACGGCGGCGATAGGCCGCGCCTCCATAAGCGCCGCCTCAGGCGGAAGGGCCTCCGCTCCATGCCCGGCGACGCGATAGGAAGCGTCGAGGGCGTAGGCTTCGTTGAAACCGCGGACGAGCCGCTCGACGCCCGGCGGGCCGTAGACCGGGAGCGGGATCCTTCTCCCCTTGAGCCAGCTCTGCGCGCAGGCCTCGCCGAGGCCCCCGATATGGTCGGAGTGGAAATGGGTGATGAAGACGCCCGAGAGCGAGGCGAGGGGAAGCTTTCCCTCGACGAGGACGGCCCATGAACCCGGCCCCGCGTCCACGAGGTAGAGCTTCCCCGAGGCGACGACGGCGACGCAGGGGCCCGCCCGCCCCCGCGCGGGATTAGGCGTGCCCGTGCCCGCGAGGAAGACGGAGAGCCCGCTCTCGCGCCAGCGCGGGGCCGTTTTTCCCGTGAACGGATCGAGGATGCGCGAGGACAAGGCCCTTCCCGCGCCGCGGACGCCCTTCGTGCTCACGGGGATATTCTAAACCCCGTTCGGGCCGCCGTCAGCCCCGGAACTGCGGATCAGCGGATCGTCGCGGGGACGCCCTCGATCCGCTCGCGCATGTCGGGGACGTCGTCGTAGCGGCCGCCGGAGTTCCAGAAGGTCATGCCGGTGTCGGCCGCGGCGCGCACGCCGGCGATCTGGCGCTTCACGTACTCGGGCCCGTAGTACTTCTTGTCGTAGCGGACGTTCATCCTGAAGGCCTGCACGTAGGGGCGGATGACGAGCCGGTAGCGCCCGATGAAGAGATTGCGCATGGTGCCGAGGTAGTAGATGCGGTACGGCCTGAGCTCCGCCGGGTCCATGGCCATGAAGTCCTGCTCGAAGTGCGAGGGGTAGAACATGGGGCAGACGGCGTCAACGTAGCGAGAGAGGAGCTCCACGTCCTGGCCGGTGCGCACGCCTGTGCGGTACCAGCCGTTCGCGCCGTAGATGTCCGCGGAGATGGGGGCGCTTATGCTCTCCCTCGCGTAGGAGAGGAAGGACATGAGCGCGGACTCCTTGTCCATGCCCTCGCCCTTGAAGCGGTACGAGGCGTCGACGAGGTTCTCGCCGTCCGTGGGGAAGCGGATATAGTCGAACTGGACCTCGTCGAAGCCGCGCGCGACGATCTCCTTCGCGATCCTCACGTTGTACTTCCAGACCCATTCGCAGTAGGGATCGACCCAGTACTCGGCGTTGTAGTCGCGGACGTAGGAGGGCTTGGCGGGAGGCGCGCTCGCGGCCGGCGGGAGCGCGGGCACGGCGGCCGGCGCGCCCGGGGGGATTACGGCGCGCACGGGGGCCTGCGGCTCGGCGAGCTCGAGCTCGTAGCCGCGCCAGGGCGCCTTCTCGCGCGAATCCCAGACGGCCCATTTCCCCTGGCCGTGCTCGAACACCACTTGGTCCTTGAACACGACGATGCGGGCGACGAGGTATACGCCGCGCGCCTTCATCGCCTTCACGAAGCCCTCGACGTCGATGGGGGAGCTCACCTTGCCGATGGAGCGGAGGTACTCGTCGCGGGGCGCGAAGCGGAGCTTGCCGAAGTCGTCCTTGACGTCGACGGTGAGCATGTCGAGGCCGCGGTCGGCGAGGAGCTTCGCGTAGCGGTCCATGCTCGAGTTGATGAAGCCGGTGGGGAGGTAGATGCCCGTCCGCTTGGAGGCGGCCGCCGCTCGCGGGCCGGGATAGCTCCGGTCCGCGAGCCAGAGCTCGTTGATGGAAACCTCGGCGCCGGAGGAATCCACGAACCAGAGCGACTCGAGGTCGGCCCCGGCCTCCGCGCGGACCTCGCGGATGAGGTCGCGCGCCTCCCTCCAGGGCACGGCCGAGTTGACGGCGGGCGGCGGGTAGGTCCCGGCCGATCCGATGATTCCCGCGCCCCAGTCGGCGATGAAGCCCATGCCCCCCGGCAGCGGGCAGAGGGACTCGACCATGCCGAACTCGACGGGCGAGCGGAGGACCTTCGCGAAGGCCTTGGCCGCGGGATTCCAGGCGTAGGCCTCGGGCTTGAAGGACGACGAGACCCAGGGAACGAGCCCGCTCCCGAAGTCCGCCGCCTTGACGTCCGCGATCTCGTCGGGCGAGGTCATGCCGGGCGCCACGTCGATCCCGGCGTTGAAGGGCGCCCAGGAGGGCCTCGCGTCGTCGGGGTAGAGGACGAAGAGGCCGCGGATGGGATGCGAGGCGAGGAGGGTGAGGCGCGGCGCGGAGTAGGCGAGCGCGGCCTTGAGCCCGGTCACCTCGCGGACGGGCGTGCCGTAGCCCTTCCACGAGAGCCCGCCGTCGCGCGTGAGGAAGACCTCGTCCTTGGTGCAGGTCGCGAGGACGAGGGGATTGGCGGGATCGGCCTCGAGGTCCTTGAGGTCCTGCGCCTCGCGGACGTAGCCGACGGCGTCGTCCCTGAAGGTCTTCACGGTCTTGACGGGCAGCCCGGCGTTGCGTGGCGTGAAGGTGGCGAGATCGGTCGAATGGACGACGCCTGTCGAGGTGAGGAGGTACCAGCCTCCCGTGGTCCTGATGACGCGCTTCACCTCTCCCGGCCCCCAGAGGCGCGCGGAGGGGCCGGAAGCCGCCTTCCGGTAGAGGCCGGATCGGGTCCCGAAGAGGACTCCCTGGGCGGGGAGCGGGGCTGCGCCGATGATGGCGAGGGCGGCGGCGAGGATCGCCGTCAGTGCGTTGCGCATACGGTCTCCGTCATTGCACGAGGTCCCGTCGGCCGGGCCTCAGGATACGGGGGCTGAGCCGGGCGCCGCGCCGGGCCGCCGCCCGCGCGCGGCGTCGTCCATGGCCCGCGCTCGCCTGAAGAGCGCTATCACGGCCGCGAACGAGACGGCCGTGAAGGGGAACACGAGATAGGCGAGGCTCCCGCCCGAGAACGCGAAGAAGTCGTAGAGGCCGTGGACGCCGACGGCGATGGCGAGGCCGAGGGCGCGCCGGTCGCGCGTATCGCGAGCATCGCGCGGGCCCGTCTTGCTGACGCCGATGTAATAGCCCATGAGCCCCGAGGCGGCGGCGTGCATGGGGACGGCGGTGAAAGCGCGGATCAGGATGGAGCCGGGGGCGACGAAGGAGAACATGACGTTCTCGACGAGGGCGAAGCCCAGGCTCACGCAGACCGTGTAGACGATCCCGTCGGCCGTCTCGTCGAATTCCTTCCGGGCGTAGAGCCAGGCCGTCACGAAGGCGAATTTCACGCCCTCCTCCACGAGGCCCGCCACGACGAAGCCCTTGATCGCCGCGTCGGCGAAGCGGCCGGCGGAAGGGAGGACCCTGAGGAGGACGGCCTCGATGATGACCGCGGGGAGGACGGCGAGGAACCCGAGGAGGACGCTCCGGGCGATGAGGCCGCGGGGCTCGGGCCGCTTCCTGTCCAGGCGGTAGAAGAAGGCGACGAGGAGGATCGAGGGGAGCGCGGCTCCGGCCGCTCCGATGAGGGGATACGAGAGTCCCATGGCGCCGCCATCATACCTTCCATCGCCCCCCGCGTCGACGCCCCCGCCGGGCGCGGGCGCCCCCGCCGCTTGACCCCCGGTCCCCGCGGGTTTAGCATCGGTTACCGATGAAGCCGACCTTCGACCGCCTGCCCCCGGAAAAGCGCGAGCGCCTCGTGGAAGCCTGCGTGGCCGAGTTCGCCGAGCGCGGCTACGAGGAGGGCTCGACCGACCGGATCTGCAAGGCCTGCGGGATCTCCAAGGGCGGGCTCTACGAGTACATCGAGGCGAAGGAGGAGCTCTTCATCCTCGCCATAGAGGCGGCCTACGAGGGCCTGTACGGCCACATCCGGGACGAGGCCGCCCGTTCCAAGCGCGGCCTCCCCGCCGACCCCCTGGACCGCTTCATGCGCGTCTCGGAGATCGCCATCGATTATTACATCGCTCATCCGCGCTACATCGGCCTGATCCAGAAGGCCAATGCCCTCGCGCGCCCCGACCTCAAGGCCAAGGCCGACGCCGCCTTCCGCGAACGCTTCATGGCCGTCTTCGGGGACGTGGACGGCTCCCGGCTCAGGTTCAAGGCTGAGAGCGTCATGGACCTCATCGGCTGGTTCCTCCTCAAGACCCGCAACGACTTCCTCGCGGGGAGCGCCAAGGGCGGCTCGCCGCAGGCCCTGAAGCGCGCCTACCTCGCCGAATGGCGCTTCTTCCTGGACGCGCTCCGCGGGGGCGTATACGCGGCGGCCCCCGGAACCGGCGTCCCGGGCTGATTTCCGGCTTGCGGAATTCCCCAAACCGTACTACCCTGGTCCGGCGCCGACCGGCAGGTCGGCGTTCAGCGACCGACCGGTCGGATCGTCCCCGCGGCAAGCCGCGGGCCGGGACCGCGCGTCGGAAAAACGGAGGTAATCCATGTCGCGCGAATCCCTGAAGCGCATCGCCCTCGCCGCCCTCTGCTGCCTCGCCCTCGCGGGCCTCGGCGCGCAGACCGTCAAGATCGGCGCCATCTTCGCCGTCACCGGCCCGGCCGCCTACCTCGGCGCCCCGGAGGAGAAGACCGCCCGCCTCTTCGTCGAGAACCTCAACAAGTCGGGCGGCATCAACGGAAAGAAGGTCCAGCTCGTCGTGAAGGACTCGGGCGGCTCCTCGGAGAAGGCGATCTCCTTCGCCAAGCAGCTCGTCGAGGAGGAGGAGGTCGTGGCCGTCATCGGGCCCACCACCTCCGGCGAGTCCATCGCCATCAAGGACTACATGAACAAGGCGGGCGTCCCCCTCGTCTCCTGCGCGGCGGCCGAGGCCATCGTCGAGCCGGTCATGAAGTACGTGTTCAAGACGCCCCAGAAGGACAGCTACGTGGTCCGCTGGGCCTTCGAGACCATGAAGGGCCTCGGGATCAGCAAGGTCGCGGTCGTCGCCTCCAACACGGGCTTCGGCAACGGCGGCAAGACCAACCTCGAGAAGTACGCCCCCGAGTTCGGCATGACCGTGGTCCTCTCCGAGGTCTACGCGGCCGACGCCACCGACCTCTCCGCCCTCGTCACCAAGGTCAAGGCTTCGGGCGCCCAGGCTCTCATCAACTGGTCCATCGAGCCCGCCCAGTCCATCATCGCCAAGAACATGCGCCAGCTCGGCCTCAAGATCCCCCTCTTCCAGAGCCACGGCTTCGGCAACATCAACTACGTGAAGGCCGCCGGCGCCGCCGCCGAGGGGATCATCTTCCCCTGCGGCCGCCTCCTCGTGGCCGACGCGCTCAAGGACGGGGATCCCCAGAAGAAGCTCCTCCAGAAGTACAAATCCGACTACGAGACCAAGTTCAAGGAGGACGTGAGCACCTTCGGCGGCCACGCCTACGACGCCCTCCTCATCCTCCAGACGGCCATGACCAACGCCAAGAGCGAGAAGCCCGAGAAGATCGCCGAGGCCATCGCCAAGATCCAGGGCCTCGCCGGAACGGCCGGTACCTTCAACTTCACCGATACTGACCATAACGGCCTGGGGATGGACTCCATCTCCATGCTCACCGTGGAAGGCGGCAGGTTCGCCTTCTACGAGATTCCGGGCAAATGACGACGAAGCGGCTCCCGGGAATCCGGGG
>CAYNQK010000123.1:0-7961 GCA_964399285.1 uncultured Spirochaetales bacterium | reverse complement strand
GACCTCGAGCGATCGAATGGCCCTAAGGTCAATACGCCGATTTCCGCCCTGATTGCCGTAGGAGGTCCTGAGCGCGAAGAGCTCGAAGGGCAGCCTGACCCTCGTCTCGACCGCCCGGAGCGCGAAGGGCTCAGTGGTGAAGCTCTCGCCGTCCGCGCCCTCGGCGCCCCGGTACTCCGCCTTCCACGGCTCGTCGGCCCCGTGTTCCGTAATGAAAACCGATACCCTGAGGCCGGCCTTCGCCCTGAAAACGACCTCGAGCCCCTCGAAGGCGGAGAGGTCCGCGTATCCCGGTCCGGCCGCGCCCTTGATGGCGGGCGCGAAGGAGAATCCGCAGCCCCAGCCCTTCCCGCTTTCGTATTCGGCGACGATGCCCGCGGGTCCTGACTTCGCGGCGATGCGCCCGCCCGCGCCCGCGTCCGCCCAGCCCCAGACCGCCGCGCGATCAACGAAGAGGTTCTCGGGTCGGCCGGCCCGCTTTCCGCTCCGCGCGATCGAGACCGGATCATCGGCGAAGACCGCCGCGCCGATCTTCGTCTCCCCGGATCGCGCGTGGAGCGCGCTCGCGCGCTGGTTCGCTTCGCGCATCGCGGAGACGAGCTCCTCGTAGGGCTTCCCGTTTATGTCGACGATCCCGTAGTTCGAATCCTCTCCGTCGAAGGACCGGCCCCCCGGCGATTCGTCGAAATACTGGAACCAATGCCATCCGACGACGAAGGGGAGGCGCGCGAGCGACGAAACGTAGCGCGCGTAGCCCTCGGCCCGATCGCGCTGGGTCGGCACCGTCACGTCGGCTCCCTTCGTGTTCTTGTCTCCCGACCGGTTCTCCATGGCGCGGTAGGAGAACTCGGTGATGAGGAGCGGACGGCCGGACAGCTCGGCGAAGCCCTTGAGATACTCGGCGTTCACGGCCTTATACCCCGCGTAGTAATTGAGCGACACGACGTCGCAGTGCGCGCCGCATGCCCGGACGACCTCCCGCGGCGCGTGATTGGCGAACCGGTCTCCCAGCACGAGCCGCCCGGGATCGCGCTTCCTGAGGGCCCCGGCGGCGACCGCGTAATAACGTCGGGCGACGACCCCCGCGAAGGCGTTCCTGTCCGCCGAAAGGGCGAGCGAGGGGAGCGGCGGAAGCCCTCGCCGCTCGAAGTCCTTCCAAGACGCGTACGAAGCCGCGTACGCCGCGTTCAGGCGGTCGATCCTTCCGTAGGCCGATCCCAGGTAGCCGAGCGCGGCGCCCCGGCCCGGCGATCCGGCCGGCATGGAGAGGTACGCGTCGAGGAGGGTCGGCGCGTGCCCGGTGTACCAGCCGTAGTCTCCCCACCAGGGCTGCTCGTTCTCGAGGAAGTATCCGAGGAGCTCCGCGTCGTCGCGGTGGCGCGCTGTAAGGCGCTCGGCGAGCTCCTCGGCCTCGCCCTCGAAGAGGGCGGAAAAGACGTCCTTCATCTTCCCGCCCTTTTCGATCCTGAGGTACATGATGTCCGTGGAGTAGAGGCCGCGGCCGCGCAAGCGTTCGCTCGACCAGCAACCCGCCGTGTCGAAGCCCCAGGCGCGGAGGTTCCGCGCCGCTCCCTCCGCCCACGCATCGTCGCCGCCCGCGGACGCCGCGCCGTCGTATCCGCGGGAGCCCGGCTTGACCGCCCCGTCCCGTTCGACGACTACGCAAACCCCGCGGGAGAGGAAGAGCCCGCCGTCCGGCGCGCGGAAGTGCCAAGCGCCGTCCCGTT
The DNA here is from genome assembly GCA_964399285.1 of uncultured Spirochaetales bacterium. Classification (GTDB taxonomy): domain Bacteria; phylum Spirochaetota; class Spirochaetia; order Treponematales; family JBGSOB01; genus CAYNQK01. Next base: position 6,234 of record CAYNQK010000123.1, on the reverse strand, counting down.
CCGCGAGGCCCGCCGCGGAAAAAGCCTCTCCCGAACCGCCGCCCTCCGCGAGCGCGGAAAACGAAAGCGCGCATAAGAATGCAATAACCGCGAAGGCTCGCCGCATCATGATGTCGATTATAGCATCAACCGCGGCGGACCGTCCTCCGCCCGCGCGCGGCTGCGCCCTCGGGGCGGGGATCGAGCGGCTCGATCCGCGATCCAGAAAAAAAGCCGCCCCCGAAGGGGCGGCTCCATGCTCATGGCCGGGAAAAGCCGAGGATCACTCCACGAAGCTCCACATCACGCCGGGTCGGGACTTGGGATCGACGCCCTTTCGCTTGAAGAGCTCGCTCAGGGTCACGAATTCGTAGCCTTGCTTCTTGAGCTCGGGGATGAGGATATCGAGCGCCTCGGGCGTGGGATGGGGATCGGGCTGGACGTCGTGCAGGAGGATTATGGCGCCGTCGCGAACGCCGTTGATCACGTTCTGGGCCCGGGTCTTGGCGTCGGTGTTGGTCCCGGCCCAGTCCATGCCCAGGACGCCGGAAACCCAGGGGAGCGAGATGGCGTCCGCCATCTCGCCGCCCACGGCGAGGTTGGGCGGCCTGAAGAACAGCGGCTCCTTCCCGGTGTATTCCTTTATGACCGCGCTCGTCATGGAGATGGACTCCTTGATCTGGTCGGCGGTCATGGCGTTCATGCTCGAATAGCTCCAGGAGTGATTGCCGATCTCGCACTTCATCTTCATGATCCGATCGACCACCGGCCTCGTCTCGTCGTTGTACCGGGATCCGATGTGCATGAACGTGGCGACGACCTTGTACTTCTCGAGCTTCTCGAGCACCAACGGCGTCTTGACGGCGTCCGGGCCGTCGTCGAACGTCAGCGCGCAGAGCTTGTCCGCCTTCACCGTTCCTCCTCCCGCTCCGCCCGACTGGCAGGACGCGAGCAGCGCGATCGCGGCCAGTACCGCGAGGATCGCCATGGATTTCCTCATTCATTGCCTCCGTGAGCCATGATGCGGCTCGTTACTATTATATGTGAAAAGGGGAATTTGTCATCCGGTATCCGCGTAGCGGGCTGAAACGATTCTCCCTCGGGAAACGCTTGTTTCGCAGCGCCCTTCCATCTTCGCGGCGGCGGGGTTATGATCGGGGCATGCTCGGTTTTCTCCTCGCGGCCGTCGCCATCTCCTACGTCGCGGCGATCCTCGTCTTCTATTACAACTACATCGCCCGGTACCACCGGGTCCAGGTCTTCGGCGAACGCAGGAAGCTCCGCTACCCGCGAGGCGTCGTCCCGCTCTTCGACCTGCCGGACCTCCTCATCGACAAGGACGAGTACCGCCTCATGCGCCTCGTGAAGCTCCGGAAGCTGCCCGTGATCGTGTGCCTCGGGGACAGCATCACCCACGGCATCGTCAGCACGGACTACGTCGCCATGCTCCAGGAGCGATTCCAGGCCCGGTGCGTGTTCGTCAATTCCGGCATCAACGGCAACCTCGCCTTCAACCTCCGCGCCCGCCTCCACGAGGACTGCCTCGAATACGATCCCGACTTCGTCACCCTCCTCATCGGCACCAACGACGTGAACAGCCGGTCCGGGGGGAAGGCCCTCAGGAATTACCAGCGCTTCCAGGGCCTCGACGTCGAACCGGACAAGGCCTTCTACATCGAGAACCTCCGCGGGATACTGGATGCCCTCAAGGCCAGGACGTCCGCGCGCGTAGCGATCCTCTCGCTCCCCGTCATCGGCGAGGATCCCGATTCCGCCCCCAACCGGCTCGCGCGCGAATACTCGGCCGACATCAAGGCCCTCGCCGCGGAATACGGCTTAGCCTACCTCCCGCTCAACGAGGCCCAGAACGCGGCGATCGACGCGAAGTCCGTGAAGGAGAATCCGGCGCGCGCGAAGCGCTGGTTCCTCCTCAACGTCCTCCTCATGCTCAGGAAGAGCTTCGATCGCATAGCCGAGATCCAGGGGAGGATCCTCACCTACGACGGCCTCCACATGACGACGCGCGGCGCGACGATGATCTCCGAGCTGATAGGCGGATGGCTCGATGAGGAATTGAAGGCGATCGGAGGGAAAGAACCATGACGATGAAGGCGTCGCGGGCCGCGCTCATCGTCCTCGCGTTCGTCGCTCGCGCGGCGACGCTCCGAGCGCAGGCGCCGCTTCCCTTGACGGCCCCGCTTTCAACGACGGAAGCGCGAGCGTCGGACTCAAGCGGCGCGCCCCTTATATCGCTCTCCACGAACCTCGCGTATCTCGCCTTTTCGGCGTTCACCGCGGGCGGCGGGAATTATTTCCTCGCGGTTCCCGTGGAAACGGAAATCGGCCTCTCCGACCGTTTCGCCCTCCGTCCCGAGGCGGGCTTGCTCGTATGGCGCGACGCGGGGAGCGAAGCGCCGGCCCTCGCGCTCGTCCTCGACTGCGCCTTCGCCTGGTATCCCCGCTCGACGCGCCCGCGGGGATGGTACGTCGCCGCCGGGGCCGGCGCGGGCCTGACCTTCGATACCGAAGCCTGGATGATCCTCGCGTCGGCGGAAGGCGGCTACCAATGGCTGCCCTGGAAGGGCTTGCTCCTTGGATGCGGACTCGGCGGGCGCCTCGTCCTGATGGCGGACGGGAGCGGGTACATCCCCCTCCCCGACGTCCGCCTCAGGCTCGGCTGGGCTTTTTAGGGAAGGACGGGCTCAGTCCTCCTCGTCCCCGTCGTCGCCCTTGTCCATCTCCTCGGCCATCTTCATGATCTCGTCGTAGTGCTTCCGAACGACCTCGAGCTCGCCCTGGTCGACCTCCTTGTCGGTCGAGATCGCGAGCATGGACGCCTTGGCCTCGTTGAGCGACTTGATCTGCTCCGCCTTGTCGGCGGCCGGCATGTCGCTCGCCTGGATCTGGGCGATCGCCTCGTCGAACTGCTTGGACATCTCGGGATTCGCCTTTTCCATGGCCACCACCAGGATGAGGGAGAAGGCCGTGCCTGAGACGTACGAGAACCGCTCGGGCGTCCATCCGCGCTTGTTCAGGAAGGCGACGAATTCCTTCTCCGTGAGCAGGGCCTTCGGGATGCCGGCGTTCCCCGCGGCCTCGATCGACTTGCCCCGTTCCTCGAACCACTTGGCCACGACCGGCCAGTCGGCGATGAGCTTCACGCATTCCTTCTCGGTCATGGGCTTCTCCTTGGCCTGCGCCGGAAGCGCGGAGAAGGCGACGAGAAGGAGCGCGACGATTGCGATGATTTTCTTGAGGTGCTTCATGCGGAGGATTATAGCACTCCCGGGCCGTCCGCGCAGGCCCCCGGCTATGAAGCGTCCACGGGCTCTGGTATCCTGGCGTCATGACAGGAACGGGCCTCGGCGTCTTCCTCGCCGGATCATCGAAGATATTCATCACGACCCTCGCGGGCCTCGCCTTCGAAACCCTGCCCTTCCTCCTCATCGGAACCGCCCTCTCGTCCGCCATCCACGTCTTCGTTCCCGCGAGCTTCTTCAAGCGAGTCCTCCCCAGGAACCGCTTCGCCGCCATCCTCGTAGCGGGCGCCGTCGGGGCGGTCATCCCCGTATGCGAATGCGCCATCGTGCCCCTCGCGCGCCGGCTCAGGGACAAGGGCGTGAGCGAGTCCGCCGTACTCGCATTCATGCTCGCCGCACCCATCGTCAATCCCATGACCCTCGTCTCGACGGTCGTCGCCTTCGGCGGAACTGGTCACCCGGTCTGGGCGCTCCGCCTCGGAGCGGGGCTCGCCATCGCGCTCGCGATCTCGTTCCTCCACGAGATCGGGCGCCCTTCAACGCCGATAGCGGAATCGATGCCGAGGATCGCCCGGGCGGCCGGCGCCCGGTCGCCCCGCGCTCCCTGGGCCGCCCGCGGGACGCTCCCGGAAGCCGCACGTCCGCCGATCGCCGGGAGGATCCGCCGATTCCTCGTCCACGCGGGCGACGAGTTCATCGACACCTCGCGCTTCCTCATCATGGGAATCGTCCTCGCCTCGCTCGCACGCGCCCTCATCCCGCTCGGAGCCGTATCGCGCGCGCTCGCCTCCCCCTTCCTCGCCGTTCCCGCCGGAATGGCCATCGCCTTCGCGCTCTCGCTCTGCTCCTCGGCCGACGCCTTCGTGGCGAGGACGCTCTTCGTCCCGCAATCCTACGGCGCGGCCATCGCGTTCATGATCTTCGGCCCGATGCTGGACGTGAAGACGGCCGCCCTCCTGTCCCGTTTCCTGAAAAAGGGGGAGCTCGGCCGGCTCGCGGCGGCGATCATCGTCGCCTGCCTCGCGGCGACGTTCGCCCTCGCCTTCATCTGGAGGGCTTGGACGTGAAGGGGAGGATCATCGCGATCATCAAGGGACTGCCCTTCCTCGCCCTCGCCGTCCTCCTCGCGTGGCTTCTCGTGAGCGGTTCGATCGAGCTGCTCGTGCATCCCCGCATGAAGGCATGGACCGCCGTCGCCGCGGCGCTAGCGGCCGCCATCGGAATCGCATCCATGGCCGCTCCGCGCTCAAGCGCGGGCGAACGGCTGAAGCCGCTCGCGTTCCTGCCGCTCGCCCTCGTCATGGCCGCCTCCTGCCTCTACGTCGCGCGCGGAAGCTTGGCCCGCGGACCGGACCTCAGCCGCGAGGAGCTCGCCTTTTTCGCGCAATCCGCGAAACGGGAGGCTGATAAGGAGAAGGCGCGGGCGCGCGCGAAATCGGGGGAACTGCCGCTCGTCCTCGATTTCACCGACGACGACTCGTTCTACCCCCTCTTCGAGCGCGTGAGGAGCGACATCCCGGCGGCGGCGGGACGTCGAGTCGTCGTCGAAGGCTTCGCGTATCGGGAGGAGGGCTTCCCGTCAGGCACCCTCTTCGTGACGAGGCGTCTCATGTGGTGCTGCGCGGCGGACATGACGCTCGTCGGTTTCGTGGCCCGCCATCCGGAGGCCGACTCGTTCCCGACGGGCCAGTGGATCAGGGTCGATGGAACATTGAGTTGCGGCGATCCCGAGGATCCCGCTCTCGAAGGCGAAGCTGTCATCTTGAACGCGACCGTGGTCCCCAAGGAGAAGACGGGATCGGAGATCGTGTATCCCTGACGGCCGCGCTCAGCGCGGGGGCGCGCCCCCGGCCCTCGGATCCTCGGCGCTCAGCTCAATGCGAGCACTCGTGCCCCTCGCCGTGGCCGGCGCAGCCCGCGCCCGAATCGGCGAGGGCTCCGGCCGCGAAGGCCTCCGCGGCCGCCCGCGCCTTCCCCGAAGCGCCGCGGACCACCTTGATGCCGTTGGCCTCAAGGACCCGCACCGCGCCCTCGCCCATGTTCCCGGCCACGAGGTGCGTGACGCCCGCGCGCGCGAGCTCCGCGGCTATACCGGACTTGCAACCGCAGCCCTGGCCCGACGGCAGGACGGACTCCCCGGATACCTTCTCACCCGAGACTTCGAAAATCATGAATTCCTTGCAATGGCCGAAATGCTCGTCCACCATGCCGCCATTCGAGGGAACCGCTATCTTCATCGCCTTCTCTCCTTCGTTCCGCACGCATATCTCCCCGCCCTCGAGGCGGAGCGCCTTTCCGTTCAGTATCGCGTCGGCGACCTTGCGCCGCGCCTCCTCGATAATGCGCCCGAAGGTCGGACGCGAAACGCCCATGGACCGCGCGGCCGCTTCCTGGTAGAGGCCCTCGAGATCCGCGAGCCTCAGGGCCTCCGCCTCGTCTAAGCCCAGGACGACGACCTCGAGTTCGCGCGCCAGAACGCCAGCCGGCTTCATGACGCGCGGGGGGATGTCCCTTCTGAGGATGCGCTCGTTCTGGGGGCGCGGCATGGATTCAGCCCTCCCGTCCGTCGGCCCCGTCGGGATTCGAGGTGCACGACGAGCAGCAGGAGCTCGTCCCGCATTCGCAGCCGCCTCCCGCCTCGCAGGAAGCCTCCTTCGGCGCGGGCGCCGGCCGCGAGGCGATGGCCATCTCGACCTCGCTCGCCATGGCCTCGGCCTCTTTCCGCGCGGCCTCGGGCAGCTCGGCCCAGCGGAGCGACCGCGCGCGCACGATCTCCTTCCGCCAGGGCAGGCTCGCGATGCGAGGAAGCCCGAGGCGCTTCGCGCTATCTACGTTCCCATCGTCGAAGAGCTCGACCGTCTTGCCGCAGTCGGGGCAGACCATGGTCCGCATGTTCTCCACCACGCCGAGGACGGGCGCGTCCAGCATCCCCGCCATCCGCACGGACTTGGCGACGATCATGGAGACGTAGTCTTGCGGCGTGCCCACCACCACC
>CAYNQK010000122.1:0-8148 GCA_964399285.1 uncultured Spirochaetales bacterium | reverse complement strand
GCCCTTCGCCGGTAGAGCGGCGGGCCCTTCGCCGGTAGAGCGGCGGGCCCTTCGCGGGGTATAGTCCTCTCGCGATGAACCTCGTATCGATCGACTCCCTCTCCAAGACGCTCAAGGACGCTCCGCTCTTCGAGGGCCTCTCCCTCGGCATAGACTCGGACGACAGGATCGGCCTCATCGGGAGGAACGGCTGCGGCAAATCGAGCTTCCTCAAGCTCCTCACGGGCGAGCTCCTCCCGGATTCGGGAACGATCGCGCGCGCGCGCGGGCTCAGGATCGCCGTGCTCGAGCAGTCGCCGGCCTTCGGCGAGGGAGACGCGATCCGCGACTTCCTCTTCGCCGGAAACGCCCCTGAAATGGCCCTCGTGCGCGAGTACGAGGAGGCCCTCGAGTCCGCCCACGCGGGGAAGGGAGCGGAGAAGCGCCTCGCCGAGCTCACCCACCGGATGGAGGAGGGTGGCGGCTTCGAGCTCGAGCATCGCTTCGCCTCCGTGCTCACCGAACTCGGCATCGACGACCTCTCGCTCCCCATGGCGAGCCTCTCCGGGGGCATGGCCAAGAAGGCGGCGATAGCCCGCTGCCTCGCCCCCGCCGCTGACCTCGTCCTCCTCGACGAGCCCACCAACCACCTCGACGTGGAGACGATCGAGTGGCTCGAGCGGAGGCTCTCGGGCGCGGGCTTCGCGTTCATCCTCGTCACGCACGACCGCTACTTCCTCCAGGCGGTATGCAACGGGATCCTGGAAATCGACGGGAGGAGGGTCCGCTCCTTCCCGGGGAGCTATTCGACCTTCCTGAAGCGCAAGGAGGAGCGGATCCAGGCGGCCGACGCCGCGGAGGCCCGGAGGCGGAACATCCTCCGCGACGAGCTCGAGTGGCTGGAGCGGGGCCCGCAGGCGCGGTCCGGCAAGAGCCGGAGCCGCATCCAGAGAATCGAGGCGATGGTCGGTGACGAGCCTGAAAAGGCGCGGACGATGGAGGGTTTCAGCGCCGCGACGACGAGGCTGGGGCGCAAGGTCCTCGAGCTCGAGGCCGTGGCCAAGTCCTACGGCGACAAGCCCGTGATCGAGCCCTTCACCCGCGTCTTCACCAAGGGCGAGAAGATCGGCGTGATCGGCCCCAACGGATCGGGCAAGACGACCATCCTCGGCATACTGGACGGCCGCCTCGAGCCGAGCTCGGGAAGGATCGAACGGGGGCAGAACACCAGCTTCAAGTCCTTCACGCAGGACGCGTCGGGAATCGACCGCGGCCTCACCGTGCTCGAGTACATGAAGCGGGCGGGCGAGCGGATCCTCCTTCCTGACGGCGTCTCGATCTCGGCCGAGCAGTTCCTCGAGCGCTTCCTCTTCCCGAGGTCCATGCACCCGCAGACGCTCTCCTTCCTCTCGGGCGGGGAGATCAGGCGGCTCCAGCTCATCAGGCTCCTCGCCGAAGCGGGGAATTTCCTCCTCCTCGACGAGCCCACGAACGACCTCGATACCGATACGATCGGCCTTCTCGAGGACTTCCTGGAAAGCTATCCGGGCTGCGCCCTCGTGGTATCGCACGACCGCAGCTTCCTCGACCGCGTCGTCGACAGCCTCCTCGTCCTCGACGGCTCTGGATCGATCCGCGAGTATCCCGGCAACTACTCGGACTTCCGCCAGGCGGTGCCCTCCGGATACGCGGTGCGCGGGGCCGAGCCCGCGGCCCGTAGGGCCGAGACCAACCGCGCCGCGTCGAAGCCCGACGGGAGAGCGCCCGAAGGGCGATCGCCCGCGAACGCTCGCGGCGCCGGACAGGCGGCGGACGCGAAGGCGGAAAAGGGGAAGAAGCTTTCGTTCAAGGAACAGCGGGAATTCGACGCGATCCTGGACGAGATCGACGCGCTCGAACGGGAACGGGCCGCCCTCGAGGCGGGATTCTCGTTGGCTGGCCGCGACGCGAAGGCGATGGGCATCGAAGCGGCCCGCTACGCCGAACTCGCCGTCCTCATCGAGGAAAAAACGAAGCGGTGGGAAGAGCTCGCGGAACGGGCGTGATCGATACGCGCGAAGCCGGATAAAAAACGAAAAGACCCGTCCAATCGGACGGGTCTTCGATTTAGCAGGGAGAGGACTCGAACCTCTGACCTCCGGGTTATGAGCCCGACGAGCTGCCAACTGCTCTACCCTGCGGCGTGTGCGAACAAGGTACTGATTTACGCAAAACGTGTCAAGGCGTCCGGAATGCCCGAAAATCTTTGAAAAAGCCGGTTTTCACCGCCTATCCGCGGGGCCGCCTTCGCCCGCGCTATGCGCGGAGAGCCAGGGCGTCGTCCGTCGCGCGTTTCCAGGTCTTGTAGCCGCCCGAGAGGTTTCCCACGTCGGTCCAGCCGCGCTGCCTGAGGATGCGTTCCGCGAGATACGCGCGGAGGCCCCCCGCGCAGTTCACGAGGACGGGCGCGCCCTTCGGGATCTCGCCGAGGCGCGCGCGGAGCTCCGTGTGCGGAATGTTCGCGGAACCCGGGATCGCGCCGCCAGCGAATTCGACGCCGGTACGCACGTCGAGGAAGAAGGCGCCGCGCGCGCGCCAGGATTCCACCTCCGTCCACGGGACGGGATTGCCCAGGCCGGCCATGGCGTTCTCCGCGACGAAGCCCGCGACGTTGACGGGATCGCGCGCGCTCGAATAGGGCGGGGCGTAGGCCTGCTCGAAGGAGGCGAGGTCGGAGACTGTCCCGCCCAGTCCCATGATCGCCGAGATCACGTCGATGCGCTTGACCGCGCCGACGCCGCCCACGCACTGCGCGCCGAGGACCCTGCCCGTGCCCGGGTCGTAGGCGACCTTGAGGACGAGGTCCTTGGAGCCAGGGTAATAGCCCGCGTGCTCCCCTGCGTGGACGATAACGGATGCGTGCGCGATGCCCGCCTTGGCGAGGGCCTTGCACGGGAGTCCCGTGGCCGCCACGGTGAGGTCGAAGACCTTGGCGGCGGCGGTGCCGAATGCTCCCTTCCACGCGCGGACGTTCCCTCGCGCGATGTTCTCCGCGCAGATCCGCGCCTGCTTGTTGGCCGGACCCGCGAGCGCCGTGGATACCGGGACGCCCAGGATCGGGTGCTTGAATTCGATGGCGTCGCCGACCGCGTAGATGGAAGGGTCCGAGGTGCGGAGGAATTCGTCCACGCGGATGGCGCCGTTCGGCGCGATGTCGAGTCCCGCCTCCCGCGCGAGCGCGCTCTCTGGCCGGACGCCGATGGAGAGGAGGGCGAAGTCGGCGCGGACGACCGCGCCCGAGGCGAGCCGCGCCGCGAGGGCGGCGCCGTCGCGCTCGAAGGCCGCGATGGGGTCCTTGAGGACGAGCTTCACGCCCTTGTCCCTGAGCTTGGCCTGCACGATGACGGCCATCTCGTAATCGAGGGGCGCGAGGACCTGGTCGAGGGCCTCGATGACGACGACCGTCCATCCGCGCTCGCGGAGGTTCTCCGCCATCTCGAGCCCGATGAAGCCGCCGCCCACGACGGCGACGGTCCCGCCAGCGCCCGCGTCGATGCGGGCCTTGACGGCGTCGGCGTCCTCGACGCTCCGGAGCGAGAGGACCGCCGGGTCGTCGATCCCGGGTATGGGCGGCCTCAGGGGAGAGGCGCCCGGCGCGAGGACGAGGACGTCGTAGGGCTCCTCCGTCTCCGCGCCGGAGTCCAGGTCCTTCACCCTGAGCTTCTTGGCCGCGCGATCTATGGAGAGCGCCTCGCGGCGCGTGAGGACGTCCACGTCCAGGGCGGCCTTGAAGCGCGCGGCGTCCATGAGGAAGAGGGCGTCGCGCTCGCGGATGGCGCCGCCAGCGTAGTAGGGGAGGCCGCAGTTGGCGTAGCTCACGTGGGGACCGCGCTCGAAGACGACGATCTCGGCGTCCTCGTCCAGGCGCCTCAGGCGCGCGGCGGTTCCCGCCCCGCCCGCGACCCCGCCGACGATCAGTACCCTTTTCCTGGCCATAACATCAATCCTCCTCGAAGCGCGCGGGCATGGAAAAGCCCTCCCGCGGGGGAGGGCTCCCTTCGTTCAGCGCGGCTGACCGGTTTTCCTTCCGGCTTCACCGGCCCTTCTTGAGGGAAGCCACCACGTCCGCGGGCACGGAGAGGGGCGTTCGCTTGAAGAGATCGATGGTCTTCTCTCCCTTGGGCGTGAGCGCGACGGGCAGGGAGCGCCGGTCGTCGGGGCTCACCTTGCGCTTCACGAGGCCGCTCGCCTCGATGGCGTCGAGGATCCGCGTGATACGGGAGGGCGAGAGCTCGAGCGCCTTGGCCATCGCCGAAGGCTCCCTGGTGCCCTCGGCCACCAGGCATAGGCAGAAGCATTCGTTGAGGGTGAGGCCGGTCTTTTCCTTGAGCGCGTCGGCGAGATGGTCCATGGATTGCTTGAGGGTTCGGATCATGCACATGTTTGTCATATTCTTTCCTCCTGGAATGGACGAGATAGGACGGGATCGATGGGTTCAATGAGGATAATATACTATCCGGTAAAGCGAATTTCCCCTATTGCGATCAAAATACTTCACTTTTTCAGCAGGGCCGCGAAGGGATTGTAGGTCGTGCCGTCGTCTTCCCGTTCCGCGCGCGCCTTGCCGTCCCGCCCGCCGTAGGATTTACCCGATGATCCCGAGGATTTCGATGCCTGCGTCTCGTTCCTCGACGAGCCTGCTTTCCTCGACGGCGCCGAACCGCGGGGCCGGGCGTCCGCCGATCTCAGGCTGAGCCCGATGCGCTTCCGCACCGGGTCGATGGATATCACGCGGAATTCCTTGACGTCCCCCACCTTGAGCGCCTCGCGGGGATCGCGGATGAAACGGTCGCCCATCTCCGATACGTGGATGAGGGCTGTCTCCTTGAGCCCGAGGTCGACGAAAGCGCCGAAATCGACGACATTCTTGACCTTGCCCGTCACCATGACGCCCTCGCGGAGATCCTCGAAGGAGAGGAGCTCCTTCTGCAGCACCGGCTTGGGGTAGCCCTCGCGCGGATCGCGGTTGGGCTTCTTGAGCTCGGCGATGATGTCGTCGAGGGTGGAGTCCCCGACGGAGAAGCGGGCCTTGAGCTCCTCGCGCTCCGCGCGCGTCGGGTCCTTGCCGCCCAGGACGGACGCCCTGAGCTCGCGCGCGAGGGGGTAGTTCTCCGGATGGACCCAGGTGTTGTCCAGTGGCTCGGGGCTCTGGGGGATCTTGAGGAAGCCCGCGCATTGCTCGTAGGTCTTGGGGCCCATGCCCGGGATCCCGAGGATGTCCTCCCGCGTCGCGAGGGCGCCCTTGCCGTCGCGGTGGGAGACGATCTTCCGCGCGGTGGAGGAGGTTATGCCCGAGACGTACTTGAGGAGGGCGACCGAGGCGGTGTTGAGGTTCACGCCCACCGCGTTCACCACCGAGCCCACGGTCTCGTCCAGCGCGTCCGAGAGGGCCTTCTGGTCGAGGTCGTGCTGGTACTGGCCCACGCCGATGGAGCGCGGATCGATCTTCACGAGCTCGGCGAGGGGGTCCTGGAGGCGCCGCCCGATGGAGATGGCGCCGCGCACGGTGAGGTCGAGCTCGGGGAACTCCTCGCGCGCGATGTCCGAGGCGGAGTAGACGGAGGCGCCGTCCTCGTCCACCACGGTGAAGGCGAGGTCCGGGAAGGACTCGGCGATGAGCTCGACGACGATGGCGCGCGCCTCCTGCGATCCCGTGCCGTTGCCCACGGCCACGAGCTTCAAGTCCCACTTCCTGATGGCCGCGGCGATGAGGGCCTTTGCCTCCGCGGGCTTCTCCTGCCTCACGAGGAAGTCGCCGAGGAACTTGCCCGTCTCGTCGAGGGCGGCGCACTTTGTGCCCGTGCGGAGCCCGGGGTCCATGCCCAGGACGCGCGTCCCCTTGATGGGCGGCTGCATGAGGAGGTTGCGGAGGTTGGCGGAGAAGACGCCGATGCCCTGGGCCTCGGCGGCCTCCATGGCCTCGGAGCGGATCTCGCGGATGACCGAGGGGGAGAGGAGACGCCTCAGGGCGTCCTCGACCGCGCGCGGATGGTAGGAGTTGGCGAAGACGAGGCGCGAGGAGAGGAGCTTGACGGACGTCGCCTCGTCGGTCTCCACGCGGGTCTCGAGCTCGCCCTCGCGCTCGCCGCGGACGATGGCCATGAGGCGGTGCGGCTTCACGGCGGAGAGGGGCTCCGAGTAGTCCCAGTACATCTGGTAGACGCTCCCCGCGCGCTTCTCCTCGCCGCCCACGCCCTGGACGACGAGCTTGGCGTCCGAGAGGTAGAAGGCCTTCACGATCCTGCGGTTCTCAGCGTCCTGGGAGGCGCGCTCGGCGAGGACGTCCATGGCGCCCTGGAGGGCCTCCGCCGCGTCCTTGACCGAGAGCTCGGGATTCTCCGCGTCCTCGCGGACGAAGGAGGCGGCCTTCGCCTCGAGGGGGGAATCCGCGAGGACGAGCATGAGGTCCGCGAGGGGGCCGAGGCCGCGCTCGAGGGCGATCATGCCGCGGGTCTTCCGCTTGCGCTTGTAGGGGGCGTAGAGCTCCTCGATCTCGGCCATCGTGCTCGCGGCCATGAGGTTCCCGAGGAGGGCCTCGTCGAGCTTGCCCTGGCCGTGGATGAGGCGCACGGCCTCGAGGCGGCGCTCCTCCAGGGCCTTGCCCTGCGCGAAGCGCTTCTCGCACTCGCGGACCTGGACCTCGTCCAGGTTCCCGTGCGCCTCCTTGCGGTAGCGCGCGATGAAGGGGATGGTGCAGCCCTCGGCGACGAGGCCGACGACGGCCGATACCTGCCTCGTCTGCACGGCGAGCGCGGAGGCGACGGCCTCCATGATCCTGACTTCGTTCACCTTGAGCGAGTCGACGTATTCCTGCGTGATGTCCATTGCTTCTCCCGGTTCGGCTCGTGGCGCGTGCGCGCGGATCGGGATTTTAGCCCGGGACGGGAGGGCATGTCCACGACCGGTCCCGGACGCCCGCCCTGGAGCTTCCGGATAGGGAGGGGGCGGGCGGACGCGTCGCGTCCGCTCGCGGGAGGGGAAGGGAGGGCCCTTCCCCTCCTTCCGGGGGCGTCCGCTAGCCCTTCGCCTCGACGACGTCCTGGATCGCGTAGAACTCCTCGATGCTCTCGAGGAAGAGCCCGAGGACGCGGGGGTCGAAGAGGGAACGGCCCTCGCCGGAGAAGAAGGAGAGCACCTCCGACCTGCCCATGGCCTTGCGGTAGACGCGGTCGTGGGAGATGGCGTCGAAGACGTCGGCGACGGCGACGATGCGCGCGAAGAGGTGGATCTCCTCGCCCTTGCGGCCCGCCGGATAGCCCGAGCCGTCCCAGCGCTCGTGATGCTGGAGGGCGATGGCGGAAGCGGCTCGGAGGAGCTCGCGGTTGGACCTCCTCAGCATGGTCGAGCCGATCTCCGCGTGGGTCCGCATGACGTCGTACTCGGCTTGGTCGAGGACGCCCACCTTGTCGAGGATGTAGTCGGGGATGCCGAGCTTGCCGATGTCGTGCATCGAGGAGGCGATCCTGAGGATCTCCGCCTCGCGGTCGGAGAGGCCGGCCTTGATGCCGAGGAGGCGCGAGTACTCCGCGACGCGGCGCACGTGGTTGCCCGTCTCCTTCGACCTCTGGTCGACGATGTCCCCGAGGGTGAAGATGATCTCCCGTTGGGACTCCTCGATCTCCGCGTTGAGGCGCGCGTTGTCGAAGGCGGCCGCCGCGCTCGAGCAGAAGACCTCCATGAGGGCCCGCTCCCCCTCGTCGAGGTCGACGCAGCCTTCCAGGTAGATCACCGTGCGGGAGCCGTCGCCTGACGGGAGGCAGCTCACGAAGCCGCCCGGAAGGAGGGCGGTGCCGCGCGCGGCCCGCCAGCACCGGCGGCCGCGCGTCCGCCCGCGCCGCGAGCCCGACGCGCGCGAGCAGCGCGCGGGCCAGCCCGGCCCGCTCGGTCCGCGGCACGCCCGCCGCCACCATCGGCACCTGCACGTTCTCCAGCGCCGTCAGGTTCGGCAGCAGGTTGTGGAGCTGAAACACCAGGCCGATGGTCGTTGCCCGGTAGCGGTCGAGCTCGGCCGGCGTCAGCGTCGCCAGCGGCCGGTCGGCGACGGTCAGCGTGCCGGCGGCGGGCCGGTCGATGCCGGCGATCATGTTGAGCAGGGTCGACTTGCCGCAGCCGCTGGGACCGCACACGGCC
>CAYNQK010000121.1:0-8396 GCA_964399285.1 uncultured Spirochaetales bacterium | reverse complement strand
CTTCACCTTCGGCCTGCGCTGCCTGTCGAACTTGTCGAAGGCGTCCTGCTCGAAGGCCGCCGTCATCTCGAGGGCGCGGTCGCCGCGGAAGTTGAAGTAGACCACGGCGTCCCCGTCCTCGATCGTCCCCACGGGCTTCCCGCCCTCGACCACCACGAACTCCCTTAAGTCCTGGTCGATGATCCCGGGGATCTCCTTGCGGTAGGTTTCCACTGCCTCGCGCGCGCTCGCGAAGGCCCTGCCCTTCCCCAGGACGTGGGCCTCCCAGCCGCGCCGCACCATCTCCCAGTCGGCGCCGTAGCGGTCCATGGTGACGTACATGCGCCCGCCTCCCGAGGCGATGCGGTAGTCGAAGCCGCCCTCCCTGAGGCCCTCGAGGTGCTTCTCGAAGGGATCGAGGTAGTCGAGGGCGCTCGTCTCTCCCACGTCGCGGCCGTCGAAGAGGACGTGGACGCGCGCCTTCTTGACGCCCTCGGCCTTGGCGCGGGCGAGCATGGCCTTGAGGTGGTCCAGGTGCGAGTGGACGTTGCCGTCGGAGAAGAGGCCGATGAAGTGCATCGCGCCGCCGCTCTTCTTGACGGCGGCGACGAGCTTCTTCCACGTGGCGCCCTCGAACATCCGCCCCTCCGCGATGGAGGCGGAGACGAGCTTTGCGCCTTGGGCGAAGACGCGCCCGCAGCCTATGGCGTTGTGCCCGACCTCGGAGTTCCCCATGTCGTCGTCCGAGGGGAGGCCCACGGCCGTGCCGTGCGCCTTGAGGCGGGTATTGGGGCAGGAGCCGAGGAGGCGCTGCAGGGCGACCATCTTGGAGTCGGCGACCGCGTCGCCGTCCTTGTATTTTCCGTATCCGACGCCGTCCATGATCATGAGGACGACCGGGCCGCGGCGGCCCTTCCAGGCGGGGTTCTTCTTGAGGGTTTCGGTCACGATGGCTTCCTTCCGTTCGGTGTTGGCCGAATATACCCGTTTTCAGCCTTCCGGTTCAACGCGTCGGCGCAACGGGATCGCCGCCCTCGATCCGCGGGATCGCCGCCCTCGATCCGCGGGATCGCCGCCCTCGATCCGCGGGATCGGCGCTCTCGCTCCGCGGGATCGGCGCTTCCGATCCGCGGGATCGGCGCTCCCGTTCAGCCTGACGAGGCCGCGGGCTCGGCGGCCGAGCGTTTCCTGAATTCGGCGGGGTACATCTTCTCCAGCTTCTTGAACGCGGCGTAGAAGGACGTCTTGGAGTTGAATCCGGCCTCGAAGGCGATTTCCAGGACGCTGAAGCCGCAGCGCGGATCGGCGAGGAGCCGCTTCGCGTCCCGGATGCGGTACGCGTTCACGAAATCGTAGAAGCTCGTTCCGTAGCTTTCATTGAGGACCTGCGAGAGGCGGTTGCGGCTGATGCCCGACCTTGACGCGAGTCGATCCAAGGAGAAATCCGGATTACGGTGAGGGGATTCGCGCTCCATGAGCTCGTCGATGATCGAACGGCACCGCTCGGCCTCCGCGCGGGAAATGCGCGACTTCCGGTACTTCACGCCGTCCCTCGCGCCGCCTTCCGCCCGGAGGAACACCGTCTTGATGAGGTACCAGGAATAGAAAACGCTCCAGGCGCCGTAAAAGAGGTAATCGAGGTAGGGGGAGAACTTCAGCGGCACCATGCGCAGCACGTGCATGTTCACGTACTGGAACGCCAGGATCGGAACCATGGGCGCGCATATGAGGATGAAGCCGCGGATGAGGAGGCGCCTCTCGGGCTTGTCCAGCCGCGCGCGGCGCAGGAAGAGCAGGATGAGCGAGTAGACGATCGAGGCGTAGAAGAAGTAAGGAAAGGCGATCACGTAGAACTTCACCATCGCGCGTTCGCTCCCCGTTATGAGGAGGACCGCGAGGGGCGAGAGGGCGGCCAGGGGGACGAGGGTCAGGAAGGCGGCTCTAGCCGTCTTGGGCATCGGCTCGTCGACGAGCCCGTGGAAGAGGAGCGGGATGAGGTAGAAGACGGGGCTCCGTATGGCCGCCCGGAGTTCGATGAGGACGACGGACAGGGCGTCCGGATAATCCATCCGCGCCGCCATGGCGAAGTACTCGAAAACCGAGATGAGGAGGGCGAGGGTGATCGGCACGAAGAGGAAGAGGTGCGTCCGGATGAGGCCGTCCCGGGTCTTGGCCCAGGAGATCCCGCTGAGGACGATGCATACGGCTCCGGGGAAAAAGCAGAAAAAATAAAAGAAAAAGCTCGCGATCCGCATCGCGGCCCAGTATACCACGGAGCGAAGCGGCGGGTCCCGCGCGCGCATCCGGATTCGGGGCCCATGCTCGGCATGCTCGCCAGACTATGGCGCTCGCCCGGTTAAGCGTAGCCAGCCCGGAACCGGGGAACCTCCCTACCCCCGCCCCGTCCGGGCCGCTTGACTTCTAAACCAGCGCATAGTACTCTATATCACAGAGCCCTCTACGGGGTTTAGGGAGCGGACATGGAGATAGACAGGGAGGAGGCAAGGGCCGCCCTCGAGGACGCCAAGGCCTACGCGGCGCGGATGAAGAAGGCGATGAACGCGTTCGGCGCCGCCTACCATTTCATCGTATGGGGCGCCATCTGGATTGTCGGCTTCAGCCTGGATCAGTTCGCCCCCCTCCTCCCGGAACCGGTCAACGTCTGGCACTGGCTCGTCCTCAACGTCGCGGGGAACGTCGCCTCCTTCTCCATCAGCGCGCGGGGCCGCCGCTACCTGAGAGTCGGCCCCCAGGGAGGCATCGCCCTCATCTGGATCCTCTTCATGGCCTTCGGGGGCCTCGGCGCGCTCTTCGTCCGGCCGGCGGGGTTCAAGGAGGGGAGCATGCTCCTCGTCCTCCTCATCATGCTCTGGATGGCCGTCATGGGCGCCCTCATGAACCGGGTCCTCCTCTGCGTCGCGCTCGGCGTGACGGCCGTGGCCGTCGGCGCCTACTATCTCCTCCCCGACGCCTTCTATCTCATCATGGCCGTCGTCGGCGGGACCTCCCTCATCGCCATCGGCGTCGCCATCCTCGCGCGGAGGGAGAAGTGAAGCCGGCCCTGGACGAGATCATCCACCAGCCCGCCCGGCTCCGCCTCATGGCCGCCCTCGCCGCGCTGCGCGAGGCGGACGGCGCGGACTTCGTGTACCTCCGCGACCTCCTCTCCCTCTCCGACGGGAACCTGGGCGCGCACCTTAAGCGCCTCGAGGAGGCGGGCTACATCGCCGTGGAGAAGGCCTTCGTGGAGCGGAAGCCGCGGACCTTCGTGAAAGCCACGCAGAAGGGGCGTGAGAGCTACGCGGCCCACCTGGCCGCCCTCGAGGAGATCATCGCGGGCCCGCGAGCGGCATCCGCCGCGGCGCCGCGGAAAGGTAAGAAGGGATAACATGGCGAGCGTCATCGAAGTCCGGGACCTCCGGAAGCGCTACGGGAAGACCGTCGCCGTCGACGGGCTCTCCCTGTCCGTCGAGGAAGGAGAGATCTTCGGGATGGTCGGGCCCAACGGCGCGGGAAAGACCACGACCATCGAATGCCTGGAGGGATTGCGGAAGCGGGACTCCGGAACCGTATCCGTCCTGGGCCTCGATCCTGCGGCCGACGAGCGGAAGCTCAGGCTCGTCACCGGGGCTCAGCTCCAGAAGTCCCAGCTCCCGGACAGGATGCGCGTGGGCGAGGCCATGCGCCTCTTCTCCTCGTTCTATCCCGATCCCGCCCCGTGGAAGGAGCTCCTCGAGCGGCTCGGCCTCGCGGAGAAGGAGAAGGCCTTCGCGGGGAAGCTCTCGGGCGGCCAGCTCCAGCGCCTCTTCATCGCCCTCGCGCTCATAAACAAGCCGCGCCTCGTCTTCCTTGACGAGCTCACTACCGGCCTCGACCCCCAGGCCCGCCACGGGGTCTGGGACCTCGTTCGCGAGGTCCGCGGGGAGGGCAGGACCGTCTTCCTCACCACCCACTTCATGGAGGAGGCGGAGCGCCTCTGCGACCGCGTGGCAATCGTGGACCGCGGGAAGCTCGTCGCGCTGGACAGCCCCGCGGCCCTCGTCGCGAGCCTGGGCGGCGAGTCCAGGGTCGTCGCAACCCTCGCGGGGGGCGGAAAGCCTCCCGACGCGTCGAGCATCCCCGGCGCGACGGGCGTGGAACGCGACGGGGACCGCCTCGTCGTCCGCGGGAAGCGGAGCGATCCGGGGGCTCCGCCCTTCATCGGCGTCGTCGCCGAGGCCCTCGCCAGGGCGGGCCTCGCCTACGCGGACATCAGGGCCGAGGAAGCGACCCTCGAGGACGTCTTCCTCAAGACCACCGGCCGCGCGATGCGCGACTAGCGAAAGGAGCCGATATGCGCGGATTCGTGAATCTCGTAGCGCAGGAAATGAAGCTCTTCCTCCGCGACCCCGTCATGGCCTTCTTCTCCCTCGTCCTCCCGCCGGCCATCATGCTCTTCTTCGGTTTCCTCTTCGGCAACGCCCCCAATCCCCAGTTCGGCGGCCTCGGGACGGTGGACGCCTCCGTTCCGGCCTACGTCGGCATGGTGATCGGGCTCACCGCCTTCCTGAGCCTTCCCATCACCCTCGCCACCTATCGCGAGCGGGGCATTCTCAGGCGCTACCGCGCCACGCCCATGAGCCCCCTCGCCGTCCTCGGCGCGCAGATCGCCATCCAGTTCGCGGTCACCTCGGTGGGCGTGGGCCTCCTCGCCCTCCTCGGGAAGCTCGTCTTCGATATGAAGTACTCCGGCTCGATCCCGGCCACGATCCTCGGCTTCTCGGTCTCCTGCCTCAGCTTCTTCGCCCTCGGGATGGTCATCGCGAGCCTCGCCCCGAGCGGCAAAGCGACCGTCGTCATCGGCAATATCGTCCTCTACCCCATGATCTACCTCTCGGGCTCCACCGTCCCCCTCGAGGTCCTCCCCTCCGGGATGCGAGCGGCCGCGAAATTCATCCCGATGACGCACATCGTCACCCTCATGCGCGGCCTCTGGATCGGCGATCCCCTTTCCGCCCACGCGCTCGAGTTCGTCGTGCTCGGAGCGGTCATGGCGGTCTCGCTCACGGTCGCCGCGTTCACATTCCGATGGGAATAACAGCCGGTTGATTTAGACGAGCCGGAGGCAACGTAGAGGGAAACGGCGGGGCCTGACTGCGAATACGCGACGCTTCAGCAGAGTGCTGAATACCGCAATGCTTCGCGTCGCATATTCGCAGTCACCCGCCGCCTTCCCGATCAATCCTCCGGCTCGTCTGCTTCATCGGAGGCGGTCACTCCCATCGGAATACGCAAGCGGGGGCGCGGACTCGACTAGCGGTGGCTCCAGCTGTACGCGGAGTACCGCGACGCTTCGCGTCGGGGAAGGCGGCTTTTCATTTGACAGAAGGAAAGCATGCGCGTACACTTGCCTATCGCGATGCGAGGGGGCTATATGCGCGGATCGACCGGCATCGGCCGGATGATCGCCGTCGCGGCGATCTTTCTCATCGCCTCGTGCTCTCCGGAAGAGCCCGAGGGATGGGTCCTCGTTCGAGGCGGGCATGCGAGGATCGGGGACGGAGTCACCGCCGCGGAGTACGAAGCCGACATCGCAGATTTCCTCATGGCGCCGCGCGAGACGACCAACGCCGAAGTCGCCGTGGCCTACAATTGGGCGTTCGGACGCGGCTTTATCGAGGCTTTCGACGGCCGCGTCAAGCCGTCGAAAAAGTACGTCCCTTCGTTCATCTATCCCTTCATCGACCTCAGGCCGGCCGCCGGCGGGCTCGTGCTCGCGGATGGGAAGCTCTCGCCCAAACCGGGCAGGGAACGGGAGCCCGCGCTGTGGGTAAGTTGGTACGGATGCGCCGCGTACTGCAACTTCCTGAGCGCCATGCAAGGGAGATCTCCTGTTTACGACGTCGCCTCATGGGAGATCATGGCCGGCAAGAACGGGTATCGGCTTCCCAGCGACGCGGAATGGGAATACGCCGCCCGGGGCGGCCTATCGCCCTCGGCGTTCCGCTACGCGGGCTCGGACGATCCCGAAGCAGTCGCGTGGTTCCTAGCGAACTCCGGCGGCGTCGCGCACGAGACGGGGCTCAAGGCCCCCAACTCCCTCGGGCTCTTCGACATGAGCGGCAACGCGAGCGAATACGTGACTGAAATCCTGGCGCCGCTCAAATCCACGGCTTCGACGCCCGGCTACGTCTGGAAAAGCGCCAATAGGATATGGCGCGGAGGCTCGTACCTCCGGGAAGCGCAGAGCGTCTTCGGCTTCGCCCAGCTCGTCGATTGGCCGAACTTCTGCGTCGGCTTCGAGGACGTCGGATTCCGCGTCATCCTTCCCGGAGCCTGAAGCCGCGCTTCGCGCGGCTTCTCTGCTCGACGCGCGCTCCGATAATCCAAGCGGACGAAGTCTTGACCGAATTCCCCTATGTGGTAGTATGAATGAATAATTTCATGAAGAAGGGGTTGAACAATGAATAAAGCCTTATGCGCGGCCCTCGCCGCGTCGCTCATGGCCTTCGCATCATGCGGCGGGGAGAAGGGGCCGGTCGCGGTGAAGAACGATCCCGCGCTGAACGGCAAGCTCGCGGAAGCCGTCAAGGCGTCCAACGCGAAGGCGGTGGAGCGTCTGCTCGGGAAGGGCGCGGATCCGAACGCGTTCATCGCCGGCGGACGGAATTCGGCGTTCCACCTCGCGCTTTTCATGAACGACGCGGCGGTCATCCGCCTCCTCGCGGACGCGGGCGCGGACCTTTCCAAGGCCGACCAGAACAATATCTTTCCCCTCGCGCTCGCGGCCCAGCGGAACAACGCGGAGATCGTCGGGCTCCTCATCGATAAGGGCGCGGACGTGAACGCGGTGAACAAGAACCCGGTCCTCTCCACGGCCCTCATGGACGCGGCGGAGGCCAACGCCCTCGACGCCCTCAGGGTCCTCGTCGACCGGGGCGCGGACATCGACATGCTGGACAAGTACAACGCCCCCGCGGTGGTCTTCGCGGCGGACAAGAACCATCTGGAAGCCGTCAAGCTCCTCGCGGAGGCCGGCGCCGAGCTCAACGTCGTCGATACCGGCCTGGGCTACGCCGCCCTCGACTTCGCCATCCGGAACAAGAACGACGGGATGATCGCCTACCTCGAATCCAAGGGGGCGGTCGCCAACAAGCTGAAGAAATGACGAGCCGGGCGCGGAAATCTCGCCCCGGGGCGAGGCCGAACATCTTCGGCTTCCCTCAGCTCGTCGCTTGGCCGAAATTCCGTTTCGCCTTCGAGGGCGTCGGGTTCCGCCCCGTCCTGCCCCGGCGCTGATAGGCCCTCAGGCCGCCCGCGGTCCTCGGCCATGAGGCCGCGGCCGTCGATCCGGGCTTCGCCCCCCGAGGGGGCGCGGGGCCTGAATCGTTTATTCTCAATGGAAATCGCTCATCCGGCATCGTTCCCGGAGACGGCCCCGTCCCTGCCGCTCCCCCAGTCCGACGCTCCCCGTCATCATTGATAAACCGTAACGTATCAAGTATATTAGGCCCCTGGACCGCGCCATCCGCGGCTACCCCAGATCAACGCCCGTTAAGAGAGGACTTACCATGCAAAGACAGCTTTCCATGCCGTTCTGGTGCGTCAAGAGCACCTGCAGCGATCCCTTCGGCGGCCCCGTCATGGATTCCATCGATTCCATCGAAGCCGCGGACATCCTCTGCGACGCCAAGCAGAAGGGCCTCATCGATTTCACCTCGACCCACGACGACGACATCGTCAAATGGGATCCCATGAATCCGATGGACGACCAGGATCCGAACAGCCCCTGCTACAAGACCATCCACGCGATCAAGGAGAAGATGGACAAGGTCGGCCTCAAGATGAAGATGGTCACCTGCAGCCTCCACGGCGATCCCGTCTTCCGCAACGGCGGCCTCACCAACCCCGATCCCGAGATCCGCGCCCTCGCCGCCCAGAAGGTCATGCGCACCCTCCGCATCGGGAACTTCTTCGGCGCCGAATACTTCACCTACTGGGTCGCGCGCGACGGCTTCGAGTGCCAGTTCGCCGTCGACCAAGCAGAACCAGCCCTCCCTCACCTCCAGCACCATCGACCCCCCGCCCAACGAGCCCCGGGGCGAGATGTACCTCGCCACCACCGGCCACGCCCTCGCCCTCATCAGCCGCCTCGAGGATTCCTCCATGTGGGGCGTCAATCCCGAGCTCCTCCAGCACGAGGGCATGACCAACCTCTCCGCCTCAAACGCGGCGGGCATGGCCATCCACGCCGGCAAGCTCCCCTTCCTCCACATCGGCAACCAGAAGGCCGGGCAGTTCGACAACGACAGCCCCACCCTCACCGGCATGGACGGGCTCAAGGAGATGGTCGGCCTCGTGTGGATCATCGAGAAGCTCGGCTGGAAAGTCCAAATCGAGTTCGACAACCCCGTCCACAGCACGGACGCCGCCCCCGC
>CAYNQK010000120.1:0-8486 GCA_964399285.1 uncultured Spirochaetales bacterium | reverse complement strand
GCGTAGGCGTGGGCATCGGCGTCGGTTCAGGCGTAGGTGTTGGTGTCGGAGTGGGGGGTGATGCCGTAGGGGGTCGGGACACCGGGGACGGGCGCGGCTTCTTGGACGGCGCGGGTAAGGGAGATGGCGAGGGTTCAGGCTCGGGACTGGCGGGGACGGGAGAGGCCGAAATGGGCGTCGGCGATGGCGAAGGGAGGGGCCGTTCCGTCCTTCGGACGAGTCTCCATATGAGGAAGGCCAGCAGGGAAAGGAAGAGCAGGAGGGCCGCGATCAACCCCGCATTACGGTGTTTCCTACGTTGAGCACGGCCCATTGATCCTAGTACCCCTGTATATCACCACACGGCGGTGAGCGTTATGGTGATTATATCAGAATATTCGCCGGGAAGCTGGTTAACGGGGTCGACCGTCCCGATCTCGAAATCGATATCGTAGACATCGGGGTCGTAATCAGTCGCATCCATGTCAGGGTACTGCGGGCTCGTGTAGTCCGCGGCCAGAGAATGGACGGCCCCCTCGTAATAGAAGGTGTACGGGATGTTCGGGGGGCCCGGGATGACGGGCGCCAGGGCGCCTCCGTTGGCGGAATGGAAGCGGAGGGTATACCAGTTCCGCGGATAGGATTTCACGAGAACGTCCATAGAGCGTATCAATCCCGTCGTGAGCGTCCCGAAATCGAGTGTCGCGTTAGCCGTGCCTTCCTCCCAGGAACCTCCGTCCTGGACGACGAAGACCCTGACGAAGTTATTGGCGAGCGCGATCGTGACGGTGATGTTGCGGGTCGCGATGGCCGGCGCGGTGCCTCCGCCCGCCACCCACGCGTCGTAGGTGCCGGTGTAGAGGCGGATAGTGAGCGTCGACGCGTAGTTCCCCGTCGGGAAGTTGGTTCCGCTCTGCGCCTCGGGGACGAGGAGGGGGATCGTCACCGTCCTCCTCCTGTTGGCGGCGGTCACCCCGGAAACGACGTTAGCGATTGTGATCGGCTCCGTCACGGGCAATATGATGTCCTGGTAGGTGCTGTCCTGGTAGATGTTGTAATCCACCCAATCGGCGCCTCGATACGACCGTCGCGGATAGAGTTCGCTCGTCCCTCCACCGTCTATCGTGAAAAAAAAGCTCGAAGAAGGGTTCAGGCTCCTCACCGTCACCGATACCGCCACCTCGATATCGGCGAAGGAATACGCGATGTTCGTCCCGCCGTTCACGGATGCCGCGGTGATGCCCCACTGGGCGGACAGGGGCGCCGCGCAGAGCATCGCAAGGAAAACGGAGAGGATCAACCTGGGGACGATGGACGTTTTCATCGATCACCCTCCTCGAGCATCAGCGGACCCGCGTCGAACCGCCCGGCGGCGTCGGCGGGTATTTCGACGCGATAACTCGCCTCGGACCCTGACAGCTCGATGATCCACGCGCCCGGCAGGAGTCCGTCGACCTCGAAAGCGCCCTCCTCCACGGTGAAGAAACGCAGGACGATCGGATTCTCGACGTCCGCCTGGGTGAGGGTACCGGCCGTGAATTCCATGGCCTTCCCGTCCGGTCCCCGGAGACTGCCGGCCAGCTGAATGGTCGCCTTCCCGCCTACGCTTATATGGTAAGCGCTCCGGTATCCCGGCATCAAGGTATGCACCGCTTTATCGGGCTGGTGGCCTTCGGGGACTTCCGCGGGAAGGACCTCGACGCGCCTCGGCCGGTACGCGGAGAGCCCGGATACGGCCACGGGGCCGAACAGGTCGGTCTTGACGGCCCAGGCGTTGCCGCTCGGTATGCCCACGGGGATGTCCTTGAAAGCCTCGGTCCCGCGGATGATGAGGAAATTCCTAGCGGTCGGCGCGGTCCAGGCGAAGACGGGGCCCGCGAAGACGAATCCGGAATCGAGGTCCAGCCGCATCCGGTTGATCGTCTCGGTATCGTTCGCGCCTATTTCATTGACGTCGAGGGCGTGAGCGTACTTGGCGTCGATCCGGGTGCCCTGGTACTGAACCATCCCTCCGGCCTCCAGGACGTCGAGGCCCTCGTCCGCATCCAAGAAGACGGGGCTTTTGAACTCCCCGCTCCAATTGAGGTCGCCTGTCGTCAACGGAATCGTGGCGCCCTTGACCCCGAAAACGGATTCAGGCCGATCGAAGGATTGGCTGAAGGAGAGTTCCTGGAACGGGCCGCCGGGGACATAGCGGAGGGAGAGGTCCGCCCTGACCTTCTTGACGGAATCGAGCGGAAGCGGAGAGAAGCGGAGGGCGCCGTTCACGGTGAACCGGCTGCCGATCCGGGCAGAAGCGCCCATCCAGAGGCTGAACCGCGTATCATCGGGATCATAATAAAAATCCGCCGATACCCCGCCGTCGACCTGCACCGGTATCTTCGGCAGCGGGCCCGAGAGCCCGAGGCTCGCGGAAAGGAAGGACTCGTTCGGGTAGAGCAGCTTCCCGGCGGGAATGAACCACGGCGTCCGCGCGTCCAGGATGCCGTTGAAATTGAGGCCTTTCCCGCCCATGTTCTGGGCCCGATAACCGACATGGCCCAGGGCCCCGAACCCGTGTCCGTTCTCGGGCGTATACGTGTGGTTCGCCGCCGCGCTCCCGAGCAGGCTGCCTAAGGGGAGGGCGAACACCGCGTCCGCGCCCAGGGCCTGCGTGGAGGCGTCGGCGTGGATGAACGCCTCTCCCGTTATGCTCGACGTGAATCCGTGCCTGAGGTAGCCGGCGAGAACGGGAACGAGAAGGTCGCTCTCGAGCGCGCCGAGGGCGGCGCCGTAGAGCCACGCGCCCTTCTTTAGGAGCGTGCCTTCGTACGGAACCTCGTACCTGAGCTCCACCCCGTCCGCCTTGAGTTCGATCTCGTTCGTCCCCGTGGTTATGGGGATGTCGGTGATGACGTGCGGACCCGCGGGGAGCCGCTCCGAGAACACCACCTTGCCGTCCTTGGTGACCGTCACCTCGGAGGTCCGGTCGAGGAAGAACGAGATCTCGTACCGGTCCGCGCGGTACGCCGGATCGAAGGCGAAGGTGCTGAACGCCGCGACGCCGTAGATGGGGAGGCGCCTCTGGTTGGTCACGACCGGATACTTCACGGTGCCGGCCTGGAGACGAAGACGGGCGGCCACGACGTCCCGGGTGAGGACCCAGTCGCCCATCTCGAAGTCGGGGCCGTCCTCCGTCGTCTCGAAGGTCGCGTCGGCCTCCGCCACCCATTTATGGACGGTGAGGAAGGCCTCCCCGCGCAGCGAAACGGAGTAGTCGGGGTCCGCCTCCTCCCTCGTGGACGTCGTCATGCCCGTGGTGGTTTTCAGGTTCATGCCGCCGCCGACCGGCGCTTCCTCCAGCGTGACGGTTACGGGCTTCGCGATCCTGGAGGCGGGATGCCGCGCGATGCGCCGCGCCACGGGATCGAGCTCGAGGCTCAGCTCCACCTTGCTCGCGTCGAAGAACGCCTTCATCCCGAGGTCCTGGAGCTGGTAAGCGTCGAGCCGGCCCGGCGTGGAGGTCGCCTCCTCGTCCAGGTCGATCAAGCGGAGCGCCCGCTCGGGATCGTACTCAGCTATCAGATCCATGATGCCCGCATCGACGTCGACGAGGGACTCGTCGCTGCCGTCGATGGTGATGGAAACCATGCCCCTGATGGTCCCGTTGACCCGAACGGGAACGACGAGCTCGTAGAGCTCCTGGGCTTCCAGCGGGAACGCGAGAGCGAGCATGAGGGCGGCGGCCAGGCGGCCGCCGAGCCGGGGAATGGCGCGCCCCCGACTGCAGGCCGAGCGGCATGCAGCCTGACGCACGCCTAGTCCTTTTTATACGAGAAGTCGGCGGTAAGCGCCTCGATCCCCGCGACGACCTCTGGGGGGAGAGCCAGAGGCAGGACCCGCGTGGAACCCGCTAGGATGTTCCTGCCCCGGATAGGCTCGAGCTCGGCCGCGGAGACAGCGTGCTCGAAGCCGTCCGCTCCTCGCAGGACCAGGCTCGGCTCGAGTATGACGATGTGCTTGTTGCCCTCGTTCTGGAGTACGAGCTCGGCGCCCCCATCAGGGATCGCCCGCAAGGAAGCCTTGACGCGCGGCGCGGATGAGCGAGGCGCTACGTACAAGGCGCCCTCGTAGCGGAACTGGATCTTGATGGCGGCGGAATAGCCCACCTCGCCACCGGTTCGCATATCGACGGGGAGCTGCTCGGCGATGATCCGGAAGGCCTGCTCAGTCGAGATCGAGGTCCCGCCCTTCCACGTGACGCGGACGGAGCGTTCCTCGCCCGGCTTTAGGATCGCCTGGGACGGATAAATAGAGAAAAGGCCCGTGGCCTCGGCCCGTGATTCCTGGCCCGCCTCGTCGATCGAGCGCGTCGTGATCCTCACCCGTACGGCGATGTCCTTCTTGCCCGCGTTCGTGATGGTGAACACCTGGACGTTCTGCCCCGATGAAGGCTGTATGGTGGCCTCCATGGGGCTGAACTGGAGCATCGCCCACGCGGGAGAGGAAAGCGAGATGAAGATGGACGCGAGCGCCGCGATGCGCGGCAGGCGCGCGGGCAGTCCACGACCGGGGGACGAAATCCCCGGCCGTGAAACTCTTGGACTATGAAGCATGCTTCCCCTTAGTTGGTCTGGACGGTGAACGTGATAGTGTCGGTGTACGCGCCGGGGTCGAGACCCAGGATGTTATTACCGGGATCGGTGATGCCGATGACGCCGTCGGTGCCCGCGAAGGCCCAGTCGGTCGCCGGCGCGGCGTTCACGATCTCGAAGTTGTTCGTGGCCACGACGGTGCCGCCGATGGTGAGCACGTAGGGAATGTAGTCGGTGCCGAAATTGAGGCGGTGGTTGCCGCCGCCGAAGTTCAAGCTCGTGACGATCACGTCGGTCGAAGCGAGGTTGGTGAAGTACTCGAGCACGTAGCCGATATCGGCGTCGTCGGTGAACGCGCCGTACGCGTCCATGCCGGCGAGGGCGTAGGCTTGGTCCACGCCTTCTGACCCGACGCCGTCCAGGCGGACGTTGACCGCCGCGGCGACCGTTCCGGTAAGGTTGAGGTCGGCCGTCGCTGTCTGCGCCGCGGCGAAGCCCGCTACGAGGACGAGAACCGCCAAACCGATGGCCATGCGCTTCAGGGAATTGGTCATTGCGAACCTCCAGTGCGTTCGAAAAAACTTGGCTTACAATGGCCGGATACCGCCAAGGGTCTGTTCTTGCGGGCACAAGCCCCAAGTCCTGCCAATCAAGAATTATACCTTTATTATCGGCAGAAGTCAAAAATACGCGAGTAATTGAAGGCGGATAAACCCTCACTGTCGTTGATTTTACTTTCCTTCAGCATCACTCGCCGCAACGCGGGGCGCGGGGGAGCGAGTCAGCGGCACGAGCGGAACGGCCTGTCGGGAACACCACAATGATTAGCGTAGCGAGCGACAAGAACATACAAAAGGCGGGGCCTCGCCAACCCGTTATTTCAGATAGAAACTCCGCTCCGCCTCGACGGTTTCGGACGCGAATCCTTCAAGGTCGCTTTACGACAACGGCAAAGTGCTTGTCATAGTCAAGTATTGAATCCGGGCAATGAATACCCCCGCTCAGGCCCCCATCGCGCGTTCGATGGCCGCGAAGAGTTCGCCCTTGAGATAAGGCTTCTGGATGAAGCCGGCGGCCCCTCCGCCCATGAGGTTCTTCACCACGGAGTCGGAGACGTAGCCGCTCGAGATGAGGACCCTCGTGGCCGGGGCGGCGGAGAGGATGGCCGACAAGGCGTCGGCGCCGCTCATGCCAGGCATGGAGAGGTCGAGTATGACCGCGTCGAAAGAGGGACCGGCGGAAATGCGTTCGAGGGCCTCGGCCCCCGAGGAGGCGGAATCTGCCTCGTAGCCGCCCAGCCCCAGGAGGGCGCAAGCCATCGAGCGGATGATCTCCTCGTCGTCGACGACGAGGACTCTTCCTTTTTTTACCCCGTTCATAAGCGGACCGCCCTTCCCACGGCGTCTGGATACCGCTCGGTGATATCCCGGATCGCATCCTTCCGGGACGCGAAAGCCTCGACGATCTCGGGCTGGAAATGCCCGCCCTTCTCTTCCGCCACGTAAAGCTCGATGTCCTCGAGGTTCCAAGGCTCCTTGTAGATCCTCCGGCTGAACAGCGCGTCCACCACGTCGGCCAGGGAGACGATGCGCCCCTCGAGGCTTATGTCGTTCCCCGCGAGCCCGCGGGGATAGCCTTTCCCGTCCCAGCGCTCGTGGTGCTCCCGCGCTATGACGGCCGCGATCTTGAGGAGGTCCCGCTGCGAGCTCCGGAGAATGTCGTAACCGATCTCCGTGTGCGTCCTCATGACGTCCCACTCGTCGTCGCTCAGGCCCGTGGGCTTGTTGAGGATGCGGTCGGGGATCGCGACCTTGCCGATGTCGTGGAGGGGCGCGGCGTCCCGGATCATCGAGGCGCGCTCTTCGCCGGCGCCGAAGGCCATCGCTATCTCGTAGCTGAACTGGGCCACGCGGAGCACGTGGTTGGCCGTCTCCTTGGAGCGGTTCTCCACCACCTCGCTCAGGGTGAGCATGATCTCCTTCTGGGTGTTCCTGAGCTCCTCGTTGAGGACGAGGAGGAGGCCCTCCGCCTCTCTCCGCCTCTGGACCTCGGACTGGAGGTCGGCCGTCCGCTCGCGCACCATCGACTCGAGGCCGTCCCGCATGCGCCTGAGCGCGAGCCCGGCGTTGTTGAGGTTGGTGACGTCCGTGAAGGACGCGATGCTCCCCGCGGGCTTCCCGCGGAAGAGCACGGGCGCCGTCTGCACGGAGAATTCCCGTTCGGCGTCGCCGACCCTGAGGCCGATCTCGCAGACGCCCCCGTCCCCGCCGAGCTCCTCCCTGAGGCCGTCGAGCCCGTCGAGGAGGGACGCGGAGCGCGCCGTCCCGTAGGGCATCCTCCCGAGACCGAAGAGGTAGCGAGCCGCCTTGTTCGCCTCGAGGAGGTTCCGCCGCTCGTCGAAGATGAGCACGGCCTCGGGCAGCTCCATGAAGGCGAGCGACTCCGCGTAGGGGATGTTGTCGAAGAACCTGATGCGCCCGAGGGGAATGAGGATGATAAGGGTGCCCAGGCCGAAGGCGATCGGGGACATGTCCCGGTACGGGAAAACGCCGGGAGCGAGGTAGGTGAGCGTGGAGAGGCCGACGGGCACGAGGGTGCAGAGTATGGCGAGCAGGCCCCTCGCGAAGCGCCGCCCCTCGTGCTGCCGCAAGTCGAGAGCGAGGCGGATCATGCCCGCCGCGAAAGAACCGTACACGTATGCGTCGGAGACGAAGTAGAGGGGCCCGAATCCGTACGCGAGCTCGCTTCCGAGGGGATGCGGCGCGAGCCGCGGATCGATCATCACGAGTCCTCGGAAGAATTCGAAGGGGAGGAGGAGAGTGAAGATCGCAGGCAGGACGATGGAAGCCCGGAACCACCAGGATGAGGCGTAGGGCAGGTCGCTCCTGAAGGCGTGGACGATGGCGAGGAACGCGGTAGGGGCGGCGAGGAGGATGACGATCTCAGCGGATTCCAGGAACACGCGCGAGGCGAGGTCGGGCACGAGGTTCTCGAGGAGGAAGAGGCCGATGAGGGCCGCCTCGAGGACGCACATCCATCCGTACGCCCGGATCGCCCTGCCCCTGCCCGAAGAGAAGGCGTAAATGGACACTCCGATGACGAGTGAAAGCGATATCAAATATGGAGATAAATAGAGGATGCTTATTATTTGACCATCGGCCCGCATCGCCCCCCCGTATTTTCCATTTCTTTCTTGCTGGTAAGTATCGAATCTGGGCGGCGCCGCGTCAAGGAAATGACGTTCGGGCCGTTTTTGTCTGCGAAAAAGGGCTTAACCGCTTGTATAAAAAGCTTCTTAAACGCTACTATTCCGCCATATCCCCATAGGAGGACTTATGGATCCCGTTCTTTGGCTCTACATCGGGATGGGTCTCGGAGCGATTTCGCTCGTCGGCGCCATCTTGATGTATTTCTGGGTAAAAAAGCAGGATGAGGGCAGCGAAAAAGCCCGCAAGATCGCTCAGTACATCAAGGAAGGCGCCTGGGCCTACCTGAAGCGCTTGTACGGAACGCTCACGGTCGTCGCCATCGCGCTCGCGATCATCCTCTTCTTCGTCTTCGCCAGCACCGAAGGCAAGGGCTGGGCTCACGGCGGCTTCATCGCCCTGGCCTTCGTGGTCGGCGCCGTCTGCTCCGCCATCGCGGGCTACATGGGCATGTCCGTGGCCGTCAGGGCCAACCTCCGCACCGCCACCGCGGCCGCGAAGGGCATCGCCCCGGCCTTCAACGTGGCCTACCGCGCCGGCGCCGTGCTCGGCCTCGCCATGGTCGGCATCGCCACCATCGGCATGTGCCTCATCTACAAGCTCACCGGCGACGCCGAGATCGTCCTCGGCTTCTCCTTCGGCGCCTCGTCCCTCGCGCTCCTCGCGAAGGCGGGCGGCGGCATCTACACCAAGACCGCTGACATCGCCGCGGACCTGGTGGGCAAGG
>CAYNQK010000119.1:0-8566 GCA_964399285.1 uncultured Spirochaetales bacterium | reverse complement strand
AATGTTGTGGATTGGGTGCGGGGGGATGATCGGGGCGGTGATGGTGAAGGGCGACGACGAGGAATCGATCCGATCGCTCCTTTCCTCCTCGACCCTCAGGGACGCGATCCTCCGCGCCATCCAGGCTTATCCCTCGCTGCGCGTCGCCGAGGACGCCGTCCATTTCGAACGCCAGGGCGTCTTCAAGGACGCCGCCTTCTACCGCCCCGTCCTCTCCTCCATGTCGGAGATCGCCCGCGCCATGGGAGTTTGACCGCAGTCGGGGAACCACGCCCTTGCATCCATACCCGCTCGTAGGCCTTGAGTTCTTGGTAGGGAATGAGTGAGGGGTTCTAGGGGAGAGAGAAAGGGGGCGGGATACGCCCAGAGCGTTTCGTTGTATTCGATAACAGCGCGGGTGGCGGAGATATGCGCGCCGAACGTCTCCGCACGTTATACCCGAATCTATACCCGAAAAGGAGGACAAGAGAGGCGCGCATATCTCTGCCAGGCCCCGCGGATTAGGGATTAGGACGAAACGCTAACAAGAGAAAATCCCGAATTCCCCCTTTCTCTTTCCCCTAGGAAGCCCTATCATGTCCCCATGGCGGATAAGCGCTTCACGGTCCTCGACCTCCTGGACCTGGACCTCAAGGACCACAACGCCCTGGACCTCAAGTGCCTTGGCGGGAGGAAGGGCCTCGGGCGAGAGATATCGATCCCGGACCTGAACAGGCCGGGGCTCGCGCTCTCGGGCTTCTTCGATTCCTTCGCGTACCAGCGGATACAGCTCTTCGGGCGCGGAGAGAACGCGTACCTCGCCAAGCTCGAGTCGGAGAACCGCTGGGAGACCCTCGAGAAGTACTTCACCTTCAGCATGCCCTGCTGCATCTTCACGCACGGCATCCAGCCGCCCGCGCCGTTCATGGCCATGGCGGAGGCCTCGGGCTGCCCCGTCCTCCAGACCGACCTCTTCTCGAGCGAGTTCTCCACGCGCGTGCTCCGCGCGCTCACGAACATCTTCGCGCCGCACGTCACCATGCACGGCGTCCTCGTCGAGGTCTTCGGCCTGGGCATCCTCATCATCGGGGATTCCGGCATCGGGAAGAGCGAGACGGCGCTCGAGCTGATCGAGCGCGGGCATCGGCTCGTCGCCGACGACTCCGTGGAGATCCATTGCGTGAACGGCAACGTCCTCATGGGCGCGGGTACCAACAAGATCATCGGGCACCACATGGAGATCCGCGGCCTCGGGATCATCAACGTCACGCACCTCTTCGGCGTCGGCGCGATCCGCGACAAGAAGCAGATCCAGCTCATCTGCAAGCTCGAGGACTGGTCAGCCGAGACCGTCTACGACCGCCTCGGGACGGACGACCAGAACATGGAGCTCCTCGGGGTGAAAGTCCACCTCCTCGAGATCCCCGTGAAGCCGGGGCGCAACATCCCCATCATCATCGAGACGGCGGCGATGAACGAGCGCCTCAAGAAGATGGGCTACTACTCCGCCAAGGAGTTCAACCAGAACGTCCTCAAATGGCTTGAAAGCGAGAGCGCCCGTGCCGTATACTTCGGGCAGGAAGACGCGATCTAGCGCCTCTCCCGCGGGCCTCCTCGACCGGGGGGGCCGCCCAGGAGGACTCCCCGGCTATGACCGAGCGCACAGTCACCATACAGAACAGGGCGGGCATCCATGCCCGTCCGGCCGCGATGATCGTCCAGACCGCGAGCAAATTCAAATCGATGATCATGTTCGCCCGCGGGGAGGAGCGCATCAACGGGAAATCCATCATGGGCATCCTCGCCATGGGGGCGACCTACAATTCCACCCTGACCATCCAGGCGGAGGGCGAGGACGAGGCGGAGGCGGTCGACGCGCTGGAACGCCTCTTCGTGACCCGCTTCGAGTCGGAATGACGCCGCGGCCGGGACCCGCCGCGGCCGTCGCGGATTAGGGGCCTCGCCATGGAACCGCTCTCCCGACGCCGCTCGGGATTCTTCGACCTCTTCTCCGTCGTAGCCCTCTATTGCATCCTCTCCGCGGCCGTGCTCGTGTTCAGCAGGGGCCTCGCGGAGAACCTCTCGGGCGCCGGCGCCCCGCTCGGCGCGACGGCCGCCATCCTCATCGCCCTCTCCTGCGCGATCGCCGCGCTGGCGGTCTATTCAGTGGTCCGATCCGCGAGGTCGAGGGACGGCTCGGCGGCGGGCGGGCGTTTCCGCATCAGGCTGATAGGGCTCTTCGCGGCGGTCGCCCTGCTCGCGTCGGCGCCGCAGGCGCTCGTCTTCTGGAGCGCGCTCGACGGAGCCGCTTCCACCTGGTTCAACGCGCGGATCGAGGGAGCCATAAAGGGAGGGGAGCGCCTATCGCTGGACTACGCCGACCTCATGAGGGAGAACCTCGCGGCCGTCGCGGAGCGGAGCCTTCCCGGACTCGCGCCGCGCTAC
The DNA here is from genome assembly GCA_964399285.1 of uncultured Spirochaetales bacterium. Taxonomy (GTDB): domain Bacteria; phylum Spirochaetota; class Spirochaetia; order Treponematales; family JBGSOB01; genus CAYNQK01. The sequence continues at coordinate 6,142 of CAYNQK010000119.1, read as the reverse complement.
GCTCCCGACGACGCCGAGGGACTCCTCTCTCGCCTCCGGGACCTCGATCCGAGGATCGCGGCGGCGCAGATCTTCCCGGCGGAGGGAGGAAGGGCGGCGCCCGCCTCCTCCGCGGGCGCCGAGCCCTATTGGGAGCGGTACTCCGGCGCGGCGATGTACGGCGACGGCGAGCTCCCGAGCCGCGACACGCAGGGGGGCTACGCCATCCGCTACCGCAAGGAGATCGAATCGGGCGGGCGGCGCTGGGCCGTGGTGATCGCTCTCGAATTCCCGGCGTACTGGACCGCTATCTCCGAGGACCTCAACGCCGCCTCCCGGGAATCCTCGGCGGTGTCTGCAGTCATACCTCGCTATCGTACCGCCCTCGCGCTGCTGTACGTCCTCCTCGCGGCGCCCCTCCTCCTCGCGGCCGCGCTGTTCGCGGCGGTCGCCTCGGACCTCGCCTCGAAGCCCCTCGACGCCATCGAGCGCGCGATTTCGGGCGTCGCGTCGGGAGATCTCGGGACCAGGCTCCTCGCGAGGCCCCGCGACGATTTCGCCGGCCTCATGACCTCCTTCAACCGCATGGTCGCCGACCTCGGTCGCTCCCGCTCCGCGATCGTCCAGGCGGAGAAGCTGAGCGCGTGGCAGGACATCGCTCAGAAGCTCGCGCACGAGATCAAGAATCCCCTCACGCCCATCAGGCTCTCCGCGGAGCGCGTGCTCAAGCGGCATCGCGCCGAGCCCGCCTCCACCTCGGAGATCCTCGAGCCGGCGATGCTCTCCATCATCCAGGAGGTGGACGGCCTCGCCGCCCTCCTCGAGGAGTTCAGGGACTTCGCGCGCCTGCCCGAGCCCCAGTTCGAATGGACGGATCTGGGCGGCGTCGCCTCGGAGGTCGCGCGGTCGCTCGCCTCGGGCCATCCCGGGGTGCGGATCGATCTCGCCGGCATCGCGCCTGGCGTCGTCATACGCGCGGACCGCGGCCACATCCGCCAGCTCTTCATGAACCTCTTCCTGAACGCGATCGACGCCATGGAAGGCGAGGGCTCGATCTCCGTCAGGTCCGACCTTGTCAAACGCTCGGAATCCCGTTATTGTAGAATTCAAATCAGCGATACGGGTCCCGGCATCCCGGCGAGCCTGAAGGACAAGCTCTTCACCCCGTATTTCACCACGAAGCAGAAGGGAACGGGGCTCGGGCTGTCGATCGTCGAGCACATCGTGATAGACCATAAGGGCGAAGTCTGGTTCGAATCCGAGGAGGGATCGGGCGCCACGTTCTTCATCGATCTGCCCGTGGACGATGCCATGGGGAACGCGGACCGGGGTGACCATGCGAACCGTATTGGTAATTGACGACGAGAGCGGCATCCGCAGCGCCGTCAAGGACATCCTCGAGGACGAGAAGTACCGCGTGCTCACCGCGGAGGACGGCATCGTCGGCCTCTCCATCATGCGCGAGGAGCGCGTCGACCTCGTGCTCCTTGACATCTGGCTGCCGCGCAAGGGCGGCATGGACGTCCTCAAGGACATCAAGGCGTCCTGGCCGGACGTCGAGGTCGTCATCATATCCGGGCACGCGAACATCGACATGGCCGTGCAGGCCGTGAAGCTCGGCGCCTACGATTTCATCGAGAAGCCCCTTTCCATAGACCGCATCATCACCGCCACGCGCAACGCCCTCGCCATCGGCGTCCTCAAGGAAGAGAACCGGAAGCTCCGCGGGGAGAAGGCCGCGGCCGAGCCCATGGTCGCGGAGAGCCCCGCCATGAAGACGGTGCTCGCGGCCATCAGGCAGTCCGCGGGGTCGGACGCGCGCGTCCTCATCACCGGGGAGAACGGGACCGGCAAGGAGCTCGCGGCCAGGGAGATCCACCGGCTGAGCCAGCGCTCGGGCCGCCCCTTCGTGGAGGTGAACTGCGCCGCCATACCGGAGAGCCTCATCGAGAGCGAGCTCTTCGGCCACGAGAAGGGCGCCTTCACGGACGCCGTTGCCAAGCGCAAGGGAAAGTTCGAGGTCGCCGACGGCGGCACCATTTTCCTGGACGAGATCGCGGACATGAGCCTCCAGGCCCAGGCCAAGGTCCTCAGGGCCATCCAGGAGCTGAAATTCGAACGCGTGGGGAGCGAGGAGTCCATCTCCGTGGACGTCCGCGTCATCGCGGCCACCAACAAGGACCTCAGGGCCGAGATCGAGGCGGGGCGGTTCCGCGAGGACCTCTACTTCAGGCTCAACGTCATCCCCATCCGGATGCCCCCGCTCCGTGAACGCAAGGAGGACGTCGCGCTCCTCGTGGAGGCCTTCGTGGAGGGCCTCGGGCCCTCGGCGGGAACGTCCAAGTCCTTCTCCGCGGAGGCTTTGGCCGCTCTCGCGGAGCACCCCTGGCCCGGCAACGTCAGGGAACTCAAGAACATCGTGGAGCGCGTCTGCGTGATGAGCGACGAGTCGCCCGTATCCCGCGAAACGGTCGAGCACTTCCTCTCCCGGCCCGGGATCGGCAAGCCGCCCATCGCGGGCGACGGCCAGGAGATCCCGGGAACCTTCGCGATCCTCAAGCTCGGGGACGCCAAGGACGCCTTCGAGAAAAATTTCATAGAGCAAAAACTCCGCGAATGCGGATATAATATCTCCAGGACGGCGGAAGCCCTGGGGGTCTACCCCTCGAACCTCCACGCCAAGCTCAAGAAATACGGAATCCAGATCGAGAGATGAAGAACCTGACCGAACGCCAAAAAGAAGTCCTCGAGTTCATCTCCGGATACGTCTCCAAGCGGGCCTACCCGCCGACGATCCGCGAGATCGCCGAGCGTTTCTCCATCTCCGTGAAGGGGGCCTACGACCACGTGAAGGCCCTCGAGAAGAAGGGCGCCCTCCGGGTCGAGGGGAACCGCTCCAGGGCGGTGGAGGTCCTGGACCGCGGCGAGCGCGAGGACCAGGCCGTGGACGTGCCCCTCCTCGGGGAGGTGGCGGCCGGGAAGCCCCTCTTCGCCGACGAGAACCGCGAGAAGGTCATCACCGTCCCCGCGCACATGCTCGGGAAGCGGGCCTGCTTCGCGCTCCGCGTGCGGGGCGACTCCATGAAGGACGTCGGGATCATGAACGGCGACATCGCCCTCATCGAGGAGAAAACGACTGCCGAGGACGGCGAGATCGTCGTGGCCATGGTGGACGAGTCCGTCACGCTGAAGCGCTTCTTCCGCGAGAACAACCGCATCAAGCTCCAGGCCGAGAATCCGGCCTTCCCCGCCATCTACACGCAGGAGGCCAGGATCCTCGGCCGCCTCAAAGGCCTCATCAGGACCTACGCTTGAGCCCGTCCGCGCGCGATGGCGCCCGCCCCGGCGGCGAGGGCGCGGAGCGCGTCTACCTCCTCCTCGGCCCGGAGCTCGGCGAGAAGAACGATTTCATCCGCAGGATCGTCTCCATGGCCGCCGCCGATGCGGGGTCGAAGCCCGAAGAGTACCGCCGCTACCTGCCGGAGACCAAGCCCTCCGAGCTCGTGTCCGAGATGCGCAACGGCGCGCTCTTCGCCTCCATGCGCGTCTTCATCTACCAAGGGATCGAGCAGATCGGCTCCAAGGCCGACGCGTCGGTCCTGATAGACTACATCAAGGCTCCTTCGGACGACGCCGTCCTCGTCCTCCTCTCGGACCAGGCGGGCGTGGACAAGGGGATCAAGGACGCGGCGGGCGAACGGCGCACGAAGATCTTCTGGGAGCTCTTCGAGGACAGGAAAGAGGAATGGGTCCGCTCCTTCTTCAAGCGCAAGGGCGCGGGCGTGACCGAGGAGGCGGTCCAGGCAATCCTCGAGCTCGTGGAGAACAACACCGAGGCCCTCAAGGAGGAATGCTCCAGGCTCGCCCTGTTCATGGAACCCGGCGCCGCGCTCGACGAAGGGACGGTCGAAGCCTATCTCAGCCACAACCGCGCGGAGGACGCCTTCTCGCTCTTCGACAGGATCTGCGCCGACGGCCTCGAGGAGGCGCTCGAGACTCTCGAGAAGATCCTCTACTCCAAAGAAGGCGAGCCCATCGGGTTACTCGCGGGGCTCCAATGGTGCTTCGCGCGGCTCGAGTCCTTCGAGGCCTGCATGGCCTCGGGGCTCTCCGCGGACGAGGCCTTCCTCAGGTCAGGCCTCCGCTCCAAGAAGCAGCAGAAGCTCTACAGGCAGGCATCCGCCCGATTCCCGCGCGCCGCGTGCCGCCGCGTCCTCTCGCGGCTCACGGAGGCGGACGCCGAACTCCGCTCCTCGCCCCTGGGACTCGAACGGCTCATCCTCCAGGTTCTCGTCTACGAGATCATGGCCAAGGAAGGCGTCCCGATCGAAAGCTGGGCCTGAACGCGGCCGCTCCGCGCGACGTCTCCTCTTGAGGAGGCGCGGCCTGGCCGACGTGCCGGCCGTCAGTCAATAAATCCTTGAAACCGTAATCCCCGCCCTGAGCGTGTCGGGATAGACGCTCTCGGCCCAAGCCGCGAACGCGACGTTCCCGAGCGCAGCGCACTCTCCGTAGTCGAGGCTCGCCGGGAGCGCGGGCAGCCTCGCCGACTTGACGATCCCGGCGCGATCCTCGTTCCGGAACCGGAGGGTTCCGTCCGGATAGGCGGCGATCGCTATGCCGGCGTCGACCCAGGCCCAGGCGTCCGCCGTGAAGAGGGCTCCGGGATCGCCCGAAAGCGCGTAGCAGTCCAGGCTGAAAAAGGGCGCTTTCCGCAGATTCAGGGCCAGGAAGGCTTCTCCCTCGGCGCGTCCGTAGCGGGCCAGTATCGGCGCGGGCTCCGCGAGGCCGATGGCCGCGGCCGGCGCGCGATCGACGCTCGCGGGATTCCACGCGGATAGATACGCCGCCGACGAGATCTTCTTCCAGCTTCCCGAGCCGGACGTTTCGACGTAAGCCTCCTCGGCGCTGTCCTCGCCCTCGGCCGGCTCGCGGATCAATTGGTAGCGGATCGATTCCGGCGGAGCCGGATGCGCCGATACGACCTTCCACGGCGGCGGGTACGCGTCGGCGAAGGGGAAGGGCTCGTCGCGGAATGCAGCTTCGCCGGGCGCGATGGAAACGAGGCGTGATGAGGCTGCGGCGGGGCCGAAGGCGTCGTTCGCGGCGAGGAACGCGTAGGCCCGGATCCCATCCGTCCATACGGCGGTGACGGTCCGGCCTCCGAAAGACTCGAGATCCCTCGAGACGAGGGCGGTCAGGCCGCCGTCCGCGGAAGCCGCGAACCACGCAACGCCGACGCCGTTCACGAAGCAAACGAGGCGGTCCCCGACCCGCGCGAAGCCACGCGCGTGGACGGCCGCCGTCCACGCCTCTCGGCGGGCCGGCGCCTCCATCGGCGATCCCCCCGCGAGCGGCGAAAGGAGCGGCCCGCCCCCGGCGGAACCGAAGACGAAGGCTTTGGGGCCGTCGTCGAGCGGGATCCGGAAGGAATCGGCGTTCCCCGCGCCCGCGCCCCCCCTCCGGGCGCATCCGGAAGCCAGTATCGCGTATAAGGCGGCGAACGCCCATGCGGCCCTGCCGGCCTTTGCGCGCATCCTCATCGAGCGTCCCTCCCGCCGGATAAAACAAAGGGGCCGCCTCTCATCGGCGAGCCCCCGTACCAACGAACCGTGCGCCCCGGACCGTCCGGGGCGGAGCCGTCAATCCAGCTTGACGGCCTCGACCATGTACCTAAGGGAATCGGCGTCCCTCGCGCGCACTTTCTTCTCGACCACGATAATCATGAAACGCTCGTCGGGAGACAGCACGACCCTGCGGATGAGATAGCCCTCCACGCCGGTCCGCTTGACCGACGGGGTGCCGCCCCGGAACGAACGCTCGGCGCCGGCAGCGCTCTTGGCGACGATCTCGAGGGAGAATGAGGAATAGACCGTCTCCCCGCTCTCGACGACCTTCTGGTTGAGGGCGAGCGAATAGTCGACCCCGGTCTTGAAGTCCCTGAAGGAGAGCTCCTGCCGAGGCGTCTCTCCATCCAGGAGTATGTAGAGCAGGCGACCCTGCCTGAGATGGTCGATGCGGTATTTCCGCGCCTGCTCGGCGTTCTTGTAAAGGAGGTTGTAGAACAGCCCGGAGCCGTCCTGCCCGATATCGAGGGGCGCGTCGCTCGAGGAGCGGAGGACGCCCTTGGGGTCGGTGAAGTATTGGAGGGTCAGGACCGGCG
>CAYNQK010000118.1:0-8591 GCA_964399285.1 uncultured Spirochaetales bacterium | reverse complement strand
ATAAAGAGCGTTCCCCTGTAGCGCAGTTGGCAGAGCAAGTGGCGGTTCACCACTGGGTCCGTGGCTCGAACCCGCGCGGGGGAGGATTGAAGCCGTCCGAAAGGACGGCTCTTTTTTTGCCCGCGGGTTCGAACCGAAGAGCGCGCCGGCCGGAGGCCGGAAAAGCGCGCTGAGCGCGCGGAACCGCGGTTTTGTTTATAGCTTGACCGCACCATACCCCGGCTCTATGATGAAATCAATGCCGCGCGAGAATACGATCTTCGATTCGCTCGCCTCTCAGATTCCGGAAGATGAGCGCAAGGCGCTCTTCACGAGGATCACGGAATCGATTCAATACAGTTCCGGACCCTTCCGCGAGGCGGATGAGGACGTAAGCGGATCGGAATACGCGGACATTCAGGAGTCTTTCGCACGGAAGGGGTTCTGGGAGCACCTGGTATGCGCGATCCTGGGTTTCTTCAAGCGCAAGAAGCCCGTGGAGATGTACCAGGAGCGTCTCCTCAACGGGCTCAGGTCGAAAATCGATGCCCGAGCGGCCAACCTCGTGGATACCCGTCAGGGGAGGCTCACCGAAGGATTCCTCTCCCGGCTCGAACGGCTCAAGGACGCTTCGCGGTTCTTTTATAGCGCCCTGGAGGGGAGCCTCGAACGCGACAAGGGCGAATTCTCGGCCTTTCTCGGCTCGGTGTACATGGAGGATACGGATCGGCGGCTCGGACGGGAATGCGATCCCTATTCCGTCGGAGACGACAACCGCGGCTGGGACGACCAAGCGGTCCTCAGGCAGTGCCTCGAATCCATGGACGGGATACTCTCGATCGTGCCGGAGGAGCGGAAGAAGGCGATGTACCGGCAATTCCGCACCCTTTTCTGCCTCAAGAGGCTCGCCTCCTTCCCCTTCGACCGATTCGCCTCCGCCTTCGAGCCCGATTCGGCGGGAAGGCGGAGCCATCCCCTCGCGCTCGCCTCGCAGCCGCTCTCCGAGCTCGCGGACGTCCTGGCGTCGATGTACGAACCCCCTCCCGAGGACCTCCTGGAGCTTATGTTCCTCTTCCCGCTCCAACGGATGTTCAAGGACGACCCCGCGGCGCTCGAATCCTCGATCAAGGACTCGATGCGCAAGGCCGACGCCGCCGTCAAGGACATCCGATCCTTCATGGCGGACGTCCCCCTCGTCGACCTCGTCCGGTACGCGCGGAGGGAGCTCTCGTACGCGCCCAGGCAGGTATCGGGCGGGGAGGACTGGTTCACCCTCTACAAGTCGGCCTGGAAGTCGAGGATCGAGGGCAGGCACCAGGGTTTCGCGCGCGACCGGAAGCGCATGCGTCTTCAGGCCGAAGTCGAGGAATTCCTCGGGGGAAGGAAGGTGGAGGCGGGCGCCTGGCTGAACGGGAACGAACCCGAGGCCCTCGTCGTGCGCCACGGGTTCCTCTTCGCCTTCATCGAGACGGCCTTCGACACGGTCTTCGTCGAGGAAGTGAATCGGCCGCTCAAGATCGTCATCATCGACGGACAGTTCTTCAGGCAGGACAACCGGCTGGAATTCACGGACGCCTGCAACGACTTTTTCAAGACGCCCGAGATCCTCAAGTCCTTCCAGACGAGGCTTTCCCGGAAGGGAGACCTGGGAAAGCTCTACGAAGAGGCGCGGCTGGATTTCGCCTCCACGGGCTCCAAGCAGAATAGGATCCTCGCCGCCATCCAGGCGGCTTCCTCCGACGCCGATAGGATCCTCGCGGAGTTCCAGAGGTCTGTCAGGATCATCGTTCTCATGCTCTCCGCCATCTCCAAACCGGAGCCGGGAGCCCGTTACGAATCCCTCCAGAACCTATCCACGATCGATGGACGGCAAAATGCCGTTTTCAGGCGTTCTCTTGACCGAGCGAGGGAGCGTCTCGAGCGCTTTCAGGAGATAATTCCCGATATTTGCGACCTTGACTCCATCCGCCTCGATATCTAGTGGTTCCCCCTCTTCGAACCCCTCGTTTTTTTCCAAAAAGCGTTTTTTACGTCTTGCGCGGCCCATTATCCTGTGCTATAGTCCCGTTTGGTTCGAAATACCACAATTTGTTGTGTGGAATAGCTTGTGGTGATCCGAAAATGTCAGTAGGAGGATTTCCGGCGTGCGATGTCCACACTGCGGAAGCATGGATGACCGGGTAATCGATTCCCGGACCCTGGCGAACGGGGAAAGCATCCGCAGACGCCGAGAATGCCTCGCCTGCGAGTACCGTTTCACGAGCTACGAACGGATAGAAGAAAAGCCCCTGATGACCGTCAAGCGGGACGGGCGCAGGGAGCCGTTCGACCGGGAGAAGCTCGAGCGCGGGATCGCGCGGGCGCTCGAGAAGCGCCCGGTGTCCAGGATGTCGGTCGAGAACATCGTCAACGAGATCGAGGACGAGGCCGCCATGAAGGGGAAGGGCAACAGGGAAGGGTCGAGCCAGGAAATCGGCGAGATGGTCCTGAAGCGCCTCTTCGCGACGGATAAGGTGGCGTACGTCCGTTTCGCGTCGGTATACAGGAAGTTCGAGAGCATCAGCGAATTCCTCACTGAGATAGAGTCCTTGGGGAAGAAGGAGTCTTCCGGGGGCTAGCGCCGTGTCCGCCCGTGGTCGTGGGAGCGAGAGCATCGTTAAAAACTGGGGGGAGAGTCGATGTCCGAGCAAGTGGTGTTTCCGGAGTGGAGGTCCTTCCTCGGGGAGGGGGGGGAGCAGGGCGAGGCGCCCTTCATCAAGCACGTGGTCAAGCGTTCCGGGCAGATCGAGAAGTACGCCCGGGACAAGATCGCGGAAGCGGTGGACAAGGCCTTCAAGGCGGTGCGCGGAGTCTCCTTCGCCGAGCGCGCCGAGGAGATAGCCTCTGTCGTCGAGCGGAAGCTCGCCGCGATGATGTCGGGGCGCCATCCCAACTCCATTCCGGCCATCGAGGAGATCCAGGACCTCGTGGAGGAGGCCCTGATAGAGGAGCGCGAGGTCGACGTGGCCCGCGCGTACATCCTCTACCGGGCCCGCCACGAGGCGATCCGGGACTCGCGGCGCCTCATGCTCGACATCGACACGACCATGAACGGCTACCTCTCGCAGTCGGACTGGCGGGTCAAGGAGAACGCGAACGTCAACTTCTCCCTGGGCGGCCTCATCCTGCACAACTCGGGGACGATAACGGCCAACTACTGGCTCAAGAACATCTACCCCGAGGAGATCGCGAAGGCCCACCGGGAGGCGGACTTCCACCTCCACGACCTCTCCATGTTCTCCGGTTACTGCGCGGGGTGGTCCCTCCGCGGGCTCATCCAGGAGGGTCTCGGGGGCGTTCCCGACAAGATCACCTCAAAGCCTGCCAAGCACCGCTCCACCCTCGTCCAGCAGATGGTGAATTTCCTCGGGGTGATGCAGAACGAGTGGGCGGGCGCCCAGGCGCTCTCCTCCTTCGACACCTACCTCGCTCCCTTCGTGAAGAAGGACCGCATGACCGAGGACGAGGTCCGGCAGTGCATCCAGAGCTTCCTCTTCGGCGTCAACACGCCGAGCCGCTGGGGCAGCCAGGCCCCCTTCACCAACGTCACCCTGGATTGGACCGTGCCCGAGGACCTGCGAGACCGGCAGGCGGTCGTCGGCGGCAAGGAGGCGGGCTTCACCTACGGCGAGTGCCAGCCGGAGATGGATCTCCTCAATCGCGTCCTCATCAACCTCATGAAGGAGGGCGACGCGGAGGGCAGGGGCTTCCAGTACCCGATACCGACCTACAACGTCACCAAGGACTTCGACTGGGAGTCGCCGAACGCCAGGCTCCTCTTCGAGATGACGGCGAAGTACGGGACGCCTTATTTCCAGAATTTCGTCAACTCCGACTTAAACCCGGGCGACGTCCGCTCCATGTGCTGCAGGCTCCAGCTCGACAAGCGCGAGCTCAGGAAGCGCGGCGGCGGGCTCTTCGGCTCGGACGAGCTCACGGGGTCCATCGGCGTGGTCACGGTCAACATGCCCAGGATCGGCTACCTCTCCAACTCCAAGACGGAATTCTACAGGAGGCTGGACGAGGTCATGGACCTCGCGGCACGGAGCCTCTCCATCAAGAGGAAGGTCATCGCGCGGCTCCTCAAGGGAGGGCTCTTCCCGTACACGAAGCGCTACCTCAAGGGGCTCGACAACCACTTCTCGACCATCGGCCTCGTGGGGATGAACGCGTGCGCGCGCAACTTCCTGGGATCGGACAAGGACATCACGACGAGGGAGGGAAAGGCCTTCGCCCTCGAGGTCCTCAAGCACATGCGCGAACGTCTCCAGGACTACCAGGAGCAGTACGGGGACCTCTACAACCTCGAGGCCACGCCCGCGGAATCCACCTCCTACCGGCTCGCCAAGCACGACAAGGAACGCTACGCGGACATCATCACCGCCGGCGAGAACGAGCCCTACTACACCAACTCGAGCCAGCTCCCCGTGGGGCACACGGACGACATCTTCGAGGCCCTCGACCACCAGGAGGAGCTCCAGACCCAGTACACGGGCGGGACGGTGTTCCACGCATTCCTCTCCGAGGCCGTGGACGACTGGAGATCCTGCATGAGCCTCGTCCGTTCGATGGCGAACAACTACCGGATACCCTATTTCACCATATCGCCCACCTTTTCGGTATGCCCCGTGCACGGCTACCTCAAGGGCGAGCATTTCGAGTGCCCCACCTGCAAGGAAGAGCGGAAGCGGGGCATCATGGCGAAGATCGAGGCGCTCGAGAAGGAACGGGCCGAGATCCAATGACGGGAAAACTCGCGACAGCCGATTGGCGGCCGCGAGTCAAGCTCGCGCTCGCCGATGGCGGGAGCGAGGCGGGTTATGCACCAGGGGGAGGGATCGTATGGCATCGGCGAGGATCGAGGAGATAGACAGGGAGATTGACGCGCTCAAGCAGGAGCTCTCGAGCGTGCGCGGGACCGAGACCGAGGTCTATACGAGGATCGTGGGCTATTACCGGTCCGTGAAGAACTGGAACAAGGGCAAGAGGGAGGAATACGGCGAGCGCGAGCTCTTCAGCGTCATCAAGGCCTCCCGGGCCGTGGCGGAGGAGGAAGCCGCGGCGGACGCGAAGGTCCGCGAGGACGCCCCCTCGAACGCGAATGCCGTCGCGCCGGCGGAAAAGGCCGATCCCAAGGCTTACGTCCTTTTCCTGCGTGACCTCTGCCCCAACTGCCCGCCCGTCAAGGCCTACGTGAGCGAGCTCGGGATCGACGGCGTCCACGTGGACGTCGACACCGAGGAAGGGCTCAGCGCCGCGAGGAAGTACGGCGTCATGGCCTCGCCCACCGTCATCTTCTTCGATGACGACAAGCGGGAGCTCTTCAGGGCCCATTCCCTCGGCGACCTCAGGAAGAGGATGGAGCGCGGCGTCAGCGCATGAGGCTGGGCCTCCAGAAGACCTCCCTCATCGACTTTCCGGGACGGGTGGCCTGCGTGGCCTTCCTCCCGGGCTGCGACCTTTCCTGCCCGTTCTGCCACAACCCCGAGCTCGCGAAGCCATCCGGCTTCCCGGATGCCGCGGACGATCTCATCGAGTGGGAAGAGGCTCTCGCGTTCCTCGAGAAGCGAAAAGGCGTGCTCGGCGGTATCGTGTTCTCAGGGGGAGAACCCCTCCTTTCTCGGGAGCTCCCGCGCATGGTCGCCGCGGCGCGCGCCCTATCGTACGCCGTCAAGATCGATACGAACGGCATGAGGCCCGATGCCGTGGCGAAAATCGACGCTGACTTCGTCGCCCTCGACTTGAAGACCGTCCCGCGAAGGTACGCGGAAAGGATACCGGGCGCGCCCGAGGACGCCGAGGCGCGCATCAGGGCTACCCTGGGCGCACTACGCGAGCGCGGCATGCCCCGCGAGATGCGGACGACCCTCGCGCCGGGCTTCGCCGAGGAGGAGGACCTCGCGGAGATGGGGCGCCTGATCGAGCCCGGCGAGGACTGGGTCCTCCAACGGTTCAGGCCGGGGAGGACGCTCGATCCCGCGTGGTCGACCATGCCGGCCACCTCGGAATCGGAGGCGGAGCGACTCCTCGGGGCGGCGCGTTCGTCCTGCCCTCAGGCGCGCATCCGATGAGATCGGTACGCCCGGCGATGCGCTGAACGAAAAAAAGCCGGCTCCCGAGGGGAACCGGCGATGATAGCGGACGATGGGTTCGCGTCGGTCGATCACTCGTCCTCGGTCTCTTCCTTCTTGAACGCGGCGGCCGCCTTGATGACCTCCTCTGCGATCTTTCCCGAGATCGGCGCGTAGTGGTCGAATTCGACCTCGAACGCGCCGGTGCCGGAGGTGATGGACCTGAGATCGATAGCGTAGCGGAGGAGCTCGGCCTGGGGCACCTGCGCCTTGATCTCGTCGATGCCGCCTCCGATGGGCTGCTGGCCCGAGATGCGCCCGCGCTTGCCCGAGAGGTCGGACATGACGTCGCCCAGGTACTTCTCCTCCGCGAAGACCGTGAGGTTCATGACGGGCTCGAGAAGAACGGGATTGGCCTGCTTCATGGACTCCTTGAAGGCGCCGCGGGCCGCGAGCTTGAAGGACATCTCGGAAGAATCAACCGGGTGCTCCTTGCCGTCCGTGAGGCGCACGAGGACGTCCACGACTGGGTACTGGGCCAGCACGCCGCCCTCCATGGCCTGGTGGATGCCCTTCTCGATTCCCGGGATGAAGCCCTTGGAGACCGCCCCGCCGAAGACCGCGTTCTCGAAGAGGTACTTCTTGCCCCGCTCGAGGGGCTCGATCTCGAGAACGACCTTCGCGTACTGGCCGTGGCCGGCGGTCTGCTGCTTGTGCGTGTACTCCGCGCCCGACTTTTTCTGGATCGTCTCGCGGTAGGCGACGCGGGGGATCCTGGTCTCCATCTCGATCTTCTGCGAGTGGCGGATCCTGTCGAGGATCATGTTGATCTGGAGCTCGCCCATGCCGCCGATCACGGTCTCGTGCGTCTCGGCGTTGAAGGCGATGTTGAAGGTGAGGTCCTCCTCGGCGGCCTTGTAGAGGAGCTCGGAAAGCTTGTCGTCCTCCTTCTTGGACGTGGCGGAGATGGCGACCATGTGGACGGGGGCGGGAAGCTTCAGGGGAGCGAACGAGAAGACCGCCTCGCCCGCGGCGATGAGCGTGTCGTTCGTCTTGAGCGATACGGCCTTGGCGATGATGCCGATGTCTCCGGCGACGATCTCCTTGGTTTCCTCGAGCTTCTTGCCCATCGCGACGTAGAGCTTCCCGACCTTCTCCTTTTTCCCGTCACGGGCGACGACGATCTCCATGTCGGGGGCGAGCTTGCCGGTGATGACTTTGATGAAGGAGAGCCGGCCCGAGAACTGGTCGATCTGGGTCTTGAATACCATGCCGGAGAAGGGCTTCGCGGGATCGACCGCGATGAGCTCGTCCTTGCCGCCTCTCGAGACGGGCTCGGGAGCGAGCGAGAGGGGGGAGGGGCCGATGTCGGCGATGAAGTCGAGGAGGGCGGCGCAGCCCGAGTTCTTGACGCCGGAACCGGCGAAGGCGGGGACTATCTTGTTGGCCGCGAGCGCGGCGCGGAGGCCGGAGATTATTTCGGCGTCGGAGAGCGCGCCCTCGGTAAGGTACTTGTCCATGAGCGCGTCGTCGCCCTCGGCGGCGGCTTCCGCGAGGGCGGAGCGAGCCGCCTCGACCTGGTCCTTGAACTCGGCGGGCATGTCCGCCGCGGATTCCTTCTGGTCATGCGAGGAGGGCACCGGGTACGCCTTGCGCGAGAGGACGTCGATGACGCCCTTGAAACCGGGCCCCGAGCCCATGGGAATGGTCACGGGAACGGGGGACACCTTGAATTTCTCCTTGACGTCCTCGAGGGCCTTCGCGTAGTCGGAACGTTCCTCGTCGAGGCGCGTGACGAAGACGGCCCGGGGCTTGTTGCGGGTAGTGAGGTTGCGCCAGGACTTGATCGTCTCGATCTGCACGCCCGAGCGGCCGTCGAGGAGGACGAGGGCGAGCTCGCAGCTCCGGAAAGCGAGAGTCACCTCGCCGATGAAGTCGGAGGATCCGGGGGTGTCGATGAAGTTTATCTTCCGGTCGCGAACGGCGACGTGCGAGAGGGTGGAATGGACCGAGATCTTGCGCTGGATTTCCTCGTCCTGGTAGTCGGAGACGGTCTTTCCGGATTCTATAGTCTCGGGTTTGGGAATGGCTCCGCCCGCGAAGAGGATGTGTTCAAGCAGGGTTGTCTTGCCGGTGGAACCGTGGCCCGTGATCGCCACGTTCCGCACGAGATCGGTGCTCAGGCTCATACTGGCTCCTTGACGCCGCCAATCATGATATTTTGCGGCAACGGCGGCAAAAAGATGATGCGGCCCGTTTTTCATTCTGTCAAGTTTTTTCTCGTCGCGTACGCACGGGCGGACCTCGCTTGTCCTTTACCGGAGAGGCCCCTATCTCGCATTGGCTCCAGGAGATGCCGTTCGACCGTTGAATCCGATACCGGATGCGAGGATTGACATGAACGGGAGCGCGGAATAGGATTTCCGCCTCCGCGAGGAGGGGATCGCCTTGGATATCCCGGGCGTCCATCGGGATGTAGCCTAGGGGCTAAGGCGTCTGCTT